>NZ_JBIAVO010000015.1:0-170066 GCF_042894345.1 Kitasatospora sp. NPDC001540
GGCGTCGGTCGGCTGCTGGAGGAGCCGGCCGACGGGCCGGGGGGGGGCCCGCCCGCGGGGGGGGGGGCCGGGGGGGCCGGGGGGGGGCCCGCCCCCGCCCTCACCCCCCCCCCCCCCCGGGGGGGGGGGGCCGGGGCCCCCCCCCCCCGCCGGGCGTTTGTCACGATCCTGTGCCGAAACCGTCCTGCGGGGCCGGGAGCTGGTCGTGGGGCACCTCGTGGTCGTGAAACGATGTGCCGCATGCCAGCAACGCCGACACCGAGTGACCCGGAGGGGCGCTTCCGCCGTCCGGACGCCTCGATGTCCCTGCTGACCACGGTCATGGAGCACTCGCTCGACGACGGGTACGCGGAGGCGGCCCGGGCGCGCGGGGCGGAGGGCAGCTCGCGGCTGCCGACGACGGCCAGGGGCCGGCTGGTGCTGGCCCTGGGGCTGGCGCTGGCGGCGGTCGTGGTGACGGTCGGGGCGGTGAACACGCACGCGGCGGCGCCCGTCCTGGCGAAGGAGCGGGACGCGCTGGTCAGCCGGGTCAACGAGGCCAATGCGGCGGCGGACGCCCTGCAGCGGCAGGTCGAGGAGGACCGCGACAAGGTCGAGCGGGCCCAGGACGCGGCGCTGCAGACCGGGAGCGACGGCGGGGCGGCGGCGCTGGCGGCGCAGACCGGGACGGGGGAGATCACCGGTCCGGGCGTCAAGCTGGTGATCGACGACGCGTCCGGCAGCGGTTCGGGCGGCAACGTCAGCGATCCGCGCAACGGCGGCGGCTACGGCAAGAACGGGCGGGTCAAGGACCACGACCTGCAGTACGCGGTGAACGGCCTGTGGCTGGCCGGGGCGGAGGCGGTGTCCGTGAACGGGCAGCGGCTGACCGCGCTGTCGGCGATCCGGGCGGCCGGCGACGCGATCCTGGTCGACAACCGGCCGCTGGTGCCGCCGTACACGGTGCTGGCGATCGGGGACGGGCCGCGGCTGGCGCAGGCCTTCCAGGACAACGAGGGCGGCCACTACCTCAAGATCATCCAGGACAGCTACGGGATCCGTTCGACGCTGTCGACGCAGAAGTCGCTGACCCTGCCGGCCGCGCTGGGCGTGACGCTGCGGGTGGCCGGGCCGGAGGCGTCCGCGGAGCCGACGGCGGCTCCGAGCCCGTCGCCGTCGCCCTCGCCGTCCGGTTCGCCGAGCGCGGCCAGGAGCGGGACGCCGTCGAAGTCCGCGCGGCCGACCGCGAAGTCCACTTCCACTCCTACCGGAACAGGAGCTGCTACACCGTGATTGCCGTACTGGGTCTGGTGATCGGCGTGATCGTCGGCGTGTTCGTGCAGCCCGAGGTGCCGAACGCGGTGGTGCCCTACCTGCCGATCGCGGTGGTGGCGGCGCTGGACGCGGTGTTCGGCGGCGTGCGGGCGATGCTGGACGGGATCTTCGACGACAAGGTCTTCGTGGTGTCCTTCCTGTCGAACGTCGTGGTGGCGGCGCTGATCGTGTTCCTGGGCGACCAGTTGGGCGTGGGGTCGCAGCTGTCCACCGGCGTGGTGGTGGTGCTGGGCATCCGGATCTTCTCGAACGCGGCGGCGATCCGTCGGCACGTGTTCAGGGCGTAGGGAGCGGCTGTGAGCGAGGAGAAGGAGCCGCGGGAGCGGGAGGCGGAGCCGCCGGTCGGCGAGGAGCCCGGGGTGGGGTCCGCGGCCGAGGAGGCCGGGGCGGTCGGGGCGGTCGGCGAGGTCGAGCCCGCGGCCGGGGAGGCCGTCCAGGCGCCGGAGGAGGTGCCCGCGGCCGAGGAGCCGCCGGTGGCGGCGGCAGTGCCGCGGGAGCCGGTGCGGCTGCCGTCGGACGGGCGGACGCGGCTGAAGGCGGCGCTGTGGCCGCCGCGGGTGTCGCGGGGCCAACTGGTGGTGGCGCTGCTGCTGTTCGCGCTGGGGCTGGCGCTGGCGATCCAGGTCCGCTCGACCAACGACCACAGCGAGCTGCGCGGGGCCCGGCAGGAGGACCTGGTGCGGATCCTCGACGAACTGGACGGCAAGCAGCAGCGCCTCCAGTCGGAGAAGACGCAGCTGGAGCAGTCGCTGGCGCAGCTGGAGAACTCCTCGAACCAGGCCAAGGAGGCCCAGGAGCAGACCCGGAAGAAGGCGGCCGAGCTGGGCGTGCTGGCCGGGACGGAGAAGGCGACCGGCCCGGGGATCGTGCTGACGATCGATGATCCCCAAGGGCAGGTGAAGGCCGATATGCTGCTGGACACCCTGCAGGAACTCCGAGCGGCGGGGGCGGAGGCGATTCAGATCAACGACGTGCGCGTGGTGGCCGGAACCTACTTCACCGACAACTCGTCGGGGAACGGTGTGCGCATCGACGGCAAGGACGTCTCGCAGCCGTTCCGCTTCACCGTGGTGGGCAATCCGCAGGACCTGACTCCGGCGCTGAACATCCCCGGTGGCGTGGTGCGCAGCCTGGAGAACCATCAGGCGCGGGCGACCATCGTCCAGCAGCAGAAGGTGCTGGTGGACGCGTTGGCCGCGCCGAAGCCGTTGCAGTACGGCAAGCCGGCGGCGAAGTGACGGGGCGCGCTCCGTACGGTTCGTCAGCTGCGGGCAGCCCCCGGTGGTGGGTTTCCGCGGCGGGTCGGCGACACTGGGTCTTACCGCTCGTCAGTCTCCGGTCCGATGCCGGTCCCACCGCCACACCGAGCCTTGAACCCTGCCCCGCGGGCGGTTCTGTCACACGCAAGGGGATTCGCCCGTGAGTTTTTTCTCGAAGCTTTTCGGCCGCAACAAGAAGACGGCGGAGGCGCCGACCGCGCGTCACCGGCAGGAGGACGCCGGGGTGCCGTCGATGCGTCCGGCGCCGGAGGGGCAGCGTCCGATGTACCGGGACGACGTGACCCAGGGCGCGGGCATCCCGACCGGGCAGTTCGACGCGGCGTACGGCGCGTCGGTTGATCCGGCGGGCGGGCCGCGCATAGGTTTCGCGTCAGGACCCTCAACCTCCGGTGGAGGGTTTGCCCCGGACCCCTATGCCGGGCACGTCCAGTCGGGTGTGCCGCGCCAGGAGGCTGTGAACATGGCTGGCACCAGCCCGTGCCCGCGGTGCGGGAACCAGAACCCGGCTCAGGCCCGTTTCTGCTCGAACTGCGGCACGCAGCTGCGTGGCGGTTTCGCTGAGGGCGCGGTGGAGACCACCTCGACCATCTCGATCTCCGGCATCGAGTCGTACGACCCGACCGCGACCTCGACGGGCGCCACTCCGGCGCTGTCGGCCGAGGTGATGGCGGCGATCGACGCGCTGCCGCCGGGTTCGGCGCTGCTGATCGTGCAGCGCGGCCCGAACTCGGGCAGCCGGTTCCTGCTGGACTCGGACGTGACCACGGCGGGGCGGCACCCGCAGGGTGACATCTTCCTGGACGACGTGACGGTGTCGCGTCGGCACGTGGAGTTCCGTCGGCAGCACGACGGCGGCTTCTCGGTCGCGGACGTGGGCAGCCTGAACGGCACCTACGTGAACCGGGAGCGGATCGACGAGGTGCTGCTCAGCAACGGCGACGAGGTGCAGATCGGGAAGTACCGGCTGGTGTTCTTCGCCAGCCACCACCGGGGGTACTGACCACTTCTCCGTTTGGAGCCCGAGTGACCCCACAGATTCCGACCCCGTCCCTCGGGTCCTCGCCCGTGCCGGCCTCGCGCCGCACGGGCGAGGCGCGCCGGCGGGGTGACGAGCTGCTGTCGATCGGCGCGGTGCTGGCCTTCCTGCGGGACGACTTCCCGGAGGTGACGATCTCCAAGATCCGCTTCCTGGAGGCGGAGGGCCTGGTCGAGCCGCAGCGCACCCCGTCCGGCTACCGGAAGTTCTCGGCGGCGGACGTGGAACGCCTGGCGTACGTGCTGCGGATGCAGCGCGACCACTACCTGCCGCTGCGGGTGATCCGCGAGCACCTGGACGCGATCGAGCGCGGCGAGCAGCCGCCGGCGCTGCCGGGGGCGGAGGGCCGTCCGGGGCCGATGGAGGAGGCGGACCGGGAGCTGGCGGCCGCGGCCGCGGTGGCGGGCGGGGTGCGGCTGGGCCGGGCCGAGCTGATCGCGGCGGCCGAGGCGCAGGAGCGCGAGCTGGTCGAGTGGGAGGCGTACGGGCTGGTGCAGCCGGGCCCGGACGGCGGGTACGACGGCGAGGCGCTGCAGATCGCCCGGTTGGTGGCGGAGTTGGGCCGGTTCGGCCTGGAGCCGCGGCACCTGCGGGCGGTGAAGGCGGCGGCCGAGCGCGAGGTGGCGCTGGTGGAGCAGGTGGTGGCGCCGCTGCGGCGGCACCGCAACCCGCAGACCCGGGCGCACGCGGAGGCGACGGCGCGGGAACTGGCGACCCTGTCGGTGCGGCTGCACGCGGCGATGGTGCAGGCGGGGCTGCGGGCCAGGTCCTGATCGGCCGGTGGCGGGCGGGTGGGCAGCGGGTCCGGATCGCGGTGGCCGCTGCCTGCTGCGCTTTCCTATCGGGGGCGCGCGCCATAGGGTTGCTGGTGTGAATGAGCTCGACGTCGTGGGTGTCCGGGTGGAGATGCCCTCAAACCAGCCGATCGTGCTGCTGCGGGAGGTCGGCGGTGACCGCTACCTGCCGATCTGGATCGGGCCGGGCGAGGCGACCGCGATCGCCTTCGCCCAGCAGGGCATGACCCCGGTGCGGCCGCTGACGCACGACCTGTTCAAGGACGTGCTCGGCGCGCTGGGGCAGCAGCTGACCGAGGTGCGGATCAACGACCTCCGGGACGGGGTGTTCTACGCCGAGTTGGTGTTCGCCGGTGGTGTCGAGGTGAGCGCGCGCCCCTCGGACGCGATAGCGCTGGCGCTGCGCACCGGTACGCCGATCTACGGGAGCGAGGAGGTGCTGGCGGAGGCCGGCATCTCGATCCCGGACGAGCAGGAGGACGAGGTCGAGAAGTTCCGGGAGTTCCTGGACCAGGTCTCGCCGGAGGACTTCGGCGGCGGCCCGCAGTAGCCCCGGGCCCTCCGGGGCCGGGTGCGGCCGGTGGCCCGCGGTGACCGGGCGGGGTTCGGCGTGCTAGCCCGGTCGGCGGCGGGTCGCAACTCGGTTGGGCCGGAAATCCGTTCTGCTACCCGCTCATGGGGCACGAATAACCACTCGATGGGGTGAAGTTTGTGGAAGCCCCCGGCGTGGCGATCGTTGACGCTGCTCGGACCACTGCCTACCGTCAGGTGATGGCCCGCCGGACGGGCCACCCGCAGCCCGGGGCCCGGCAGGGCTCCTGCGGGTCCCGTGGGGCCTTGGGCGGAATGGACGGAGGTTGGCGATGAGCGGCACCGGCGACGAGACGCGTTCCGGGGCGCTGTGCGCGGTGCACGTGCCGCGGGCCGGCCGGCCCCTGATCGGGCGGCCCTGGCGGCCCGAACCCGAGGCGGAGGAACTGCCGCGGCTCGGCCGCTTCCCGGCCGTCCAGCCCGGGCAGCCCGCGATCGAGCGGCTGGCCCCGACGTCCGCCCTGGTCGGCTACCGCGGGCCGACGGCCTGCGCCGCCGCGGGGATCACCTACCGGCAGCTCGACTACTGGGCGCGCACCGGCCTGCTGGAACCCTCGGTGCGCTCCGCGTACCCGGCCGGGGCGCAGCGGCTGTACAGCTTCCGGGACATTCTCCTGCTGAAAATCGTCAAGCGGCTGCTGGACGCGGGCGTGTCGCTGCAGAACATCCGGGTGGCCGTCACCCACCTGCAGTCCGCCGACCAGGCCGGGCTGACCGGGCTGACCCTGATGTGCGACGGCGCGACGGTCTACGAGTGCACCTCGCCGCAGCAGGTGGTGGACCTGCTGAACGGCGGGCAGGGCGTGTTCGGCATCGCGGTCGGTGCGGTCTGGCAGGAGCTGGAGACCACCCTGGGGCGGCTGCACGGCGAGCGCACCGACACCGGCGAGACGCTGATCGGCCACGACCCGGGCGACGAGCTGGCGCAGCGCCGCAACCGCGCGGTCTGAGACCGGGCCCCGGGGAACCGACGGGCGAGCCCCGTTCGTCCTGGTCGGTGTGTCGACGATCTTGAGGTGTGCGGGGCGGCGGGCCCGGGCGGCGTGGCGCGCGGTGCGGCCGGTGGACCGGCGGCGCCAGCGCCGCTGGTTCCAGGCGGTGGTGCTGTGCTCCGCGCTGGGACTGGCGCCGAGCGCCTGGCTGCACCTCACCCAGTCGGCGAGGGTCGGCACGGTGGCGAGCGCGCCCGAGGCCCCCGTCGCGATGGTGTTCGGCGCCGGGCTGATGGACGGCGTGCCCTCCCCGTACCTGGCGCACCGGTTGGACGCGGCGCTGGAGCTGTACCGGGCGCACAAGGTCCGGGCGATCCTGGTGACCGGCGACAACGGCACCGTCCAGTACGACGAGACCGACGCGATGCGCGCGTACCTGATCGAGCGCGGGGTGCCCGCGGTGCGGGTGGTCGGCGACTACGCGGGCTTCGACACCTGGGACTCGTGCAGTCGGGCGCACCGGATCTTCGGCGTGGACCGGGCGCTGCTGGTCAGCCAGACCTTCCACGTCCGGCGGGCGCTGGCGCTGTGCGGGGCGGCCGGGATCGACGCGTACGGGGTCGGGGTGGAGGAGTGGCACGACACCACCTGGAAGTACGGCGAGGCGCGGGAGGTCGGCAGCGCGGCGAAGGCGGCGCTGAGCGTGCTGCTGCGGCCGGACCCGACGCTGCTGGGGCCGCACGAGGACGGGGTGGCGCGGGCGCTGGCGGACGCGGCGGGGGGCGCCGGGCAGGGCTGAGCGGGGATTGTCGGTGGGGCGGGGGATGATCGAGCGGTGCGGACCGTGCCGAGCATCCTCCACCTCGACATGGACGCCTTCTTCGCCGCGGTGGAGCAGGCGTCCAAGC
The DNA here is from genome assembly GCF_042894345.1 of Kitasatospora sp. NPDC001540. Classification (NCBI taxonomy): domain Bacteria; kingdom Bacillati; phylum Actinomycetota; class Actinomycetes; order Kitasatosporales; family Streptomycetaceae; genus Kitasatospora; species Kitasatospora sp. NPDC001540. Next base: position 6,856 of record NZ_JBIAVO010000015.1, read on the forward strand.
CGAGCCTGCGCGGCAAGCCCGTCATCGTCGGCGGCCTCGGCGGGCGCGGCGTGGTCTCCACCGCCTCCTACGAGGCGCGCAGGTTCGGGGTGCACTCGGCGATGCCGATGGCGCAGGCCCGTCGGCTGTGCCCGAACGCGGCCTTCCTGACCGGCCGGTTCGACGCCTACCGGGCCAACAGCGAGATCGTCATGGGCCTGCTGCGGGAACGTTCCCCGCTGGTGGAGCCGCTCAGCCTGGACGAGGCCTTCGTCGACCTGGAGGCCGGGCCGTACGGGCCCGCGCTGGCCGCCGCGACCACGCCCGCCGAGGGGGCGCAGCTGGTGCTGGCCCTGGCCGAGGACCTGCGGGCCGACATCGTGGAGCACACCGGGCTGACCGCGTCCGTCGGCGTCGCCGGGTCGAAGCTGATGGCCAAGATCGCCTCCGAGCAGGCCAAGCCGGACGGGCTGGTGCTGATCGAGCCCGGCACCGAGCGGGGGGTGCTGGCCCCGATGCCGGTGCGCGCCCTGCCCGGGATCGGGCCCGCGACCGAACAGGCGCTGCGCCGGGCCGGGTTGACCACGGTGGCGGACCTCGCGGAGGCCGGGTTCGAGGAGTTGGTCGCCCTGCTGGGGAAGGCGCACGGCGCGGGCGTGTTCCAGATGGCGCTCGGCTGGGACGAGCGGCCGGTGGTGCCGGACCGGGACGCCAAGTCGGTGTCGGTGGAGGACACCTTCGAGGTCGACCTCGCCGACCGGGAGCGGATCCTGTACGAGATCGAGCAGTTGGCCGCGCGCTGCGTGCGGCGGCTGCGGGCGGCCGGGCGCTCCGGGCGGACGGTGGTGCTCAAGGTCCGGCGGTTCGACTTCTCCACGCTGACCCGCTCCGAGACGCTGCGCGGGCCGACGGACGACGCGGAGGTGATCGCCGCGACGGCGCGGCGGCTGGCGACGCAGGTCGACGTCACGGGCGGGGTGCGGCTGCTGGGGGTGGGCGTCGCGCAGCTCGCGGACTACACCCAGGAGGACCTGTTCGCCCAACTGGAGCGGGAGGAACGGGAGTCGGGCCCGGCGACCGTGGTCGAGGAGACGGTCGAGGAGGCGGTGGAGGTCGACCCGGCGGCCCGGCGGTGGTGGCCCGGGCAGGACGTCACGCACCGCGAGTTCGGGCCCGGCTGGGTGCAGGGCAGCGGGGTCGGGCGGGTGACGGTGCGGTTCGAGACGCCGTACTCGGGGGTGGGGCGGGTGCGGACGTTCGCGGTGGGGGACGAGGAGTTGGAGCCTTCGGGGGCGTTGCCGCTCAGGCCCCCGGCGGGCGGGGGCTGAGCGTGCGGGGCTGAGCGGGCGAGCAACGGGGAGCACCCCTCGCCGATGCCCGTGGCGAGGGGTGCTCCCCGTTGCTCGCGTGTGTCCAGGACGCGAGGGTGACGCCGTCAGGCGTCGGTCTTGGTGAGGGCCGGGGCGGCCTGCTCGACGGGGGCGGCGGGGGCGGACTTGGCCGCGCGGATGGCGAACGGGACGGCGGCGGCGACCAGGCACATCACGCCGGCCACCCAGAAGGCGTTCTGGTAGGCGTTCTCGGTGGGGAGCTGCACGGGGATCGGCAGCTTGAGGGTGTCGCCGGTGAGGATCGCGCTCATCACGGCGGTGCCGATCGCGCCGCCGACGGTGCGCAGCACGGCGTTCATGCCGTTGGCGATGCCGGACTGCTCGGCGGGGACGGCGCCGTTGATGTAGGCGGGCATCGCCGCGTAGGCGAGGCCGACGCCGAGGCCGAAGACCGCGGAGGAGAAGTAGAGGTCGAACTCGGCGCCGTGGCGCAGCGCCAGGTACGCCATCGAGACGGCGCCGAGCAGGCCGCCGAGGACCAGCGGGAGGCGGGGGCCGCGGCGGGCGATCAGCAGGGCGCCGAGCGGGGCGGCGACCATCGAGCCGATCGCGGAGGGCAGCAGCATGACGCCGGCGTGCAGGACGGTGGCGGTGAAGCCGTAGTGGGCGAGCTTCTCCGGGGTCTGCGCGAAGTTGCTGATCACCATGAACGAGCCGTACATGCCGAAGCCGATCAGCAGGCCGGAGAGGTTGGTGAAGGCGACGGCGGGGCGGGCCATCATCGACAGGTCGACCAGCGGGTGGGTGACCCTGGACTCGACGAGGACCCAGAGCAGGGCGACCACGGCCGCGACGGCGAACAGGCCGAGGGTGCGGTTGGAGGTCCAGCCCCAGTGGTTGCCCTGGCTGACGGCGACCAGCAGGGCGGAGAGCCAGCCGGCCAGGGTGAGGGCGCCGAGCGGGTCGGCGCCGCCCTCCTTGTCGACGACCGGGTCGGAGGGCACCCGCAGGACCACCAGGGCGACCGCGACCAGGCCGAAGACCAGGCCCATCCAGAAGATCGACTTGTAGCTCCAGTGCTCCAGCAGCAGGCCGGTGGCGACCAGGCCGAGGCCGGAGCCGACGCCCATCGAGGCGGAGATCGCGGCGACGCCGCCGGTGACCTTGTGCCGGGGCAGCTCGTCGCGGACGATGCTGATCGCCAGCGGCAGCACGCCGCCGCCCGCGCCCTGCAGCACCCGGGCCACCAGCAGCCAGGTGAAGGAGTGGGTGCACACGGCGAGGCCGGAACCGAGGACCAGGCCGGCCAGCGAGACCAGCAGCATGGGCTTGCGTCCGCGCAGGTCGCCGAAGCGGCCGAGCAGCGGGGTGAGGACCGCGGCGGAGAGCAGGTTGGCGGTCATCAGCCAGGTGATGCTGGAGCCCGAGACGTTCAGCTCGCGGGCCAGGCCCGGCAGGATCGGGACGACCGCGGTCTGCACCACGCTGAAGGCCAGCATGGCCAGGATCAGGGCGGGCAGGACCCGGGCGCTGGTGGGCTTGGCGGCCGTGGGGGTGGGCTGTGGTGCCTCACTCACGGGGACTCCTCCGACGGGTTGCTTCAGACAGGCGATAGTGCATGAACTTAAGTAACCATGTCGGGAAATGCTTCACCCTGTCAAATATCGATTGGTGAAGCTTTGGCAAAGCGACGGCCCCGGCCCGCCGGAGCGGACCGGGGCCGGGGTCGGGAAGCGCGGCGGGCCGTCAGGAGCGCAGCGGCTCCGGACGGGCGTGCTCCGCACTGCCGTCCGCGACGGACGCCTGGGGCTTCGCCGCGGTCGGCGACTGCGGCTGCGCGTTCCACGGCTGGCGCTGCTGCGCCCCCTCGCCGTCCCCGTCGCCGGTGGCCGCGTCGTGCACCTCCACCTGCTCGCGGCGCAGCTCCTCGCGGACCACCTCCTCCTCGGTGTACCGCTCCACCACCAGGCGCACCCGCTCGACCGGCGCCAGGTACTTGCGCACCACCGGACGCTCCTCGTGCAGCGTGACCTCCTCGACCGCCTCGGCGATCTCCTGCTCGCTCAGCGCCGCCCGCTCCGCGTCCGACACCGGGATCCGCTCCACCCGCACCCGCTCGCGCACCACCGGCACCCGGCGCTCCACCTGTTCGGTGGTCACGTACTTGCGCAGCCGGGTGGTGCCCACCGCGTGCCACTCGGTGGTGATGTCGAGCCGCTCCTCGCGGCAGGTGATCTCCATCGGCGCGGTCGGTTGCGCCCCGTCCGGGCGCTCCGCCGGGGACGACTGGTGCTGTTGCTCGTGCTGTTGGCGCTGCTGGGTCGCCGGTTCGGTCCGGGTCGCGGCGAAGGCCGTCGGTGCGGCGGCCGCGGTGGCGGCGGGAGCGGGTGCCGGGGCGGGAGCGGAGGCGACGGTGCCGAAGTCGCGGTCCGCCGCGGGCTCCTGGCGCGGGTGCTCCTTCGCGGCCGCACCCGCGGCCGCCGCCGTTCCGGTCGCAGCCTCTGCCGCCTTCGCCGCGGGGCCCGAACCGGCGTTGCCGCCGCTGTCCAGCCCGTAGTAGCGGTACAGCTGCAACTCCTGGGCCGGGGAGAGGTGCTGGCCCACGCCGAAGTCCGGTGACTCCCTGATCAGCGACTTGTCGTACGGGACGCGCAACTCGTCGCCCGCGAACTCGCTGGTGGTCAGCGGGACGAAGGCGTCCCGGCCGAAGATCCCCGTGCGGACGGCCGCCCACTCCGGCTCGCCGGTGGCGTCGTCCAGGTACACCTCGTCGACCGTGCCGATCTTGTCACCGTTCCGGTCGACCGCCTTGTGTCCGATCAGGTCGCGCGGATCGATATCGGTCTGCACGCTGTCCTCCAGTCCTGCTGCTCCTCAGGGTCTGTTGCGGGCGGCGGCCGGAGGAGCGTGCCGGGCCGCCACTTCACACCAAAGGGCACGTAACGGACGGCGGCACCCCGGAAGCCGCCGTCCGGGGCAGATCACAGGGCCGTACCGGTGATCGGAAGGGCCCGCGCTGGTAACCTCGGAGGCGACCGCCGAGCCCGCTCGGGAGAGTCCCGACCCCGCTGGACGGGGGTGCGGGACGCCGAAGGAGCAACCCCTCCCCGGAATCTCTCAGGCATCCGTACCGAGCGAGAACAGGTCACTCTGGAAAGCAGGGCAGGACCGTCGGCACCGGAGCCGGTCGGACCCGCCCTCGCCGACGGTGCAAGCCGTGCGGGCCCCGCCCGGACGCGTGAAGCTCTCAGGTACCGATGACAGAGGGGGAGGCTGACGGGTTCGCCCGCCCGCCCGGCTTCCACGGCAGTCGGTCGGCGTGCGTACCACCGCCGGTCCGCGACCAGGAGGCCCGACCCCCATGAACGCCCAGCCGACGCTCAGCGACCTTGAGCAGGCCAGCCCCTTCGAGCACCGCCACATCGGCCCCGACAGCGACGCCCAGCAGAAGATGCTGGCCCAGGTCGGCTACGCCTCCCTGGACGAACTGTCCGACGCCGCCGTCCCCGACGCCATCCGCAGCCTCACCGCGCTCGGCCTGCCCGCCGGGCGCAGCGAGGCCCAGGTGCTCGCCGAACTGCGCGAGCTGGCCGGCCGCAACCAGGTCCTCACCTCGATGATCGGCCTCGGCTACTACGGCACCTTCACCCCGCCGGTGATCCTGCGCAACGTGCTGGAGAACCCGGCCTGGTACACCGCCTACACCCCGTACCAGCCGGAGATCTCGCAGGGCCGCCTGGAGGCGCTGCTCAACTTCCAGACCGTGGTCGCCGACCTGACCGGCCTGGACACCTCCGGCTCCTCGCTGCTCGACGAGGGCACCGCCGCAGCCGAGGCGATGGCGCTGGCCCGGCGCGTCACCAAGAACAAGGCCGGGGTCTTCCTGGTCGACGCGGACACCCTGCCGCAGACCCTCGCCGTGATCGAGACCCGCGCCGAACCGACCGGCGTCGAGGTCGTCACCGCCGACCTGTCCGACGGCATCCCCGCCGAGATCGCCGAGCGCGGCGTCTTCGGCGTGCTGCTCCAGTACCCGGGCGCCTCCGGCGCGGTGCGGGACCTGAAGGCCGTCATCGAGCAGGCCCACGGGCTCGGCGCCGTCGTCGCCGTCGCCGCCGACCTGCTCGCCCTCACCCTGCTGCGCTCGCCCGGCGAGCTCGGCGCCGACATCGCCTGCGGCACCTCGCAGCGCTTCGGCGTCCCGATGGGCTTCGGCGGCCCGCACGCCGGCTACCTGGCCGTCCGCGCCGAGTACGCCCGCAACCTGCCCGGCCGCCTGGTCGGCGTCTCCGTCGACGCCGACGGCAACCGCGCCTACCGGCTCGCCCTGCAGACCCGCGAGCAGCACATCCGCCGCGAGAAGGCCACCTCCAACATCTGCACCGCGCAGGTGCTGCTCGCCGTGATGGCCTCCATGTACGCCGTCTACCACGGCCCCGACGGCCTCGCCGACATCGCCCGCCGCACCCACCGCTACGCCGCCGCGCTCGCCGCGGGCCTGCGCGCGGGCGGCGTCGAACTCGCCCACGAGGCGTTCTTCGACACCGTGACCGCCGTCGTCCCGGGCCGGGCCGACGAGGTCGTGGCCGCGGCGCTGGCCGGTGGCGTCAACGTGCACAAGGTCGACGGCGACCGGGTGTCGGTCTCCTGCGACGAGACCACCACCCGCGCGCACCTGGCGGCCGTGTTCGCCGCGTTCGGCGTCGAGGCGCAGATCGCCGAGGACGCGGACGCGCTGCCCGCCGAACTGCTGCGCGAGGACGAGTACCTCACCCACCCGGTCTTCCACAGCCACCGCTCCGAGACCGCGATGCTGCGCTACCTGCGCCGCCTCTCCGACCGCGACTACGCGCTCGACCGCGGCATGATCCCGCTGGGCTCCTGCACCATGAAGCTCAACGCGACCACCGAGATGGAGCCGGTCACCTGGCCCGAGTTCGGGCAGCTGCACCCGTTCGCGCCGGTCGAGCAGGCCGAGGGCTACCTGACGCTGATCCGCGAGCTGGAGCAGCAGCTGGTCGAGGTCACCGGCTACGACGCGGTGTCGATCCAGCCGAACGCGGGCTCGCAGGGCGAGCTGGCCGGTCTGCTGGCGGTGCGGGCGTACCACCGGGCGAACGGGGACACCCAGCGCGACGTCTGCCTGATCCCGTCCTCCGCGCACGGCACCAACGCGGCCTCGGCGGCGATGGCCGGCATGCGGGTCGTCGTGGTCAAGACGCTCGCCGACGGCGACGTGGACGTCGACGACCTGAAGGCGAAGATCGAGCAGCACCGCGAGCAGCTCGCCGTGCTGATGGTCACCTACCCGTCCACCCACGGCGTGTTCGAGACCGAGATCACCCGGATCTGCGCCCTCGTCCACGAGGCCGGCGGCCAGGTGTACGTCGACGGCGCCAACCTCAACGCGCTGGTCGGCCTGGCCAAGCCCGGCAAGTTCGGGGCGGACGTCTCGCACCTCAACCTGCACAAGACCTTCTGCATCCCGCACGGCGGCGGCGGCCCCGGCGTCGGCCCGGTCGCGGTGCGCGAGCACCTCGCGCCGTACCTGCCCAACCACCCGCTGCAGGCCGAGGCCGGACCGGCGACCGGCGTCGGACCGATCTCGGCCGCGCCCTGGGGCTCGGCGGCGATCCTGCCGATCTCCTGGGCGTACGTCCGGCTGATGGGCGGCGAGGGGCTCAAGCGCGCCACCCAGGTGGCGGTGCTGAACGCCAACTACATCGCCAAGCGGCTCGCCCCGCACTACCCCGTGCTCTACACCGGGCCCGGCGGGCTGGTCGCGCACGAGTGCATCATCGACCTGCGGCCGCTCAGCAAGGAGACCGGCGTCAGCGTCGACGACATCGCCAAGCGGCTCATCGACTACGGCTTCCACGCGCCGACCATGTCGTTCCCGGTCGCCGGGACGCTGATGATCGAGCCGACCGAGTCCGAGGACCTGCACGAGATCGACCGCTTCTGCGAGGCGATGATCGCGATCCGCGGCGAGATCGAGAAGGTCGGGGCGGGCGAGTGGGCCGCCGACGACAACCCGCTGCGCAACGCCCCGCACACCGCGTCGATGCTGGCCGGTGAGTGGACGCACCCGTACAGCCGCGAGGAGGCGGTCTTCCCGGCGGGGGTCAACCCGGCGGACAAGTACTGGCCCGCGGTGCGACGGATCGACGGCGCGTACGGGGACCGGAACCTGGTGTGCTCGTGCCCGCCGCTGGAGGAGTACGACGCGTAGCCGCACGGCGGAAGCCGCCCGCCGGGGGAGTCCTCCCGGTCGGGCGGCTTCCGCGCGTGGGGGGTGTCAGGAGTAGACGGGGCCGGTGAACTTCTCGCCGGGGCCGGTGCCGGGGGCGTCGGGGACGAGGGAGGCCTCGCGGAAGGCGAGCTGGAGGGAGCGGAGGCCGTCGCGGAGGGGGGCGGCGTGGAAGTTGGAGATCTCGGGGGCCCCGGCGGTGACCAGGCCGGCCAGGGCGGTGATGAGCTTGCGGGCCTCGTCGAGGTCCTTGTCGGCCTCGCCGCCCTCGGCGAGGCCGCACTTGACGGCGGCGGCGCTCATCAGGTGGACGGCGACGGTGGTGATCACCTCGACGGCGGGGACCTCGGCGATGTCGCGGGTCAGGTCGTCGAAGCCGAGGGCCTGGTCGGACTCGTGCGAGTGGTCGGGCTGGCTGGTCAAGGTGTCACTCCGAGGGGGCTGGTGCGAAAGCGCAGTACGCAAGGAGCGTACAAGGCGGGTGGGAGGGGGTTGGAATACCGGTCGAGTGGGAAACGCTGGTATGATTCGAGACTGACCGGCCAGGCGACTCTTCGGGTTGCCCGGCCAGCAAGTGGAGGCTCCACTCAGGAGGCCCGAGAGGGCAACCGCGACAGTCTCCCACCTGATCGGCCGAAGGGCCGACGGGTCCGGTCCGCGATGGGCGCCCGTCAAGGGAGTGTCCGTCGGCAGTGGTGCCCGTGAGGGCATCCCGGAACGTGTGGAGCCCCGCCTGTACCGTGCGGGGCTTTTTTCGTGCGCTCGGTGCCCTCGACGGGCAGCGGAGCATGAATGAAGCCCCGCCCAGTGGTCGAATGCCACTACGTGCGACCGCCGCCCGACGGCCGCATCGGAAAAGGTGCAACCGAGGAGGCCCCATCAGCACCGAGCCCCGCATCAACGACCGGATTCGCGTCCCCGAGGTGCGACTCGTCGGTCCCAGCGGCGAGCAGGTCGGCATCGTCCCGCTCGCGAAGGCGCTGGAGCTTGCCCAGGAGTACGACCTGGACCTGGTCGAGGTCGCCGCCACGGCGCGCCCGCCGGTGTGCAAGCTCATGGACTACGGCAAGTTCAAGTACGAGTCGGCCATGAAGGCCCGTGAGGCGCGCAAGAACCAGGCGCACACGGTCATCAAGGAGATGAAGCTCCGGCCGAAGATCGACCCGCACGACTACGACACCAAGAAGGGTCACGTCGTCCGGTTCCTCAAGCAGGGCGACAAGGTCAAGATCACGATCATGTTCCGCGGTCGTGAGCAGTCCCGCCCCGAGCTGGGCTTCCGACTGCTGCAGCGGCTCGCGGACGACGTCCAGGACCTGGGCTTCGTGGAGTCCGCTCCGAAGCAGGACGGCCGAAACATGATCATGGTTCTCGGCCCGCACAAGAAGAAGACCGAGGCCATGGCCGAGGCCCGCGCCGCCGCTGACGCCCGCAAGGCGGAGCGGCAGGGTCGCGGACCGGCCGCGGACCAGGCGGACGACGCCGACGAGGTCGAGGCGGCGGAGGTCGAGGAGACCGAGGCCGTCGAGGCCGGCGCCGACGACACCGTCGAGGCCGCCGAGGTCGAGCAGCCCGCCGAGGCTGCCCAGGACGCCTGAGCCTTCGGGTTCGGGGGCCGGGGAGCCGAGGCACCCGGTTCCGGGGCGTCCCGCCCTGGAGACGAGATCCATCCAGTTCCGGCCCGCGCCGCAAGGCGCGGGCCGGAACGGACCGACGAGGAGAAACGGCGACATGCCGAAGCAGAAGACGCACAGCGGCGCCAGCAAGCGCTTCAAGATCACTGGCTCCGGGAAGGTGCTGCGCGAGCGTGCCGGCCGTCGCCACCTGCTCGAGCACAAGCCCTCGACGCTGACCCGCAAGCTGGCCGGCAACGCCGAGATGGCCCCGGGCGACGCGAAGAAGATCAAGAAGCTTCTCGGCAAGTGATCGCCCGCCCGCGACCGCGTCGCGGGCACCAGCTGATCCTTACCGACCGAATCGAATAACGGACCGCCGGCACGACCCGAGGTCCGGAAATCAAGGAGTAATGAAGTGGCACGCGTCAAGCGGGCAGTGAACGCCCACAAGAAGCGCCGGGTCATCCTCGAGCGGGCCTCCGGCTACCGCGGTCAGCGTTCGCGCCTGTACCGCAAGGCCAAGGAGCAGGTCACCCACTCGCTGGTCTACAACTTCAACGACCGCAAGAAGCGCAAGGGTGACTTCCGCCAGCTCTGGATCCAGCGCATCAACGCCGCTGCCCGTGCCAACGGCATCACCTACAACCGCTTCGTCCAGGGCCTCAAGGCCGCGGGCGTCGAGATCGACCGCAAGATGCTGGCCGACCTCGCGGTGAACGACTCGGTGGCGTTCCACGCCCTGGTCGAGGTTGCCCAGAAGGCGCTCCCGGAGGACGTCAACGCCCCCAAGGTCGCCGCCTGATCCAGGCGCTCGCCCTGGAAGCGTTCCCCGGACCCGCAGGCCGCCCGGCCTGCGGGTCCGTCGCGTATCGCGCACCCGCCCGTCCGTGACGAAGATCGTGAGCATGAGCACCGAGACCCCCCTGCTGACCTCCCTGCGCTCCCCGCGCGTCGTCGCCGCCCGCCGCCTGGCCAAGCGCAACCAGCGCGGCAAGGAGCGGCGCTTCCTGGCCGAGGGCCCGCAGGCCGTGCGGGAGGCGGTGGCGTTCGGGCGGCTGCCGGACGGCGAGCACGCCGTGGTCGAGGTGTACGCGACGCCGGAGGCCGCCGAGCGGCACGCGGAGATCGTGGCCGCGGCGCGGGCGGCCGGGCGGCCGGTGCTGACCGCCACCGAGGAGGTCGTCGCGGACATCTGCGACACCGTCACCCCGCAGGGCATCGTGGCGCTGTGCCGGTTCATCGACACCCCGTTCGAGCAGGTGCTGGCGGCCCGGCCGAAGCTGGTCGCGGTGCTCGCGCACGTGCGCGACCCCGGGAACGCGGGCACCGTGCTGCGCACCGCGGACGCGGCCGGGGCGGACGCGGTGGTGCTGACCGACGCCTCGGTGGACCCGTACAACCCGAAGGCGGTGCGGGCGTCCGTCGGGAGCCTGTTCCACCTGCCGGTGGCGACCGGGGTGCCGGTGGAGGAGGCGGTGGCGCGGCTGCGGGCGGCCGGGGTGCGGGTGCTGGCCGCGGACGGGGCCGGGCAGCGCGACCTGGACCAGGAGCTGGACGAGGGCACCCTGCAGGGGCCGTGCGCCTGGGTGTTCGGCAACGAGGCCTGGGGCCTGCCGGAGGAGACCCGCGCACTGGCGGACGAGGTGGTGCGGGTGCCCATTCACGGGCACGCGGAGAGCCTGAACCTCGCGACGGCCGCCGCCGTGTGCCTGTACGCCTCCGCGCGCGCCCAGCGCTCCCGCGGCGGGTGTCGCGCCGAGGGCCGAGCGCGCTAGGGTCGGTTCCTGGGCCTGCGAGGGGGCGGGCGGGGGAGGACACCCATGGGCGGCGTCAACTGGGCACCGGTCGAACCTGACGACCTGCCGGACGGACTGGTGGTCGCGGACGGGCAGGGCCGGGTGGTGGTCTTCAACCGGGCCGCAGAACGGATCACCGGCCGCTCCGCGCGCCACGCGATCGGCGTCGAGCTGGAACGGGCGCTGCCGCTGGAGGACCTGGACGGCCGCCGCTGGTGGCCCCTCACCGACCCGTACGGCGGGCTCGCGGTGCGCACCGGGCAGCCCGAGCGGAACCTGCTGCTGGACGGGCGCGAGGTGCTGGTGTGTGCCAGGTACGTGCGCGAGCGGCCCGGCGGGCCGGTGCGGCAGGTGGTGGTGACGCTGCGCGGCACCGAGGCGCGGCGGCGCACCGAGCGCTCGCACGCCGAGCTGATCGCCACCGTCGCGCACGAGCTGCGCTCCCCGCTGACCAGCGTGAAGGGCTTCACGGCGACGCTGCTGGCCAAGTGGGAGCGGTTCAACGACGGTCAGAAGCGCGTCATGCTGGAGACCGTCGACGCGGACGCCGACCGGGTGGTGCGGCTGATCGCCGAGCTGCTGGACATCTCCCGGATCGACGCGGGCCGGCTGGAGATCCGCAAGCAGCGGATCGACCTGGCCGCGGCGGTGCGCCGGCACGTGGCCGGGAAGGTCGCCGCGGGGATCCCCGCCGAGCGCTTCGACATCAAGGTGGCCGGGCCGCCGGTCGAGCAGTGGGGCGACCCGGACAAGATCGACCAGGTGCTGGGGAACCTGCTGGAGAACGCGGTGCGGCACGGCGAGGGCACCGTCACCATCGAGGTCGGCCCGGCCGAGGAGCTGGTGGAGGTGCCCGGCACGCCGCCGCGGGTGGTGGAGGGCACCGCGGTGACCGTCAGCGACCAGGGCGCGGGCATCCCCGAGGAGGCGATGCCGCGGGTGTTCACCCGGTTCTGGCGGGGCTCCCGGCGGGGCGGCACCGGCCTGGGCCTGTACATCGTGAAGGGCATCGTGGAGGCGCACGGCGGGGTGATCCGGATCAGCCGGGCCGAGGGCGGCGGCGCCCGGTTCCGGTTCGTGCTGCCCGCGGGCGTCCCCGACTTCATGCTCTGAGCCCGCCCGGGGCGCGGTCACCCGCCCGGGGCGGTCGCGGGCTGCGACTACACTCGACCTTTGGCGTTCTGGGACGCCCGGCGACGCAGCAGACCTGATCACGAGCAGGAGCACGGGAAAGATAGAGATGTCGGCACCCAATAAGTCGTACGACCCGGTCGAGGTCGAGGCCCTCAAGCCCGAGGTGGTGGAACAGGCCCGGGACGAGGCGCTCGCCGCCTTCGCCGCCGCCGCCGACCTCGACGAGCTCAAGCAGGCGAAGGTCGCGCACACCGGCGACCGCTCCCCGCTGTCGCTCGCCAACCGAGAGATCGGCGCCCTGCCCCCGCAGGCCAAGGCCGCCGCGGGCAAGCTGATCGGCCAGGCCCGCGGAGCCGTCAACCAGGCCCTGGCCAAGCGCCAGGTCGAGCTGGAGGCGGAGCGCGACGCCCGGGTGCTGGTCGAGGAGGCGGTGGACGTCACCCTGCCGTACGGCCGCGTGCCGCGCGGCGCCCGGCACCCGCTGACCACGCTCGCCGAGCGCATCGAGGACACCTTCGTCGCGATGGGCTACCAGGTCGCGTCCGGCCCCGAGGTCGAGGCGGAGTGGCTGAACTTCGACGCCCTCAACCTGCACGCCGACCACCCGGCCCGCTCGATGCAGGACACCTTCTTCGTCGAGGCCCCCGACGGCACCGCCGACTCCGGCATGGTGCTGCGCACCCAGACCTCCCCGGTGCAGATCCGCGCGATGCTGGCCGGCGAGCCGCCGCTGTACGCGGTCAGCCCCGGCCGGGTCTACCGCACCGACGAGCTGGACGCCACCCACACCCCGGTGTTCCGCCAGGTCGAGGCGATCGCGGTGGACGAGGGCATCACCTTCGGCCACCTCAAGGGCACCATCGAGGTGCTGGTGGAGAAGCTGATCGGCGGCGGCCTCGAACTGCGCTGGCGCCCCTCGTACTTCCCGTTCACCGAGCCCAGCGCCGAGATCGACCTGCAGTGCTTCGTGTGCCGCGGCGCCTCGGTGGGCAACCCCGACCGCCCGTGCCGGACCTGCTCCTCGGAGGGCTGGATCGAGCTGGGCGGCTGCGGCGTGGTCAACCCGCGGGTGCTGGTCGCCGCGGGCATCGACCCGAGCCGCTACAGCGGATTCGCCTTCGGCCTGGGCCTGGAGCGGATCCTGATGAACCGTCACAACGTCGCCGACATGCGCGACATGGTCGAGGGTGACGTCCGCTTCACCCTCCCGTTCGGGATGGAGATCTGATGCGCGTCCCGCTTTCCTGGCTGCGCGAGTACGTCGACCTGCCGGCGGGCGAGACCGGCCGGGACGTCGCGGCCCGGTTGGTCCGCGCGGGTCTCGAGGTGGAGACCGTCGAGCAGCTCGGCACCGACCTCAAGGGCCCGCTGGTGGTCGGCGAGGTGCTGTCGATCGAGGAGCTGACCGGCTTCAAGAAGCCGATCCGGCACTGCTTCGTCAACGTCGGCACCGCCAACGGCACCGGCGAGCCGCAGGAGATCGTCTGCGGCGCCACCAACTTCCAGGTCGGCGACAAGGTCGTGGTGATCCTGCCCGGCGGCGTGCTGCCCGGCCCGTTCCCGATCTCCGCCCGGCAGACCTACGGCCACACCTCGGCCGGCATGATCTGCTCCGCCCGCGAGCTCGGCATGGGTGACGACCACAACGGCATCATCGTGCTGCCGCCCGAGTACGAGCCCGGCACCGACGCGATCGAGCTGCTGCAGCTGGTCGACGAGGTGCTCGACATCGCGGTCACCCCCGACCGCGGCTACTGCCTGTCGATGCGCGGCGTGGCCCGCGAGGCCGCCGCCGCGTACGGCCTGCCGCTGGCCGACCCGGCGCTGCTGGACGTGCCGCCCGCCAACTCGTACGGCTACCTGGTGAAGGTCGCCGACCCGGTGGGCTGCGACCGCTTCGTGGCGCGCACCGTCACCGGCGTCGACCCGGGCGCGAAGTCGCCGATCTGGCTGCAGCGCCGCCTGCAGAAGGCCGGGATCCGCCCGGTCTCGCTGGCCGTCGACATCACCAACTACGTGATGCTGGAGGTCGGGCAGCCGCTGCACGCCTACGATCGCAACCGGGTGGACGGGCCGATCCAGGTCCGCCGGGCGGTGGAGGGCGAGGAGCTCACCACGCTGGACGGCGTCAAGCGCAAGCTGTCCGCCGAGGACCTGCTGATCTGCGACAACTCCGGCCCGATCGGCCTGGCCGGGGTCATGGGCGGCGCCAGCACCGAGATCCTCGACCCGGTCGTGGACGCCGGGACCGGGCTGGCCACCGGCACCACCGACATCCTCATCGAGGCCGCGCACTTCGAGCCGGTCGCCATCGCCCGCGCCGCCAAGCGCCACAAGCTGCCCTCCGAGGCGTCCAAGCGCTTCGAGCGCGGCGTCGACCCGGAGGCCGCCCGGGCCGCCGCGCAGCGCGCCGTCGACCTGCTGGTGCTGATCGCGGGCGGCACCGCCGAGGCCGGGGTCACCGACATCGCGGCCCCGCACCCGGTGCGCACCATCCCGATCGACGCGGACCTGCCCGACCGGGTCGCCGGTGCCGAGTACGGCCGCGAGACCGTCACCCGCCGCCTGCAGGAGGTCGGCTGCACCGTCGTCGGCACCGACGTCCTGGAGGTCACCCCGCCGTCCTGGCGGCCCGACCTGACCGACCCGTACGACCTCGCCGAGGAGGTCATCCGGCTGGAGGGCTACGACAACGTCCCCGCCCGGATGCCGGTCACCCCGCCCGGGCGCGGCCTGAGCGAGGCGCAGCGCTTCCACCGGCGGGTCGGCGTGGCGCTGGCGGGCGCGGGCTACGTGGAGATCAACGCGTACCCGTTCGTCGGCGAGGCCTCCTTCGACGCCCTCGGGCTGGAGGCGGACGACGCGCGCCGCCGCACCGTCAAGCTGGTCAACCCGCTGAACGACGCCGAGCCGGCGCTGCGCACCACCCTGCTGCCGGGCCTGCTGGGCGCGCTGCGGCGCAACGTGGGGCGCGGCAACACCGACCTGGCGCTGTTCGAGACCGGCACGGTGTTCCTGCCCAAGGCCGAGCCGAAGGTCGCGCCGCGGCTGCCGGTGGACCGCCGCCCGACCGAGGAGCAGCTCGCCGAGCTGGACGCCGCCCTGCCCGACCAGCCGCGCCGGGTCGCCGTCGCGCTGACCGGTGAGCGGCTGCCGTCCGGCTGGTGGGGCAAGGGCGCGCCGTCCGGCTGGGCGGACGCCGTCGAGGCGGCCCGGGTGGTCGCCGCCGCCGCGGGCGTGGAGCTGACGGTGCGCCAGGCGCAGTACGCGCCGTGGCACCCGGGGCGCTGCGCCGAGCTGCTGGTCGGCGAGGAGGTCGTCGGCCACGCCGGTGAGCTGCACCCGCGGGTCGTCAAGGCGCTGCACCTGCCGGAGCGCACCAGCGCGATGGAGCTCGACCTGGACCTGCTGTTCGAGGACGGCCGCCGGGTCTCCGGCCCGCCGGTCTCCGCGTACCCGGTGGCGACCCAGGACGTGGCGCTGATCGTGGACGCGGGCGTGCACGCCGCGGACGTGGAGGCGGCGCTGCGCGAGGGCGCGGGCGAACTGCTGGAGTCGCTGCGGCTGTTCGACGTGTTCACCGGCGAGCAGGCGGGCGCGGGCAAGAAGTCGCTGGCGTACACGCTGCGCTTCCGGGCCACCGACCGGACGCTGACGGCCGACGAGGCGTCGGCGGCCCGCGCGGCGGCGGTCGCGGTGGCCGGTGAGCGCACCGGCGCGGTGCTGCGCGGGGCCTGACGGCCCGCTGCGGGACGGAGCCCCGTCGCGCCCCCGGGTGGGGTGCGGCGGGGCTCCGGCGTGCTCCGGCGTGCTCCGGCGTGCCCGGGCGGCGAAAACGCGTGCGGGGGCGGGGCGTTGGGTGTGCTAGGTTCTCGATGTCAGCCTTCGAACGCGCCCGCGGCAGCGTCGGAGGCTTTTTTCATGACTGGTCACGGATATCTGGCGCTGCTGCGGCAGCGGGAGTTCGCGGGGCTGTACGCAGGTTTCACGCTGCTGGCGGGGGCCGGGACGCTGTCCGGGTTCGCGTTGGGCGTGCTGGTGCAGGCGCGCACGGGGTCGCCGTTCCTGACGGCGGTGAGCATGTACGGGTCGTCGTTCGCGGCGGTGCTGGGCGCGTTGACGCTGATGTCGGCCGCGGACGGGGAGCGGCCGCGCCGGACGCTGGTGGCGCTGCACCTGCTGGCGCTGGCGGCGACCTCGGCGCAGGCGGTGCCGGGGCTGCCGCTGGCGGCGCGGTTCGGGCTGCTGCTGGCGGTCGGGTTCTTCCAGTCGCTCGGCACCGGGACGCGGATGGGCCTGCTGGCGGAGATCGTGCCGCCGGAGGGCTACGCGCTCGCCCGGTCGCTGATGAACGTCACCGCGGGCGGGGCGGCGGTGCTCGGCTTCGCGCTCGGCGGGGCGCTGCTGACGCTGCTGTCGCCGTACCAACTGATGGGCGCGGCCGCGGTGTTGACCGCGCTGGCGACGGCTGTGGTGGCGGCGACGGTGCGGGAGCGGTCGGTGCGGCCGCCGCGGCGGCCGGGGTTGCGGGAGACCTGGCGGGGCAACGTCGAGCTGCTGGGGCGCCCGGGGCGGCGGGCGCTGCTGCTGAACCTGTGGGTGCCCAACGGGCTGGTGGTGGGCTGCGAGGCGCTGTTCCTGCCGTACGCGCCGGGCGCCGCCGGGACGCTGCTGGCGGCGAGCGCGGCCGGGATGCTGGCGGGCGACCTGCTGGTGGGGCGGCTGCTGGACGAGGCGCGGCGGGCCCGGCTGGCGTACGGGTTGCGGCTGCTGCTGGCGGGTCCGTTCCTGCTGCTGGCGGCCCGGCCGCCGGGGTGGGCGGCGGCGCTGGCGGTGGGCGTGGCGGGCGTCGGGTTCGCGGCGACGCTGCCGCTGCAGGAGCGGCTGCTGGCGCTGACCCCGGCGGCCGGGCGGGGCCAGGTGCAGGGGGTGGAGTCGGCGGGCCGGATCGCCTGGCAGGGCGTGGGCGCGGCGCTGGCGGGGGGCCTGGCGCAGTGGGTGGAGGTGCGCTGGGCGATCGGGGCGCTGGCGGGGGCCTCGCTGCTGGTGACCGTGCTCTCGCGCCCGGCGGTGGTGCGGGAGGGGCGGGCGGCGGCGGTGGCGGCGCGGCCGGTGGCGGCGGGGGGCGCGTGACGTGCGGGGCGGGGCGGTGTTCTCCGGGGGCGGCCGGGGGCGGGCGGTCACAGCGGGCGGTGCATGACGTACAGGTCGACGTAGCCGAGGCGGGGGTGGTGGAAGCCCTCGGGGACGGTGCCGACGACGGCGAAGCCGAGGGAGCGGTAGAGGCCGACGGCCGGGGTGTTGGTGGCGACCACGGCGTTGAACTGCATGGCGCGGTAGCCCCGTTCGCGGGCCCAGCGCAGGGCCTCCAGGCACAGGGCGCGGCCGGTGCCGCGCCCGGCGTGCTCCGGGTCGACCATGAAGCTGGCGCTGGCGACGTGGGCGCCGTTGCCCGCCTGGTTGCGGTTCATCTTGGCGGTGCCGAGGACGCCGCCGGTGCTCTCGTCGACGGCGACCACGGTGCGGTCCGGCGCGGGCAGCATCCACCAGCCGCGGGCCTCGTCGGCCGTCAGGTCGGTCGGGTAGGTGAACGTCTCGCCCGCGGCGACGATGCGGTGGAAGAACGGCCAGACGGCGGCCCAGCTCTCGGGGGTGGCTTCGCGGATCTCCATGGCCTCCCAGGGTGGCCGTCGGTGGGCCCGGTGGCCAGCGGTTTTCCGGGCGGCGCGGGCGGGGGTGCGGCGCGGGGCGGGGCGGTGCGGCGGGGCGGATCCGGTCGGACGTCTTGCGCCGGGGGTGATGCGGACGCTTCAATATCCGTTAGGAAAGTTTCCTAACCCTCTGCTGCGGGCGCCCCCATGCCCGCAGCCGGCAGACGGAGCGTCAGATGCACCCCAGCAAGCACCGCACCGCCCGCACCGCCCGCACCGCCCTCGCGGTCCTGGTCGGCGTCCTCCCGCTGACCCTGGCCGCGGCCGGGACCGGACACGCCGCCGCGCCCGCCGCGGCCGCGGTGTCGGTGGCGTCCGTCGGGCTGGACGACCCGGCGAAGAAGGAGATCGCCATGGAGCTGGTCTCCTCGGCGGAGAACTCCTCGCTCGACTGGAAGGCCCAGTACAAGTACATCGAGGACATCGGCGACGGCCGCGGCTACACCGCGGGCATCATCGGCTTCTGTTCCGGCACCGGCGACATGCTCGAACTCGTCCAGCACTACACCGACCTGAAGCCCGGCAACGTCCTGGCCAAGTACCTGCCCGCGCTGGAGAAGGTCAACGGCACCGACTCGCACTCCGGCCTCGGCAGCGCCTTCGTCAGCGCCTGGAAGACCGCCGCCAAGGACACCGTCTTCCAGCGGGCCCAGAACGACGAGCGCGACCGCGTCTACTTCAACCCCGCGGTCAAGCAGGCCAAGGCGGACGGGCTGCGCGCCCTGGGGCAGTTCGTCTACTACGACGCCATCGTGATGCACGGCCCCGGCAGCAGTTCCGACAGCTTCGGCGGGATCCGCGCCGCCGCGATGAAGAAGGCCAAGACTCCGGCCCAGGGCGGCGACGAGGCCACCTACCTGAACGCCTTCCTCGACGCCCGGAAGGTGATCATGAAGCAGGAGGAGGCGCACGCCGACACCAGCCGGGTCGACACCGAGCAGCGGGTGTTCCTCAACGCGAAGAACTTCGACCTCAACCCGCCGCTGAAGTGGAAGGTCTACGGCGACCCGTACCAGATCAACGGCTGACCCCTCCCGTCACGACCCGAACGGCCCGAACGACCCGAACGGCCCGGCGCCCGCACGCGCCGGGCCGTTCGCCGTGCGGCTCGCCGGGGCGAATCGTTTGCTGACGTACAGTCAACACACTTGCTCCGCACGGTTGTTACGGATCGGACACATTCCGGACGGGTGGCCCCGGCGGCTCGTAGCGTCGGCCACGACCCGTGTCCGGCCCGAGGGGAAACCATGCGCATCCGAGCGATCGCCACCGCCTGCCTGGTCGCCGCGCTGGTGCTGACGGCGACGGGCTGCGGGGCGGACGGGGACGACCGGGCACCGGGGGCGGAGGACGCCGGGCGGGCCGCGTTCGGCGACGTCGAGGTGGTCTCCTGCACGGTGGACGACCAACTGCAGTGGCCCTCCGCCACCGTCCGGATCACCAACCACACCGCCACCACCAGCAACTACGTGGTGCAGATCGCCTTCGAGGACGGCCAGGGCCGCCCGGTCACCGGGGGCGTGGCCGCCGCCACCACCCTCCCGCCCGGCCAGGACGCCGTCGAGCACGCCCAGGGCACCGCCGACCCGCACGGCCCGGTCAGCTGCCGGATCGCCGACGTCGCCCGCTACGCCAGCCCCTGAGCTACCGCGCGGCCGCGGTGTGCGGGGTGCCGAGGGCGAGCATCCGGTGCAGCACGGCGGGCGGGACGGCCGGGTTGCGGACGGCGAACTCGGCGGTCCGCGGCTCCAGCAGCAGCGCCACCAGGTCCGCCACCGGCAGCGCGGGGTTGGCCCAGGCGCGGTAGCGCACCCCGGCGTCGGGGTCGGCGGCCAGCGCGGACACCGCCGCGGGGGAGAGGCGGCGGTCCTCGGCGGCGGTCCGGCGGACGGTCGGGTCCGGGTCGGCGGCGAGCCGTTCGACGTCCGCGGCGGTGGCCTCCGGGTCGTCCGGCACGAGGGCGCGCAGCAGCGGGTTCGGGTCGGCGGCGAAGCGCAGCAGGCCCGCGCGCGGGAAGTTCGGGTGGGAACGCGGGCGGTCGGGGAACGAGAAGCTCCCCTTCCACCAGGAGGCCACCTCCAGCAGCATCCAGGCCGGGGCGTCCGCGCAGGACTCGGCCAGGAAGAGCCGCACCACCCGGTCCTCGTCGCGGGCCAGCAGCTCCACCACGTCCGCGGGCAGCCGCGGCGCCCGGGCCACGCTGCGGCGCACCAGCAGCTTGGGCGAGGCCGCCAGCAGGCGCATCGCCGCGCCGTCGTCGTGCAGGGCGCCCACCCACCACAGGGCGATCGTCAGGTTCCCCGGGACGATGTCGGGCACCGCTGCGGCCATCGCCGCCAACTCGGCGGCGGTGGCGGGCGGCCGGGCGCCCGGGTGGGGCGCCTCCCCGACGCCGCGGCCCCGCCGCCGGGCCGCCGCGCGCTGCTCGGCGAGCTCCGCGAACCGGCTGCGCAGCTCCGGCTCGGGGGTGGCCGCGAGCAGGCGTTCCCACTGCTCCGGCGACAGGCGGCCGAGCTCCGCCGCCCGGCTGCGGACCCGGCGCTCCGGGTGGGCGAGGGCGGCGTCCAGCACGGCGGCGGGCAGGTCCGGGCGGGACAGGCAGTCGGTCTCGTCGAGGTCCAGCAGGGCGAGCAGCACCGCCACGGGCGCCGCCCGGTTGAAGCCGAGGCCGGAGAGCCAGGTCAGGCCGAGGCGGCGGTCCACCGCGGGGGCCGCGAGCAGCGGCTCCCAGCCGGGGGCGAGGGGGGTCCGGGTCACCGGCCGAGACTACGGCCCGCGGGGGGAGGGGGCGCGGGGCGGGGCGGTGCGGGCGGTGGGGGTGGTGGGACCGGGCCTCCCGGCGCGCCGCCGGTCGCTCGCGTCACGAAGCCGGAACGTCGGCGGGCGCCGGGCCGTCGTCGACGGTCGGCCGCACCGGGAGGGGGCGGAACTCCCCAGGGCCTCCCCGGAGTTCGACCGTGGCGACCGTGGCGGGGGTCGGTCGGTGGGGAGGAGCGCAGGTCAGGAGGCCGCGGTGTAGTCGTAGAAGCCGCGGCCGGACTTGCGGCCCAGCAGGCCCGCGTCGACCATCCGGGAGAGCAGCGGCGGGGCCGCGTACAGGGGCTCCTTGTACTCGTCGTACATCGACTCGGCGATCGAGACGATGGTGTCCAGGCCGATCAGGTCGCACAGGCGCAGCGGGCCCATCGGGTGGGCGCAGCCAGCCTCCATGCCCTTGTCGATGTCGGCGGCGGTGGCGACGCCGGTCTCGAACATCCGGACGGCGGAGAGCAGGTAGGGGACGAGCAGGGCGTTGACCACGAAGCCGGCCCGGTCGCGGGCGCGGATCGGCTCCTTGCCGAGGACCTCGACGGCGAACTGCTCGGCGCGGGTGGTGGTCTCGGCGGAGGTGGTCAGGGTCGGGATGACCTCGACGAGCTTCTGCACCGGCGCCGGGTTGAAGAAGTGCAGGCCGATCACCTGCTCGGGGCGGCCGGTCGCGGCGGCGAGCTTCACGATCGGGATGGAGGAGGTGTTGGAGGCCAGGATGGCGTCGCGGCGGGTCACCGCCTGGTCCAGGGTCTGGAAGATCTTGACCTTGACGTCCTCGCGCTCGGCGACCGCCTCGACGACCAGGTCGCGGTCGTGGAAGTCGGCGAGGTCGGTGGTGAACGACAGTCGGGACAGCGCCGCGTCCCGGTCCTCCTCGGACAGCTTGCCGCGCCGCACCGCGGTCTCCAGGGAGTTGGTCAGCCGGGTGCGGCCCAGCTCCAGGGCCTCGCCACTGGCCTCCGAGACCAGCACGTCCAGGCCGGAACGGGCGAAGACCTCGGCGATGCCCGACCCCATGAGGCCGCAGCCGACTACTCCGACGCGTGCGATGTCGCTCACTCAAATGCCCTTCGGGACGGAGCCGGGGATCACCCGGCCTGGTGTCGCGGACGCGCTGGTCCGCCCGGACGACGGTACTACCTGCCTTAACGCCCGTTCACATCGGTGCGTGCCGACGGCGGCGCGCCGGACGCTGGGCCGAACGGGTGAGCGTCGGCCGTGAGCTGCGCGCGCTCCCCCGTGCGCCCCCGGGCGGGGACCACAATGCGGAGGTCCAGCCGGAGGAGGGAGCAGGCAGATGGGGACGGGATCACTCGCCGGGCAGGTCGGACTGGTCACCGGGGCCGGACGCGGCATCGGCCGCGAGATCGCCGTCGGGCTCGCCGCCGAGGGCATGGCCGTCGGCCTGATCGGCCGCACCCACGACAGGCTGATCGCCACCCTCAAGGAGTGCGTCCGGCACGGCGCCCGCGGCGTCGCCGTCACCGCCGACGTCACCCGCCCCGGCGCCGTCCGGGAGGCCGTCCGCTCGATCGAGCGCGACCTCGGCCCCGTCGACCTGCTGGTCAACAACGCCGGACAGGTCGACCGCGCCGAGGTGCCGATCTGGGAGACCGACCCCGCCCAGTGGTGGCAGGTCGTCGAGACCAACCTGCGCGGCCCCTACAACCTGCTGCGCAACGTCCTGCCCGGCATGGTGCGGCGCCGCCGCGGCCGGGTGGTCAACCTCAACAGCGGCTTCGCGCTGCGCCCCGACGGCCACTACACCGCGTACGCGACCTCCAAGGGCGCGCTGCTGAAACTCTCCGACAACATCGCCGACTCGGTCGGCGAGCACGGCGTCGTGGTGCTCGACATCAGCCCCGGCGCGGTCGCCACCGAGATGACCGCGGGCATGGAGATGTTCCGGGACATGAAGGCCTGGGGCTCCATCCCGTACATGGTCGCCGTCACCGTCGACGCCGCCCGCGGGCGCTTCGACGGGCTGCACGGACGCTTCCTGCACGCCGGGCGCGACAACCTGGAGACCCTGGTCGCCTCGGCCGGTGCCATCCGCTCCGCCGACGCCCGCACGCTGCGGCTGCGCCCGTACGGGCCGGACGACCCGATGGCGTGACGCCCGCTCAGGGTTCGAGCAGGGCGGCCAGCTCGGCGTCCGGGAGGGAGCCCGCCGGGCGGCCCTCGCGGGCGAAGGCGGCGGCCAGGCGCTGCAGGGCCTCGTTGAGCGGCGTCGGCACGCCGTGCAGGCGGCCCAGCAGGACGACCTCGCCGTTCAGGTAGTCCGCCTCGATGTCGCCGGTGCCGCGCACCAGCGACTGCCAGGACGAACCGCCGCCGCGCACCGCGCCCTCCAGCGGCACCAGCGTGACCCGGTCGCCGCGCCGGACCCGCTGCTCCTCCTCGGACGGGTGGGTGATCCCGGCGGCCGCCAGCACCGCCCGCCCCTCCGCCCCGAGCTGCCGCCAGGCCCGCATCCGCAGCTCGCCGTCGATCGGACCGGCCACCGCCTCCAGCGCGTTGCCCAGGTTGCTCAGCAGCTTCGCGTACTTCCAGGCCATCACGTCCGCGACGGCGTACCCGTCGAAGTGCGAGTCCTGCAGGTCGGCGGCGATCCGGGTGGCGGTCCCGTCCGTGCCGTGCGGGTAGCGGCCCAGGTGCAGCACGCCCGAGCGGGGCGAGCCCGCCGCCGAGACCGCGCCCGGCTCCAGGTGGGTGGACGGCAGCCACACGCACATCCCGTACACCCGGGCGAAGCGGCGCAGCGCCAGGCGCTCGTTCTCCACGCCGTTCTGCGCGCACACCAGCGGCAGCCGCTCGCCCGCCGTCCCGCCGCCCGCGACCGGGCGGGGCGCCCACGCGTCGAGCAGGGCCGCCGAGTGCTGGGTCTTCACCGCCAGCACCAGCACGTCGTCCGGCGTCAGTTCGACCTCCTCCGGGCCGCCGACCGCCGGGACCGGCAGCCGGTGGACGCCGTCCGGGACGGTCAGCCGCAGGCCGTCGGCGCGCAGTGCCGCCAGGTGCGGGCCGCGGGCGACCAGCAGGACGTCGCGGCCGCTCTGGTGGAGCCGACCGCCGATGGTGCCGCCGACCGCGCCGGCGCCCAGGAAGATGTATCGCATGCGGTCGAGCATGCCACGCCCGGCAACCGGGCCGTTCGGGCGCAGAGGTCAACCGGGTGGTTCGGGAACAGAGGTCAACCGGGCGGTTCAGGCGCAGAGTTCGGAGGCCGTCACCGCGTGCAGGCCCTGTTCCGCGAGGCCGTCCAGGATGGCGGGCAGGGCGGTGACCGTGCCCGGGTGCCCCATGTGCAGGGCGACCACCGAACCGGCGGCGGCCGTCTTCAGCACTCGGCGGGTCACCGTCTCCGCACCCGGGTCCGCGTAATCGCGCGGGTCGACGTCGAAGGACAGCACGTGCGCGTAACCGACCTGCTGCGCCTGCTCCTTGACCATCGCGTTCGCGTACTGCGCCGCGGACGGCCGGAACCAGCGGCCGATCGAACCGGTCAGGTGCTGCAGCCGCTGCGCGCACTGCGCTATCTCCTCGCGCGCCTGCTCCGGGCGCATCGAGCAGATGTCCAGGTGGTTCTGGGTGTGGTTGCCCAACTCGTGGCCGCCGGACAGGATCCGCTGCGCGATCTGCGGCTGCTCGTCCAGCCAACTGCCCACCGCCAGCACGGTCAGCCGGGCGCCGCGCTGCTCGGCGGCCTCCAGCAGCGCGGTGGCGATCGCCGGGTCGCCCTGGCCGTGGAAGGTCAGCGCCAACTGCGGCTTGCTGCGCGGGCCGGTCACCACCTCCAGCGGGGTGTCCGGGGCCAGCGGGGGCAGGGCGAACGGGGTGGCGGTGGGGGAGGGGGCCGGGGACGTGGGGACGGAGGCGGAGGCCGAGGCGCTGGGGCTGGGGCTGGGGCTGGGCGACTCGGTCAGGTGCGCGGGCTGTGGACGGGCCGCCACCGAGGGGCCGCTCGCGCCGCGGCCGTCGGAGGGGCCGCCGCACGCGGCGACGAGGCCGCCGGCGGCGCTCAACGCGGCCAGGCGGGAGGCGGAACGCAGAACACTGCGGCGGTCGACTGTCATCGCGGCCCAGCCTAAGCGGACGTTTCGGCGCGGCGGCAACGGGTGCGGCCCGGACGAGTGGCGGGGCGGTGCGGGGAGGTGCGGGGAGGTGGTGCGGGTTGGTGGTGCACGGAGGGGGCGCGCGGGGGTGGTGTGCCGGGTGTCGGCGGCGTGTCGGGCGGTGTACCGGGTTGGTGTGCCGGGTGGGCGTCGGTGGAGGTCAGGCGGGGTGGCGGGCGGGGCGGCGGGTGGTGGTGCCGAAGAGCAGGGCGGCGGTGACCAGGGCGGCGCCGAGGAGTTGCGGCAGGGTGGGGGCGGTCGCGGTCAGGAGCGCGCCGGAGAGCGTCGCGGTGAGCGGGATCAGGCCGCCGAACAGGCCCGCGCGGTCCGCGGGGAGCACGGTCAGCGCGGAGTACCAGAGCAGGAACGCGCCGCAGGTCAGGACCGCGCCGAGGTACAGCAGGGCGAGCAGCTCCCCGCCGGTGGGCACCCGCAGCGCCGACGGGGAGAGCGCGGCCACCGCGGCGAACAGCGGCACCGCGAGCACCGTCGTGTACGCGGACACCCGGACCGGTCCCAGCCGCGGCAGCAGCGGGACGGCCAGCAGCGAGAAGGACGCCTCGCACAGCAGCGTCCCGGTCGCGAACAGCAGACCGAGCGCGTCGCCGTGGCCGAAGCCCTGGGTGAGCGCCGCGCCGCACACCACCAGGGCCGCCGCCGCGAGCAGCCGCCCCGCCGGGCGGCGGCGGGCCAGCAGCGGACCGGCGACGCCCAGCAGCAGCGGGGTGCAGCCGACCACGCTGCCGACCACCGCCGGGTCGGTGTGCCGCAGCGCCGCGACCAGCAGCAGGTTGAACCCGAACAGGCCGGTGCCGGACAGCGCCAGCAGCAGGAGCAGTTCACGGCCGGTCAGGCGGTGCGCGAGCCGCGGGCGGCGGCGGGCCAGCGGCAGCAGGATCGCCGCGGCCAGGGCGTAGCGCAGGGCCTGGCCGCCCGCCACCGGGTAGGCGGCGAAGGCGGCGCTCACGCCGGTGGACGCGCCGAGCAGGGACATCGCGGCGGCCGCGCGGGCGGAGCCGGGCGCCACGGTGGGGGCGGTGACGGAGGTGGTGGTGACCATGGGTGCGACGCTAGGAGCGGAGTGGTTCGGTTTCCAGGGCCACTCGGTGAGTGCTGGAGAGGACCAATCGGAGCAGGTAGGTTGAGGGGCCTGCCGAGGCGGCACGCAGCAGCTCGGACTTCCGGTGGGCTCCGGTCGGTGGTGGCTCGGGTCGCCGTTCCCCGGGCCCCTGGCGGTCCCTTCGACGGCTGGGAGGCTTACGGGATGCGGGAGTTGCTGGTCACGCTGGGGGACGGCGGCGGGGATCTGGCCGGGCGGCTGACCCGGGAGTTGCGGGCGGCGGTGCGGGACGGGCGCCTGGTGGCGGGGGAGCGACTGCCCGCGAGCCGGTCGCTGGCGGCCCAACTGGGCGTCTCGCGCGGGGTGGTGGTCGAGGCGTACGAGCAACTCGCCGCCGAGGGCTACCTGGTGGGGCGGCGGGGGTCGGGGACCAGGGTCGCGGACGGGGTGGCGGCCGAGTCGCCGCAGGCCGACGTCCGGGTGGCGGCGGCCGAGCCGCGGTACGACCTGAAGCCGGGCTCGCCCGACCTGGGGGCCTTCCCGCGGGCGGCCTGGGCGGGGGCGGTGCGACGGGCGCTGCAGGGCGCCGCGAACCGGGACCTCGGGTACGGCGACCCGGCCGGACTGCCGCAGCTGCGAAGGGAGTTGGCGGCGTACCTGGGTCGGGTGCGGGCGGTGGCCGCGCCGCCGGAGCGGGTGACGGTGGTCAGCGGGGTCGGGCAGGGGCTGGCGCTGCTCACGCAGGTGCTGGCCCGGCACGGGCGGCGGCGGATCGCGCTGGAGGACCCGGGTTCGCCCGGCACGCTGGAGCTGCTGCGCGCCCACGGCGTCGAGCCGGTCGGCGTACCGGTCGACCAGGAGGGTTTGGTGGTGAGGGAGTTGGCGGCGAGTGGGGCGGGGGTGGTGCTGGTCACGCCCGCCCACCAGTACCCCACCGGGGTCGCGCTGTCGGCCCGCCGCCGGGGCGAACTCGCCGCCTGGGCAAGGGAGGGCGGGCTGGTGGTGGAGGACGACTACGACGCGGAGTTCCGCTACGACCGCGAACCGCTGGGCGCCGTCCAGGGGTTGGCGCCGGAGCGGACGGTCTACCTGGGTTCGCTCAGCAAGACCCTGGCGCCCGGGCTGCGGCTCGGCTGGGCGGTGCTGCCCGGGTGGCTCGCCGTGGACGTCCGGGAGGCCAAGCGGTACGCCGACCTCGGCACCGGTGCGATCGACCAACTCGCCTTCGCCGCACTGCTGGAGGGCGGCGGCTACGACCGCCACCTGCGCGCCGTGCGCCCCCGCTACCGGGCCCGCCGCGACGCGCTGGTCGCCGCCCTGCGCGAGCACCTCCCGCAGGCCCGGCTGCACGGTGTCGCCGCCGGGTTGCACCTGTACGTCGAACTGCCGCCCGGGGTGGGCGAGTCGGGGTTCGTCGCGGCGGCGCTGCGGCGCGGGGTGCGGGTGGCCGCCGTCGCCCCCGGGCGACTCGGGCCGGGCCCGGCGGCGGTCACGCTCGGCTACGCCGGGCTCGCCGAGCAGCGGCTGCGCGAGGCGGCGGCGCTGCTGGGCGAGGCGTACCGGGAGGTGGGGTCGGGGCGGGAGGCGGGCCCGGGGGCGGGGTGGCCGGTCGTCAGGTGAGCGGGGGGACCCGGTCGGCGGCGATCACGACCACGACCGCCACCACGGCCAGCACCGCGAGCAGGTTGATCGACTGGACGAGCCCGCGCTGCTGCCGCGGCGCGTAGCCGAGGGCCGCGCCCGCGGCCAGACCGGTGAGCAGGCCGCCCAGGTGGCCCTGCCAGGAGGTGAAGCTCATCGACAGCACCATCCACACCACGAAGGACACCATCAACTGGCTCCCGCCGAGCGGGTCGTAGCCCTGGCGGCGGCTCAGCACCCAGTACCCGCCGACCAGGCCGAAGATCGCGCCGGACGCGCCCAGCGTCAGGTCGCCCGGGGCGAGCAGGTACTCCGTGGCGGCGGCGCCCAGCGCGGACAGCAGGTACAGCGCCAGGAAGCGCAGCACGCCGAGCCGGTTCTCGACCACCCGGCCGAGCATCCACAGCCAGTACAGGTTGCTCAGGATGTGCAGGACGCCGATCGGCGACGCGGTCGGTTCGAGGTGGACGAACGCGTTGGTGATCAGCCGGTACCACTCGCCGTGCGCCACGCCCGACAGGTGGTAGACGTACGTGGCCGGGTCGGCGTCCTCCGGCACGAACGCGCCCGAGCCCAGCATCCCGAACCGCTGGACGACCGTCTCCGGCCGGGCCAGTTCGACCAGGTAGGCGGCCACGTTCAGCGCGATCAGCACGATCGTCGCGTACGGGCGGCTGGTGATCCGGCCGCCGAACGCCGTGCGGGCCCGGCGGGTGCCCTGGTGGCCGGACTTGACGCACTCCACGCACTGGTAGCCGACCGCCGCCTCGCGCCGGCAGTCCGGGCAGGCGTTGCGGTCGCAGCGGGTGCAGCGGACGTACGACTCCCGGCCGGGATGCCGGAAGCAGACGGGCGCCGGTGCCTCGGGAGCGGTGGCTCCCGGGGCAGGCTGTGTGGTGTCCATGACAGTGCCTCCCCTGGCGGTGGTGCTCGACCGCGGAGGCGTCCACGGCGATGGTCCACAGCGAAACGGCGCTCACCCTAGAGCACCGCGGGGACAGTGCGTACACCAGGGGAGCGTCGAGGGCTCCGGGCGGTGGTCCGGGCCTGGGGCGGGCGTGGTTCGGGCGGTGGTCCGGGCCGCGGCGGGAGGCGAGGTGCCGGGGTCAGCGGCGGGTGGCGCTCAGCACCGTGAACTTCGGACTGCCCGCCACCGTTCGGCAGCCGCCGAACAGTCGGCGCAGCGTGACGTGGTAGCCGAGGTGGCGGTTGCCGACCACCCGCAGTTCGCCGCCCGGGCGCAGGACGCGGCGGGCTCCGGTGAACATGCGGTGGGCGATGGCGTTGGTGGTGGCCTGGTGGGAGTGGAACGGGGGGTTCAGCAGGACCAGGTCGGCGGAGGCGGTCGGGACGTCGGCCAGGGCGTCGCCGACCAGGAACTCGGCGGGGCGCTCCGGGCCCAGGTTGGTCCGGAAGGTCTCCTCGGCGGAGGCGACGGCCTGGAACGACTCGTCCACGAAGAGGAGTTCGGCCCGCGGGTCGGCGAGCGCGGCCGCCGTGCCGACGATGCCGTTGCCGCAGCCCAGGTCGACCACCCGGCGCGGGGTGCCGGTCGGCTCCGGCAGGTGCTGGAGGAAGAAGCGGGTGCCGATGTCGAGGCGGTCCGCGCAGAACACGCCCGCCTGGTTGGCGACCTGACGGCCCGACAGGACGCCGATGCCGTCCGGGAGCCGGTACCGCAGCGGCCACGGGTTGGCCGGGCGGACGAGGTCCGGCGCCGGGGTGGTGTGGATCAGGCGGGCCTTGCGGACCGCCAGCGAGGTGCGGGTCGGGCCGAGGATCCGCTCGAAGAGGTTCAGGGTGGAGGTGTGGATCTCGGTGACCATGCCGGTGCCCGCCACGACCGTGCCCTCGTGCACGGCCGGGGCCAGCCGGTGCAACTGGTCCTCCAGCAGCGCCAGGCTCTTCGGGACGCGCACCAGCAGCACGTCGATCCGCGACGGCGGGGCGTCCTGGGTGCTGCGGACCGCGACGGCGGACGGGGCGAGGCCGTTGCGGGCCAGGTTCGCGGCGATCGCGTGCGAGGCCAGGTACGAGTCGGTGACCGCGGTGAGCGCGCCCGCCTTCGGGGCCAGCGCGGTCGACAGCGCGCCCCAGCGGTCGCCCAGGACGGTGACGGCCCCGTCCAGCGGCACCGCCTCCTCGTGCAGGTGTCGCAGCAGGTAGTCGTCGGCGGCGTCCCAGGCGCGCAGCTGCTCGCGCGGATCCTCCGGGAAACGGGCCAGCTCGAACTCGCCCCAGGCGGTGGTGAAACAGTTCATCGTGCCCCCAGGCTAGCGGAGGGCGGTGTGGTGACAGACGGTGCCGACGCGATGGCGGAGGGTGAAGTGGAGCGACGGGAACGGGTGGTCGGGGCGGTGCTCGGCTCGGCGGTCGGGGACGCGCTCGGCGCCCCCTTCGAGTTCGGCCCGGCCGGGGCGTTCGGGGAGCGCTTCCCCGGCGCGGCCGCGATGTGCGGCGGCGGGGGGTGGGAGGTCGGTGAGGCCACCGACGACACCCAGATGGCCGTCCACCTCGGCGAATCGCTGCTGGCCGCGGGCGGACTCGACCTGCCCGAGATGTTCGAACGCTTCCGGGGTGGGCGGCGGGCGACCCCAAGGACATCGGCATCCAGACCGAGATCGTGCTCGGCAGCGGACTGCCCTGGGACCTCGCCGCCGCGATCCACTTCCAGACCGAGGGCCGGGCCGCGGGCAACGGCGCCCTCATGCGGGCCGTCACCGGCGCCGTCCGGTTCGCCCCGCGAGGGCGCGAGGTGACGATGGACGCCGCCCGACGGATCACCGCGCTCACCCACGGGGACGGCGCCGCCTGGGAGGGGA
The DNA here is from genome assembly GCF_042894345.1 of Kitasatospora sp. NPDC001540. Taxonomy (NCBI): domain Bacteria; kingdom Bacillati; phylum Actinomycetota; class Actinomycetes; order Kitasatosporales; family Streptomycetaceae; genus Kitasatospora; species Kitasatospora sp. NPDC001540. The sequence continues at coordinate 37,122 of NZ_JBIAVO010000015.1, forward strand.
CCGCGATCCTCCACGAGTTGCTGCGGGTCGCCCTCGACGGCGGCGACCCGCTGGCGGCGGTGCCGGAGACGCTCGCGCAGGTCCGGGCGGAGCACCGGGAACGCTGGGCCCGGGTGCTGGACGCGCACTGGCGGCCGGAGCAGGCGACCGAGGGCAACGGCGCCGTGTGGGCCTGCCTCGGCTCCGCGCTCTGGGCGCTGCGCACCACCGGCGGCTTCTCCGACGCGCTGCGGGCGGTCATCGACCTCGGCGGCGACACCGACACCACGGCCGCCGTCACCGGGGGCCTCGCGGGGGCGGTGTACGGGGCGGGCGCCATCCCCGACGCCTGGCTGGAGCCGCTGCACGTGCCGCTGCCGCCGGGTGAACGGGTGCTGCGGGTGCGGGAGTTGACGGAGCTGGCGGTGCGACTGGACGCGGACGGGCGGGGAGGGAGGGACGGGGACGGGTCGTGAACGCGGCCCGGAGCCGGTGCGCGCTCCGGCGGTGAACCGTCAGGGCCCCGGGTCCGCCGTTCCCGGGGCACTGACGGGGCCTTCGTGGTGAGGCCCGTGCGGCGGGGGGCTCAGGCCAGGGTGGTGAGGCAGAACGGGTGTCCGGAGGGGTCGAGCAGGACGCGCCAGCGGTCGGGGGAGGGCTGGGTGTCGGGCTCGGTGGCGCCCAGCTTGAGCATGCGGGCGGTGGCGGCCTCCAGGTCGTCGACGCTGAACTCGAGGTGGGCGCGCTTCTCCTGGGCGGGGTCGGGCCAGGTGGGGCGCCGGTAGTCGGCGATGCGGGAGAAGCCGAGGCCGGGGGCGCCCTCGCGGCCGATCAGGACGAAGTCCTCGCCGGAGTAGACCGTCGGCAGGTCGAGGGCCTCGCCGTAGAAGCGGGCGAGTTCGGCCGGGTCGGGGCAGTCGAAGGTGACGGCGACGTAGCGGATCGCGGGCGTGGAGGCGTCGTTGGTGTCCATGGCTACGAGGCTAGGGGCCGACCAGGACAGGTTCGGTCCTGGTCGTGCGAGAGGATGGTGGACGTGCTCACCACGTCGGCGCGCCTGCTGCGCCTGGTCTCGTTGCTGGCCTCGCGGCCGTCCTGGACGTGCGGGGAACTCGCCGAGCGGATGGAGGTCACCGACCGCACGGTGCGCCGGGACGTCGCGCGGCTGCGGGAGCTCGGGTACGGGGTGGAGTCCGACCCGGGGCCCTGGGGCGGGTACCGGCTCAGCGGCGGTGCCCGCGCGCTGCCGCTGCTGCTGGACGACGAGGAGGCGCTGGCGGTGGCGGTGGCGCTGCGCGGGGCCGCGTTCAGCGGCGTGCTGGGCAGCGACCAGGCGGCACTGTCGGCGCTGCTGAAGCTGCGGCAGTCGCTGCCGCGGCGGGTCGCGGAGCGGCTCGCCGGGATGGACGCGACCTTCGTGCACGCGCACCGGCCCGGGGACCCGCAGATCGCCCCCGGGATGCTGCTGGAGCTGGCCGGGGCGTGCCGGGCCGGGGAGCGCGTCCGGCTGTCGTACCGCGACGGCGAGGGCCGGGACAGCGTCCGGGAGGTCGACCCGTACCGCCTGGTGCACAACGGGCGGCGCTGGTACTTCGTCGCGCTGGACGTGGCGCGGGGCGAGTGGCGGACCTTCCGGGCGGACCGGGTGGTGCAGGTGCGGGGGACGGGGCGGCCGGTGGCGGAGCAGGTCGAACCGCCCGACCCGGCGCTGCTGGTCGCCCGCAACACCGGGACCGGCCGGTACCCGGTGTACGCGTCGGTGCGCTTCCCGGTGCCGCCGGAGGAGGCGCTGCGGCTGGTCCCGGCCAGCGTCGGCACGCACCGCCCGGACGGGCCCGGGGCCTGCGTGGTCGAGATCGGCGGGCCCGACCCGGAGGGGCTGGCCCGCTACCTGCTGGGGCTGGCCGTCCCGCTGCGGGTGCTGGGCCCGCAGGAGGTGCGGCAGGCGCTGCTGCGCCTCCTGCGGGGCGTCGCGGAGGAGAACGGGGAGTGAGTCCCGTTCCCGTGCGGCTCAGGTGCGGGTGAGGACCAGGCTGGCGTTGTGGCCGCCGAAGCCGAAGGAGTTGGTGAGGGCGGCGGCGTGCGGGAGCGGACCGGCGGTGGTGAGCAGGTTCAGCGGGAGGAACTCCGGGTCGGGGTCGGTGAGGTTGCGGACGGCCGGGGCGTACTGGTGGTGGAGGGCGTAGGCGGTGGCGAGGGCGGCCAGGGCCCCGGCGGCGCCGAAGAGGTGGCCGGTCATCGACTTGGTGGCGGTCACGGCGGGGCGGTGCGGGCCGAAGACCCGGGTGAGCGTCTCGGCCTCGGTGAGGTCGCCCTTGGGGGTGGAGGTGGCGTGGGCGTGGACCAGGCCGACGGCCTCGGGGGCCAGCCCGGCGTCGGCGAGGGCGCCGCGGACGGCGCGGGTCTGGCCGTCGGGGTGCCCGGCGGTGATGTGGTGGGCGTCGGAGGTGACGGCGGCGCCCGCGAGGGTGGCGTAGCGGCGGGCGCCGGGGCGCAGGCTCGCGCGTTCGAGGACGAGCACCGCGGCGCCCTCGGCGATGACGAAGCCGTCGCGTCCGGAGTCGAAGGGGCGGGAGGCGCGGGCCGGGTCGTCGTTGCGCAGGGAGTGCGCGCGGGCCTGGGCGAACCCGGCCAGCGGCAGGGGGTGCAGGCAGGCCTCGGTGCCGCCGGCCACGACCACGTCGGCGCGGCCGAGGCGGATCAGGTCGAGCCCGAGGGCGACCGCCTCGGCGCCGGAGGCGCAGGCGCTGACGGGGGTGTGGGCGCCGGCCCGGGCGCCGAGGTCGATGGAGACCCAGGCGGCGGGGCCGTTGGCCATCAGCATCGGGACGGTGTGCGGGGAGACCTTGCGGACGCCGGAGCGCTCCAGGACGTCGTCCTGGTCGAGCATGGTGACCGCGCCGCCGGTGCCGGTGCCGATCACCACGGCCAGCCGCTCGCCTTCGACGTCCGGGCGTCCGGCGTCGGCCCAGGCCTCGCGGGCGGCGATCAGGGCGAGCTGCTCGCTGCGGTCGAGGCGGCGGGCCTCGATCCGGTCGAGGACCTCGGAGGGTTCGACGGCGAGCTGTCCGGCGATCCGGATCGGCAGGTCGGCGGCCCAGGCGTGGTCGAGGGCGCGGATGCCGTTGTGCCCTTCGCACATGGCCCGCCAGGTGGCGGGGGCGGTTCCGCCGAGCGGGGTGGTGGCCCCGAGGCCGGAGACCACGACGGTGTCGTATTCGGTGCGCATGGCGATACTCCCGTTGTGATGGCAGCACAATGATCGGGCTGTCCGGCGGTCGGCCGGACGATCCGATGCCGCCCACTCTGCCAAGGGAAACGGGCGCGGAAGGCTGCCGGGCGCGACCGAGTCGGGCACGGTGATCTTGTAGGTTCACTACAAGGCGAGCTGACCTGACGTCAGGGCAGGAGGGTGCGGGCCCGGGCCAGCAGGGCGGTCAGCGCGAGGTCGAAGGCGGCCTCGCTGCGCCCCGGTCCGGCGGCGCGCAGGGCCTCGGCGAGGCGGGGGGTGTCGGCGGTCGGGTCCCAGACCGTCTCGGGGGCGGCGAGGTCGAGCACCGAGCCGAGCACCAGGTTCTCCACGGCGGTCAGCAGCGGCATCGCGACGGGCGGCGGGAGGCCGCTCTCCAGCAGCAGGGCGACGGCCCGCTCGTACTGGGCCAGCACCTCGGGGGCGGCCACCTGGCTGGTGGTCAGCAGCAGGATGGTGCGCGGGTGGGCGGCGAACGCGGCGCGGTAGGAGCGGGCCCAGGCCTCCAGGGCGACGTCCCAGGGGCGCAGGTCGAGGGTGGCGAGGTCGATCGCGGCGGAGACCTGGACGCGCAGCAGCTCGACGATCCCGGCCCGCCCGTCCACGTGGTGGTAGACGGAGGCGGTCTGCACGCCGAGGCGGCGGGCGATCTGCGGGACGCTGAAGTCGCCGCTCTCGTCGACCAGGGCCAGCGCGGTCGCGCCGATCCTCGCTCGGTCGAGCAAGGCCTTGCTCGGTCGTCCCACCGGTGCCGTCCCCCGTCGTGTCCTGCCTGCGTGTCGCTCGCCCGTGGGCCGTGACCTCGGAATCCGGGTCTTCCCAGAGGGTAGTGCGCCGGGCTAGGGTGCGGAAACCATCAACCTTTAGGTTTATGGTCGTCCGCAGTCGGGACCACCAGCCGGACTCCCCACCCGGCCGCCAGAAGGGCACTCCCATGACCGAAACCCCCCACCCCGCCGCGGGCGGCGCCCCCACGCTGCGCCGCGGCAGCCTCGGCACCGCCGACATCGCCTTCTTCGTGGTCTCCGCCGCCGCCCCGCTCACCGTGATGGCCGGCGTCGCCCCGCTCGCCCTGCTGGTCGGCGGCATCGGCGCCCCCGTCGGCTACCTCGCCGCGGGCGTCACGCTGGCCGTCTTCGCGGTCGGCTTCACCACCATGAGCCGCCACGTCCGCAACGCGGGCGGCTTCTACGCGTACATCACCCAGGGCCTCGGCCGCCCCGCCGGGTTCGGCGCCGCGCTGCTCGCCCTGCTCGGCTACCTCGGCATGAACATCGGCGTCTTCGGCCTGCTCGGCTCCGCCACCAGGGACACCGTCCAGGCCCTCACCGGCCACCAGGTCCCCTGGCTGCTGCCCGCGCTGATCGGGCTGGTGGTGATCTGGTACGGCGGCTTCCGCTCCATCGACTTCGGCGCCAAGCTGCTCGGCGTCCTGCTGCTCGCCGAGACCGGCATCCTGGTGCTGCTCGCCGCCGCCGTGCTGCTCAAGGGCGGCGCGCACGGCCTGAGCCTGCACTCCTTCGCCCCCGGCAACGTCCTCACCGGCGGCATGCCCGGCGTCCTGGCGATGGCCTTCGCCGCGTTCACCGGCTTCGAGTCCACCGTCATCTACCGCCGCGAGGCCCGCGACCCCGACCGCACCGTCCCGCGCGCCACCTACCTGGCCGTCGCCTTCCTCGGCCTGTTCTACGCCTTCGTGGTGTGGATGGTCGTCCAGGCGTACGGCGACGCCGAGGTCGTCGCGGCCGCCGCCCAGGACCCGGGCGGGCTCTTCTTCACCGCCATCGACCGGTACGTGGGCGCCTGGGCCGCCGACCTGATGCACGTCCTGATCGTCACCAGCATCCTGGCCTCGCTGCTGGCCTTCCACAACGCCACCAGCCGCTACGGACTCGCCCTCGCCGAGGAGGGCCTGCTGCCCCGCGCGCTCGGCCGGATCCACCCCCGGCACCGCTCCCCGTACCTCTCCGGCATCGCGCAGAGCGTGCTCGCCCTGGTCGTCGTGGTGGTGTTCGCCGCCGCCGGGGCCGACCCCTACACCCAACTGCTGCTGTGGGTGAACACCCCCGGCATGCTCGCCCTGGTCGCGCTGCAACTGCTCGCCGCCCTCGCCGTGCCCTGCTGGTTCCGGCGCCGCCCCGGCCACGGCGAGGGCGTGCTGCGCACCGTCGTCGCGCCCGTCGTCGCCGCGGTGCTGCTGAGCGGCGCGCTCTGGCTGGTCGTCGACCACATCGAGCTGCTGACCGGCGCCTCCGCCACCGTCAACCGCGTCCTGGTCCTGATCGTCCCCGCCGTCCTCGCCGCCGGCCTGCTGTACGCGCTGCGCACCCGGGCCCGCCGGCCCGAGGTGTACGCCGCGTTCGGCGCCGAACCGGTCGAAGCGGCCGAACCGGTGGAAGCGGCCGATTCGGCGGGACCGGTCGGGGACGCGTCGCTGGACGCCCGGTCCCCGGCGGCCGGCGCGGTCTGACCCGCACCCGCACCCGCACCCGCTGACCGAACCACCCTCGTACCACCAGGAGTTCACCGTGTCGCCCGACACCATCGTCCTCGCCCGCACCGTCCACACCCTCGACGACGCCGCCGTCCCCGGCGCCACCGCGGTCGCCGTCGCGGACGGGCTGATCACCGCCGTCGGCAGCGCCGCCGACGCCCGCGACTGGCGCGGCCCCGGCACCGAGGTGATCGACCTCGGCGACGCCACCCTCGTCCCCGGGCTGGTCGACGGCCACAGCCACCCCGCGCTCGGGCTCGAACTCTCCACCGGCGCCGACCTGTCCGCCGTCCGCGACCTGGACGGCCTGCGCGCCGCCCTCGCCCGGGCCGAGCGCCTCGACGGCTGGGTGCTCGCCTGGAACCTCGACCACAACGCGTTCGGCGACCACCCCGTCCACCGCTCCGTGATCGAGGACGTGCTCGGCCCCGACACCCCCGCCTTCATCCGCCTCTACGACGGCCACTCCGCCCTCGCCACCGGCGCCGCCCTGCGCGCCGCCCGGGTCACCGGCCCGCGCACCTTCGCCCAGCGCGCCACCGTCGTCTGCGACCCCGACGGCACCCCCACCGGCCACCTGATCGAACACGCCGCGATGGACCTGGTCACCGCCGTCATGCCCAGCCTCCCGCTGGACCGACGCCGGGACGCCCTGCACGAGTTGCTGCTGCGGATGGCCGCCGGTGGGCTCGCCGGAGCGCACGTGATGGACGCCGGGGGAGACATCCTGGAACTCGTCCGCGCCATCGAGGACACCCGCCACCTGCCGCTGCGCCTGCGTATCGCGCCCTGGTGCATGCCCGGGATCGGCGCCGAAGGGCTGAAGGAACTCGCCGCGCTGCAGGGGGAGTCCGGGCGCAACTGGCTGGTCGGCGGCGTCAAGCTGTTCGTCGACGGCACCGTGGAGGGCGGCTCGGCCTGGCTGGAACGCCCCGACTGCCACGGCGAGGGAACGGCCGCGCTCTGGCTCGACCCTGCCGAATACACCGACGTGGTACGCCAGTTGGACGCGTACGGGGTGCGCACCGCAACCCACGCGATCGGCGACGCGGGCGTCCGGCACGTGCTGGACACCGTCGCCGCGCTGCCCGGGCAGGGCCGCGGGCGGCACCGGATCGAGCACATCGAGACCCTCGGCGACGAACAGGCCCGCCGATTCGCCCGGTTGGGCGTCCCCGCCTCCATGCAGCCCACCCACTCCGCGTACACCCGGGCCGACCACACCGACGCCTGGTCCACCCGCCTCGGCACCGAACGCGCCGAACGCGCCTGGATCTGCCGCACCCTGCGCGACACCGGCGCCACCCTCGCCCTCGGTTCCGACTGGCCCATCGCCCACCACGACCCGCGCGGCGTCCTCGCCTACGCCCAACTGCGCCGCCACGCGGGCACCGACACCGCGCCCGTCAACCCCGGCCAGGCGCTCACCGCCCTGATGGCCCTGGAGGGCTACACCACCCACGCCGCCCGCGCCGCAGGGGAGTTCGACCGCACCGGGCGGATCGCCCCCGGGCTGCGCGCCGACCTCACCGCCTTCGCCCTCGACCCGCTCGCCACCGACCCCGACGCGTTCGCCGGTACGGCGGTGCCGCTCACCATGTCCAACGGAGTGGTCACCAACCGGGTTGCTGCGTAGCGGAGTTCAAGCCCCGCTCCGGTTCGCTCCAGGAGGGCGGGGCAGGTCGAGGTAGGCGTGCAGGGCGGCCGCGCCCGCGAGCAGGGCGCGGCCGCGGGCGGTGAGGCGGTCCTGCCAGGCGGCCAGGGTCGGGCGGAGCGCCTCCGGGGAACCGGCGGTGCGCAGCCGGTGCAGGATCTCGGCGGTCCGGGCCAGGCCGTGGCCGCCGCGCCGCAACTGCTCGGCGAGCAGCAACTCGCGGACCTGCTCGGGCGCGTAGACCCGGTAGCCGGTGCGGGCGTCCCGGGACGGGGTGACCAGGCCCGCGCGCTCCCACTCGCGCAGGGTGGCCGGGTGCAGGCCGAGCCGGTGGGCGAGCGGCCCGATGTGCGTGCCGGTGGTCGATCCTCCGGTCGCGGGTCCGTCGGCCGTGGGCTCGTCGGCCCCGGCGGGCGGCAGGTGGTCGAGGGCGGTGCGGACGGCCTCCAGGGTGCGACGGTCCTCGGCCAGCAGGGCGTGGCCCTCGTCGACCAGGCGCAGCGCCTCCGGCAGGGCGTCCGCGTGGACGGCGCGCATGATCGCGGTCGCGGCCTGGTGGCCGTACCCCGGTAGCAGCGCCAGGAAGGCCCGCAGCGCGACCGCGTGGCGCTCGTCGTAGCGCCGGTACCCGTGCGCGGAACGGGCGGCGGGCGGCAGGACGCCCGCTTCCTCGTAGTTGCGCACCGCCTGGGTGGACAGGCCGTGCTCGCGGGCCAGATCGATCGGGCGCAGTGCCATGGTGGTTGAAGCTTTTCTGCTCGTTCTCCGGGCTGAGAACGGAAAAGTTTACACCGTTTCTTCAACGATACGGTGGAATCCATGACTCCCTCGCTCCAGGACGCCGCCCGCCCCTTCTCCGCCGCCGCCCTCACCGACCTCGTCCCCGCCGGCACCCGGCTGCTCGCCCTCGGCGAACCCACCCACGGCGCCGAGGAGTTCCTCGACCTGCGCAACGAACTCTTCCGTCACCTGGTCGCCGACCACGGCTACCGCTCCATCGCCCTGGAGAGCGACTGCCTGGCCGCGCCCACCGTCGACGCGTACGTGGGCGGCGCGGAGGGCGAGCTGGACACCGTGCTGCGGGAAGGCCTGAGCCACGGGTTCGGCGCCTACGCCGGGAACCGCGAGCTCGTCCGCTGGATGCGGGAGTTCAACGCCGGACTCGGGGAGGGCGAGCGGCTGCGGTTCTACGGGGCGGACGGCCCGCTGGAGTACACCGGCGCCGCCGCACCCGGCCCCGCGCTCCTGCGGCTGCACGCCTTCCTGGCCGACCGGCTCCCGGCCGAACTGCTCCCCGAGCGGGCCGAGTTGCTGCACCTCTGCGGACCGGACGAGCGCTGGACCGAACCCGCCGCCGCACTCGACCCCACCCGCTCGGTGGGACGCACCGCGGAAGCCGCCCGACTCCGGCTGATCGCCGACGAGTTGGGGGTGCTCCTGGCCGCGCACCGCCCGCAGTTCGCCGCCACGGAAGCGGTTGCGGGCGCGGATGCGACCACGGATGCGGGCACGGCCGCGGACGCGCTCTGGCGGGCCGAACTCGACGCCCGCACCGCCACCGGCCTGCTCCGCTACCACGCGGCCACCGCCGGGGACGGCCCCGACCGGCTCAACTCCCTGATGCGGCAGCGCGACCTGATGATCGCCGACAACCTCGAAGCGATCCTCCGCCGCGAGGCCCGCCGCGGCCCGACCCTCGCCTTCGCCCACAACCGCCACCTCCAGCGCGAAGCCGGCCGCATCCCGCTCGGCGGCGGCCACCAACTCCTGTGGTGGAGCGCCGGATCCCTGCTCGAAGCCCGCCTCGACGGCGGCTACGCCTTCCTCGCCACCACCTTCGGCAACCGCGCCCCCGACGACCGCCCCGCCCCCGACACCCTCGAAGGCCTCCTCGCCACCCTCCCCGGCCCGCGCACCGTCCTCGACCCGGCCCCGCTCGCCGCGGCACTGGGGGAACCCGGGCGGGTCAAGGCCCGGGTCCCGGCCGACCACACGTACTTCGGGCTGGACCCGGCCGAGCTGGGCCGGGTCGACGGGGTGGTGTTCGTCCGGGACATCGCCCGGCAGCAGGGCCTGTTCGGGGGCGGGGAGGCGTGAGCGGACTCAGCAGGACGTCTCGACGAACAGCAGCACCCGGCCGTCGTCCCCGGTGAACTCGTACGCCAGGTAGGACGGCAGACCGTCCGCGCCGTACCCGGCCCTGGCCACCAGCCAGGCGGCGGGGCGCTCGGCCTCCGGCAGGAAGCGGGGGAACCAGCGCTCGGCCCGCTCGTCGTAGTGGTCGCCCATCGACATCACGTCGGCCTGCACCGCGAGCCGCTTCGCCCGGCGCGGGTCCAGCGGGCCCCGGACGAGCCGCCAGCGGCAGCCGTCCGCGTCGGTGAACCCGCGGGCCGCCACGGGCGGGAGGACGGACGGGCCGCGATCGACTGCCACGGGCTCGGCGGGTCGGGGGCTCGGTGGGTCGGGCGGCTCGGCGGGTCGGACGGCGGGCTTCCGGCGCTTCGGCATCCGCCCATCATGCCGGTGCGCCCGCGCCGAAAACGCGTGGCGGGGGCGGGCCGGGCGGGGGAGGATGCCCGGATGCGTCGTGTCTGGGAGGGACTGGCCGGGAACCCCGCGCTGCCCGCGGAGGCCGTGGAGCGGCTGGTCCGGCTCGTCGATCCGGACCTCTCCTCGGAGTTGGCCGAGCGGGCGGACCTGACCCAGCAGCAGGTCGAGGTGCTGGCGGAGCGCGGGGCCGCAGTGGCCGGGCAGTTGGTGGAGGCGGGCCGGTTGACGGCGCAGCGGGTCGACCCCCGGCGGCAGCCGTTCGCCGCGCTGGCGCTGCTGCGGGCCGGAAGGGCACCCGCCGGGTGGGCCGAGCTGCTGGCCGAACGGCCGGAGCTGTGGCCGGAGTTGGCGTCCGCCGAGCGGCTGCCCGCCGGGGTCGCGCGGCGGCTGCTCGCCACGGCGGACCAGGACGTCCTGGTCGCGCTCGCCGAGGCGCAGCCCGACCCCGGCGTCCTGGCCGCCCTCGCGGCGCACCCCTCGTCGTACGTCCGGCAGGCCGTCGGTTGGAACCCGGCCACCCCGTCCGACGTCCTCGCCGATCTACTCAACAACCGTCCACCGCTGCCGAGTTGCGAAACGTGCGAACGCCACCCCGTCCCGTGGACGCACCCGCCGGACTGCCCCGACCCGGACTGCGACCTGCCCGGCGGCGCCGCCTGCGACGGCAGCCACCAGTACGCCCGGCACACCGTCGTGGAGGCCGCCCTCGCACACCCGAACGCGCCCGCCGCCGACGCCCGGCGCCACCTGCACGACCCGTCCGGCCTGCTGCGCGCCCGACTCGCCGAACGCACCGACCTCGACCCGGACGCCTACGCCCAACTCGCCACCTCCACCGAGCCGTTCGTGCTCGCCGAGCTCGCCGAGAACCCGGCGGTCGGCGAGCGGCTGATCCGCGAACTCGCCGCCGTCCCGCACGAGAGCGTACGCCGGGCCGTGGTCTGCAACCCCGCCGTGCCGCTGGACCTCCTCGAACGGGCCTGGGAGGGCGTCGTCCTCAAGCTCGGGACGACGCTGCCGCCCCGGATCGCCGCCGCCGACCCCGCCGAGACCGAACGGCTCGCCGCCGCCGCGGACCCCGAACTGCGCCGCCTGCTCGCCCTGCGCCGCGACCTGCCCCCGCACGTCCGCGACCGCCTCGCCGCCGACCCGGAAGCCAGGGTCGCCAACGCCGTCGCACCCCACCCCGGCCTGGACGAACGGCAGTTGGCCGCCATGCACCAGCGCCACGGACGCCTCGTCGGCCCCGGCATCGCGGCCAACCCCGACGCCCCCACCGCCCTGCTGCGCGCCCTCACCACCGGCGAGCACAACGTGGCCACCCTGCGCGCCCTCGCCGTCCACCCCGCCGCCGACGGCGCCACCCTCACTGCCTGCCTGCGCGACCGCCGCGCCCGCGAACGGGCCGCCACCCACCCCGCCCTACCGCCCGACCGGATCCGCGCCCTCCTCGCCGACCCCGCCACCGCCCACCACGCCGCCGCCAACCCGTCCCTCCCGGCGGCCGACCTGCTGCGCCTGATGCCACCGACGCCGTAGCGTCCCCGAACGGAGCGGCGGCACGGCCGTCGGTGTGGTGCAGCAGGACGCTGCAGGCCTCGGTGTGCGTACCCGGTCGCCGGGCGGGAGTGGCCGTCGCCGTCGCCGTCCTCTCGTGGTGCAGGGGCGGTCGACGGGTCAGCGGCGGTGCCGCGCGGCCGGGTGGCTGGCGGGCAGCGCCCGGTCGCCGGATCCGGTCAGGCGCTCGCGCAGCGACTCGCCGTCCGCGTACGCGCCGCGGAACGCCCCGCGCTCGCGCAGGATCGGCAGCACCGACTCGACGAACTCGACCGTGGAGGCGGGCTGCACGGTCGGCGAGAGCAGGAAGCCGTCCAGGTCGGCGCCTTCGGCCAGGGCGCAGAGCTCGTCGGCGATCTCCTCGGCGGTGCCGACCACCGGGCGGGCGCCCACGCCGTGGGTGTGCCAGTCGGCGAGCACCTCGCCGACCGTCCTCCCGGCGAACCGGGCGACCTGGGTCTGCGACAGCTCGGTGGACAGCTCGCTCATCGGGGTGTCCGCCGGGTACGCGGACAGGTCCAGGCCGGTGAACATCGCGTACGAGGCGACGGTGACCTCGGGGCGCTGCGCGTCCAGGATCCGCTGCCAGCGGCGCTCGGCGTCCGAGGTGGTGGCGCCGACCACGCAGGAGAACGCCGACATCACCTTGACCTCGTCGGCCTTGCGCCCGGCCCGCACGGCCTCCGCGCGGATCGCCTTCGCGTGGCCCGCGAGCTGCTCGACGCTGCCGCTGCCGACGAACATGCACTCGCCGTGCCGCCCGCCGACCCGGCGGCCCGCCGGGGAGGCCCCGGCCTGGAACAGCACCGGGGTGCCCTGCGGGGAGCGGGCGGTGTTGCCGTAGCCGTGCGAGCGGAAGTACGGGCCCTCGTGCTCGACCGGGTGCACCTTGGCCGGGTCGGCGAAGCGGCCGGCCTTGTCCTTCTCCAGGGCGTCCGGCTCCCAGGCGCCCTCCCAGTACTTGTAGACCAGGTCGAGGAAGTCCTCGGCCATCGCGTACCGGTCGTCGTGCGCGACCATGTCCATCCCGAAGGCCTTGACCGCGGTGTCGGCGGTGCCGGTGGTGACCACGTTCCAGCCGAGGCGGCCGCCGGAGAGCTGGTCCAGGGTGGCCAGGCGGCGGGCGAAGCCGTACGGCGGCTCGACCAGCACCGAGCCGGTCACCACCAGGCCCAGGTCGGTGGTGGAGGCGAGCAGCGCCGAGGCGATCACGAACGGGTCCAGCCGGGGCAGGTCGAGGGTCTCCTCGGTGGCGATCGGCGGGCGCACCCCGTTGACCTCCGACCAGCCCCAGGCGTCGGCCAGGAACAGGAAGTCCAGCGTGGCGTCCTCGCACAGCCGGGCCACCTCCTGCCAGTAGCCGAGGGTGTCGAACAGGTGGCGGCGGCTGTCGGGGTGCCGCCAGGTGGCGGTGCCGCCGGCGTTGGTCTGGGCGTTCTCGAACAGGCCGAGCTTGAGGCTGCGCATGGGTGTTCTCCGTTGAACAGGCAAGCTTCACAATGAAATTGACGGAACGTCAGGAGTCGGCGTCGAGCTGCGCCGCGTAGGGCATCGAGGACTGGGCGCCGAGTCCGGTCACGGCCAGCGAGGCCGCCCGGACGGCGCGGGCCGCGGCGGCGGGCAGGTCGGCGCCGCGGGCCAGCGCGTCGGCGAGGGCGCCGCAGAAGGTGTCGCCCGCGCCGACGGTGTCGACGGCGTCCACCGCGGGGGCGGGCAGGTGGACGGCCGGGCGGCCCGGCTGCTTGACCAGCGCCCCGTCCGCGCCGAGCGTGACCACCACGGCCCCGCAGGGCAGGTCGGCGGCCGCCAGCAATTCGCGGGCGGCGGCCGGGCCGGAGACCGGCGCGGCGCCGAGCAGCGCGGCCAGCTCGCCCAGGTTGGGCACCAGGACGTCGACGGCGGCCAGCACCTCCGGGGCGACCGGACGGGCCGGGGCCGGGTTGAGGACGACCGTGCCGCCCTGCTCCCGGGCCCGCAGCACCGCGGCGGCCACCACCTCGGCGGCCACCTCGTGCTGCACCAGCAGCACCTCCCCGGGCGTGCGGGCCAGCCACTGCGGCAGGTCCTCGACCGAGAGCACGGCGTTGGCGCCGGGGTTGACCACGATGGTGTTCTCGCCCGCGCGGTCGACCACCACCGAGGCGATCCCGGTGCTCGCGTCCGGCGCGGTCAGCACCGCGTCCAGGTCGACGCCCTCGGCGGCCAGCACCCGGCGGATCGGCTCGCCGTCCGCCCCGATCCGGGCCACCAGGCGCACCTGCGAGCCGAGCCGGGCGGCCGCGACCGCCTGGTTGGCGCCCTTGCCGCCGACGCCCTCGACGAAGCCCCGGGCGAGTACGGTCTCGCCGGGTCGCGGCAGGTCCGCGACGGTCAGGACGAGGTCGCGGTTGACCGAGCCGACGACGGTGACGGGCGGCATCTGGAACTCCTCGGGAGCCGTGGGAGATCGATTTCCCACACTGTGGACCAGCACTCACGAGGCGTCAAGTACCCTCGTGCTGCGCATCGCGGCAGCTCAGGCCGCCCGGGCGCCGACCGCCGGAACGCGCCCCGACCGTCACCGCCCCGAGGCCGGGAACGCGCGGCACCGCCCTCGAACCGCCCTCGAACCGCCACCGAGACCGCCACCGAGACCGCTCCCGAGACCGCTCCGACCGGGGAGGACCCCACGTGACAGCGCCCCGACTCCTCGACGTGGCCGCCGCCGCCGGCGTCTCCCGGGCCACCGCCTCCCGCGTCCTGTCCGGCACCCCGCGCAACGTCGCCCCCGACCTGGCCCGCCGGGTCGAGGAGGCCGCCCGGCGCCTGGGCTACCGCACCAACCACTCCGCGCGGGCGCTGCGCACCGGCACCACCGGCACCGTCGGCGTGGTCGTCCCCTCGCTCGCCAACCCGTACTTCGTCCAGCTCGCCGACGCCCTCGCCCGGCAGGTCCGGGCCGCGGGCGGGCAGCTGGTGGTCTCCGACGCGGCGAACTCGCCCACCATCGAGGCCGAGCAGATCGAGACCCTGCTGGGCGGACGGGTGGACGGGCTGCTGGTCGTCCCGGTCTCCGCCGCGGCCTCCGGGGCCGCCGTCCGGGCCGCCGCCGAGCGCGCCCCCGTCGTGCTGTTCGACCGCTGGGCGCACGGCTCCGGCACCGTCGCCGTCACGCTCGACAACGCCGCCGCGATGCGCCTGCTGCTCGAGCACCTGGACGCCCTCGGCCGCCACCGGATCGCCCTGGTCGCCGCCGACCAGGCCTCCTCCTCCGGCGCGGAACGCCTCGCCGCCTTCACCGCCGCCCGCGGCGCCGACGCCACCACCGTCCTGCTGCCCAGCTTCACCACCGACGCGGGCCGCACCGCGGGTCGCCGGATCGCCGAACGCCGCGCCGAGGTCGACGCCGTCGTCTGCGGCGCGGACGTCCTCGCCGTCGGCCTGGTCAGCACCCTGCAGCGCGCGGCGGTCTCCGTGCCCGGCGAGATCGCCGTCACCGGCTTCGACGACACCGAGATGCTCGAACTCCTCGACCCCCCGATCACCTCCATCCGCCACCCGCTCGCCGACATGGCCGAGCGCGCCCTCGCCCTGCTCCGGGGTCCCGCCGCCGACCGCACCGAACGGGTCGAACGCTTCGCCCCGCAGCTCGTCGTCCGCGCCTCCACCGACGCGGACGCGCACGCCTGACGCGACGTCGACTCACCAGTGCGGGTCGGGGTCCCACCCCTCGAACCCCTCGTCCTCCCACGGCTCGACCGCCGACCTCGCGGACCCCGCGGGCACGAACCGGACCGGCGGCGGGCCGTCGGCGTACGCGCTCGGGCGGCGGCCGGTGAACAGCCGGAACAGGTACTGGCCGACCGGGCCGTCGAAGCGCTCCCACTCCGCAGCCGTGCCGTCGGCGCCGTTGCTCAGGACCGGCCACCGGTCCGGGTCGCCCGCGTCGGTCAGCCAGTACGCCTGCAACTGGCCGTCCTCGCCGTCCGCCCACTGCAGCAGCCCGCCCGGCGCGGGGAACACCGGGTACGGATCGAGCCGCCCGGGCCACTCGGCCGCCGCTCCGGCCAACTGCGCCGCGTTGCCCTCCAGGTCCAGCCGCGGGTCGGGCGCCCCCGGCACCAGCAGCGACAACCCGTCGAACGCCCCCGCCCCGAACCGCTCCACCAACAGCCGGTAGCCGAGCGGCAGCCGCACCCCCAACCGGGCCTCCACCCCCGCCCAGTCGACCTCCCGCCGCGCCCCCCGCCACCCGACCAGCCCGGCCAGCCGCTCGTTCCACGCCTCCGCCAGATCCATCCCCGGAGCGTACGGCCTCCCACCCACACACCCCGTGCCCTCCCACCCCGACGGTCGGCGCGGGTCCAGCGGCTCGACCGCGTGCGCGTCGAAGAGCCGCTCCGGCGCCTCGTGGCCGTGCGCGCGCCGGAAGGCCGCCGCGGCGGCCGCGACGCGCCGCCGCCGCGTTCGTGGTGCGCCGTCCGGGTGCTCGTCAGTCGGTGCGCTCCGCGAACGCCCGGTTGAGGTGGGCGCGGAGTTGGAGCCAGGTGGGGTCGTCGGGGGAGGCGTCGGTGACCTCGGCCAGTTTCTCCCGGTCCCAGTCGTGATCGCCGTCGGTGAAGTCCAGGTGGCCGTCGAGGTCGCCGTCGGCGGGGACGTCCCCGGTGGCGGCCAGGAACGCCGCCGCGTCCTCGCCCGCCGTGGTGGCCGGGGTCGGGGCCTCGCCCCCGGTGGACACCGTCAGCAGGGTCAGGCTGCCGTCCTCCCGGGCGACCAGCAGTTCGCCGGCGGCGGTCGCGGCCAGCGCGGTGACCGCCGCGTCGTCCGGGTCCCCGTGCTCGACGGCCTCCAGGGCCTCCACGTCCAGTTCGATCAGGGCGCCGCCGGGGGTGCCGATCCACAGCACGCCGGAGCGGGGACCGAAGGCGAGGTTGTGGCGGGGCCAGTCGCCGTCCTCGGCGAGGGCGGTGTGCAGGACCTTGCGCAGGGAGGGGAAGGCGAAGACGTCCAGCGAGTCGACGTAGGCGTTGCCGCGGAGGGCGAGGTGGCGCCCGTCGGGGCTGAACAGCGGGGTGCCGTAGCCGTCGACGTCGAGGACCAGGGCCCGCCGCTGCTGCCGCATCGCCCCGCCCGCGCCGCCGGGGCGGGCGAACACGCAGAAGGTGGCGCCCTGGTCGCTGACCAGGGTGGCGACCAGCTCGCCGGAGGGGTGCGCGCCGACGCCGGTGTCCCACCAGCGGGCGGGGGAGGCGGCGCCGGTGGCGGGGTCGAGGACGGCCGAGGTGTCGTCGCCGTCGGACGTCGAGGTCCACAGGGCGCGGCCGTCGGGGCTGTACGCGAGCGCGTCGCAGCCGTCGGGGGCGGGCAGCGGCGCGACCGGGCCGCCGGGCGTCCAGCGCCGCAGCGCGTTCCCGTCGGCGACGGTCAGCAGGGGTTCGTGCGGGTGCCAGGCGATCGCGGGCGGGCGGTAGTCGCCCCAGGGGGTGAAGGCGAGCGCGACGTCGAAGGAGGCGAGTTCGCCCAGCCCTCCGCCGGAGCAGTCCCAGACCCGGACGCGCGAGCGCTCGGCGTCCTCGTCGGTGCTGATCCCGGCGGCCAGCGGGAGGCGGGGGTGGCAGGCCAGCAGGTCCACCAGGAGGTCCTCTTCGGCCAACAGGCGGGCCGCGACGGCGAGATCGGTCATGGCGGCACCCTAGAAGAAGGGTGCGACAGTGCGCAGGCCGACCGCATCCTTGCATGATTTTGCTGGGGTGCGTATATTCATGCTGGGCTTCAGGAGGGAATGCCATGGTATTGCGAGTAGCCGTCGCCGGAGCGAGCGGATACGCGGGCGGTGAGGTGCTGCGACTGCTGCAGGCGCACCCCGAGGTGGAGATCGGAGCGCTGACCGGCGGCTCCAACGCGGGCCAGCGCTTCGGCGCGCTGCAGCCGCACCTGATCGGCCTGGCCGACCGGGTGCTGGAGCCGACCAACCCGCAGACGCTGGCGGGACACGACATCGTCTTCCTCGGCCTGCCGCACGGCCAGTCCGCCGAGATCGCCGCCCAGTTGGGCGAGGACGTCCTGGTGGTCGACCTGGGCGCCGACCACCGGCTGAAGTCCTCGGCCGACTGGGAGCAGTTCTACGGCTCCCCGCACGCGGGGACGTGGCCCTACGGCCTGCCCGAGCTGCCCGGCCACCGCGAGGCGCTGCGCGGCAGCAAGCGGATCGCCGTCCCCGGCTGCTACCCGACCGCCGTCACGCTCGCCATGTACCCGATGTACGCCGCGGGCCTGGCCGAGCCGGAGGCCGTGATCACCGCCGCCTCCGGCACCTCCGGCGCGGGCAAGGCCGTCAAGGCGCACCTGCTGGGCAGCGAGGTGATGGGCTCGATGAGCCCGTACGGCGTCGGCGGCGGCCACCGGCACACCCCGGAGATGGCGCAGAACCTGACCCCGCTCGCGGGCGAGCCGGTCACCGTCTCCTTCACGCCCACCCTGGCGCCGATGCCGCGCGGCATCCTCGCCACCTGCTCGGCCAAGGCCCGGCCCGGCACCACCGGCGCCGAGCTGCGCGCCGCGTACGAGAAGGCGTACGGCGCCGAGCCGTTCGTCCAGTTCCTGCCCGAGGGCCAGTGGCCGCACACCTCGTCCGTGTACGGCTCGAACGCCGCGGTGCTGCAGGTGGCGCTGGACGAGCACGCCGGGCGGATCATCGCGATCAGCGCGATCGACAACCTGGTGAAGGGCACCGCGGGCGGCGCGGTGCAGAGCATGAACATCGCCCTCGGCCTCCCCGAGGAGCTCGGCCTCCCGCTGAACGGAGTCGCACCGTGACCACCCAGGACCAGCCCACCGGCAACATCGGCGTCACCGCGGCCAAGGGCTTCCGCGCGGCGGGCGTCACCGCGGGCATCAAGGCCTCCGGCACCCCGGACCTCGCGCTGGTCGTCAACGACGGCCCGCAGCACGCCGCGGCCGGCGTGTTCACCTCCAACCGGGTGCACGCCGCGCCGGTGAAGTGGTCGCGCCAGGTGCTGAACGACGGCGAACTGGCCGCCGTCGTCCTCAACTCCGGCGGCGCCAACGCCTGCACCGGCCCCGAGGGCTTCCAGGACACCCACGCCACCGCCGAGAAGGTCGCCGCCGAACTCGGCATCGGCGCCATCGAGGTCGCGGTCTGCTCCACCGGCCTGATCGGCGTCCGGCTGCCGATGGACAAGCTGCTGCCCGGCGTCGAGCTCGCGGTGAAGGCCCTCAGCGACACCGGCGGCGAGAGCGCCGCGATCGCCATCAAGACCACCGACACCGTGCACAAGACCGCCCAGGTCACCGCCCCCGCGGGCTGGACGGTCGGCGGCATGGCCAAGGGCGCGGGCATGCTCGCCCCCGGCCTGGCCACCATGCTGGTCGTGCTCACCACCGACGCCGAGGTCGACTCCGCCGCCCTGGACGCCGCGCTGCGCGACGCCACCCGCACCACCTTCGACCGGGTCGACTCCGACGGCTGCATGTCCACCAACGACACCGTGCTGCTGCTGGCCTCCGGCGCCTCCGGCGTCGCCCCCGGGCGGGCCGAGTTCGCCGAGGCCGTGCGCGCCGTCTGCGCCGACCTGGCCCGCCAGCTGATCGGCGACGCCGAGGGCGCCTCCAAGGACATCCGGATCGAGGTCGTCAACGCCGCGACCGAGGACGAGGCCGTCGACGTCGCCCGCACCGTCTCCCGCAGCAACCTGCTCAAGTGCGCCATCCACGGCGAGGACCCCAACTGGGGCCGGGTGCTGTCCGCGATCGGCACCACCTCCGCCGCCTTCGACCCCGACCGGCTGGACGTCGCCATCAACGGCGTCTGGGTCTGCCGCAACGGCGGCGTCGGCGAGGACCGCGACCTGGTCTCGATGAAGGACCGCGAGGTCGTCATCACCGCCGACCTGAAGGCCGGTCAGGCCTCGGCCACCGTCTGGACCAACGACCTGACCGCCGAGTACGTGCACGAGAACAGCGCCTACTCCAGCTGACCCGAGGGGGGTCCTCCCACCGCCATGCAGATCGCACCCAAGGGCGAACAGGCCCGCAGCAACGCCGCCCTGCCCAAGGCCCGCACCCTGATCGAGGCGCTGCCCTGGCTGGAGCGCTTCCACGGCAAGACCGTGGTCATCAAGTTCGGCGGCAACGCCATGGTCGACGAGGACCTCAAGGCCGCGTTCGCCCAGGACGTCGTCTTCCTCCGCTACGCCGGCCTGCACCCCGTCGTGGTGCACGGCGGCGGCCCGCAGATCAGCGCCCAGCTCGACCGGCTCGGCCTGGAATCCTCCTTCACCGCGGGCCTGCGCGTCACCACCCCCGAGACCATGGACGTGGTCCGGATGGTGCTCGCCGGCCAGGTCCAGCGCGAGCTGGTCGGCCTGCTCAACGCGCACGGCCCGTTCGCCGTCGGCATGACCGGCGAGGACGCCCACACCATGACCGCCGTCAAGCGCTACGCCGTGGTCGACGGCGAGCAGGTCGACATCGGCCTGGTCGGCGACATCGTCAACATCGAGGCGGGCGCGGTCAAGGCGCTGATCGCCGACGGCCGGATCCCGGTGATCTCCTCGATCGCCCGCAGCGCCGACGGCCACGTCTACAACATCAACGCCGACACCGCCGCCGCCGCGATGGCGGTCGCGCTCGGCGCCGAGATGCTGGTCGTGCTCACCGACGTCGAGGGCCTGTACAAGGACTGGCCGAACTCCGACGACGTGATCAGCCAGCTGAGCGCCGGCGAGCTGGAGGAGATGCTCCCCACCCTGGCCTCCGGCATGCTCCCCAAGATGGAGGGCTGCCTGCGCGCCGTCCGCTCCGGCGTGGGCACCGCCCGCGTCCTGGACGGCCGCGTCCAGCACAGCCTGCTGCTGGAGATCTTCACCGACGAGGGCATCGGCACCATGGTCGTGCCGGACGACGACAGCACCGTACTGGGGGGCCTGGCATGAGCAGCAACGACGCCGTCATCGAGCGGTACAGGCACAGCCTGATGAACAACTACGGCACCCCGCGGATCCCGCTGGCGCGCGGCGAGGGCGCGCTGCTGTGGGACGCCGACGGCAAGCAGTACCTCGACCTGGTCGGCGGCATCGCGGTCAACGCGCTGGGCACCGCCCACCCCGCGATCGTCGAGGCCGTGACGCGGCAGCTCACCACCCTGGGCCACGTCTCCAACCTGTTCACGGCCGAGCCGACGATCGAGCTCGCCGAGAAGCTGATCGAGCTGTCCGGCCGCCCGGGCAAGGTGTTCTTCTGCAACTCCGGCACCGAGGCCAACGAGGCCGCCTTCAAGATCTCCCGGCTGACCGGCCGCACCCACCTGGTCTCCCTCCAGGGCGCCTTCCACGGCCGCACCATGGGCGCCCTCGCGCTCACCGCCCAGCCCGGCAAGCAGGAGCCGTTCAAGCCGCTGCCCGGCGACGTCACGTACGTCCCGTTCGGCGACGTCGAGGCCCTGCGCGCCGCCGTCACCACCGAGACCGCCGCGGTCTTCCTGGAGCCGATCCAGGGCGAGAACGGCGCCATCCCGCTCCCGGACGGCTACCTGCAGGCGGCCCGCGAGATCACCCGGGCCACCGGCACCCTGCTGGTCCTGGACGAGATCCAGACCGGCACCGGCCGCACCGGCCACTGGTTCGCCCACCAGGCGTACGAGGGCGTCGACCCCGACCTCGTCACCCTCGCCAAGGGCCTGGGCGGCGGACTGCCGATCGGCGCCGTGCTCGCCTTCGGCCCGACCGCCGACCTGCTCGGCCCCGGCCACCACGGCACCACCTTCGGCGGCAACCCGGTGGTCGCCGCCGCAGGCCTGGCCGTGCTGCGCACCATCACGGAACAGGGCCTGCTGGAGCACGCCGCCAAGCTCGGCGAGCGGCTGCGCACCGGCATCGAGGCGATCGGCGACCCGCTGGTCGACCACGTCCGGGGCAAGGGCCTGCTGCTGGGCATCGTGCTGACCGAGCCGGTGGCCGGGAAGGTCCAGGCCGCCGCGCAGGAGGCGGGCTTCCTGGTCAACGCCGCCGTCGCGGACGCCGTCCGGCTGGTTCCGCCGCTGATCCTCACCGAGGAGCAGGCCGACGCCTTCCTCGCCGCCCTGCCCGCGATCCTCCGGACGGTCCGCGAAGCCGCCCCCGACGCGACCAGCTGAGCGTCCTTCAGGAGAATCATCAGTTATGACCGAACCCCGCCCCGAGCACACGACCCCCGCCACCGGCCCCACGCCGCAGGTCCCGCAGACCCGCACCGCGCGCCACCGGCGGATCGTGGACCTGCTGACCCGTCAGCCCGTCCGCTCGCAGAGCCAGCTCGCCAAGCTGCTCGCCGACGACGGACTCGTGGTCACCCAGGCCACCCTCTCCCGGGACCTGGACGAGCTCGGAGCGGTGAAGATCCGCAACCGGGACGGCGCGCTCATCTACGCCGTCCCGGCCGAGGGCGGGGACCGCACCCCGCGCGCCCCGATGGGCGAGTCCGCCAGCGAGGCCCGGATGGCCCGGCTGGCGGGCGAGCTGATGGTCTCCGCCACCGCCTCCGGCAACCTGGTGGTGCTGCGCACCCCGCCCGGCGCGGCCCAGTTCCTGGCCTCCGCGATCGACACCGCCGAGGTGTTCGAGATCCTCGGCACCATCGCCGGGGACGACACCGTGCTGCTGATCAGCCGCGACGCGGCGGGCGGGCAGGCGCTGGCCGACCACCTGATGCAACTCGCCCAGGCCAAGTCGCAGTAGCCTCCCGCCCGTTTCAAACGCGCTGTGCGGTACTGGTTTGTGAACTCATACGCGGTGGTGCATACTTATGCCTAACGCCGCATGGAACCTTGTTTGTGAATGGAGATAGCCGTGACCGATCGCGTCGTACTCGCCTACTCGGGCGGTCTGGACACGTCCGTCTGCATCGGTTGGATCGCCGAGGAGACCGGCGCCGAGGTCATCGCCGTCGCCGTCGACGTCGGCCAGGGCGGCGAGGACCTGGAGGTCATCCGCCAGCGCGCGCTCGACTGCGGCGCCGTCGAGGCCGAGGTGGCCGACGCCCGCGACGAGTTCGCCAACGAGTACTGCCTGCCGGCCCTCAAGGCCAACGCCCTGTACCAGGGCCAGTACCCGCTGGTCTCCGCGCTCTCCCGCCCGGTGATCGTCAAGCACCTGGTCGCCGCCGCGCAGAAGCACGGCGCCACCACCGTCGCCCACGGCTGCACCGGCAAGGGCAACGACCAGGTCCGCTTCGAGGTCGGCATCCAGTCGCTGGCCCCGAGCCTGAAGTGCATCGCCCCGGTCCGCGACTACGCGATGACCCGCGACAAGGCGATCGCCTTCGCCGAGGCCAAGAACCTCCCGATCGTCACCACCAAGAAGAACCCGTACTCGATCGACCAGAACGTCTTCGGCCGCGCCGTCGAGACCGGCTTCCTGGAAGACATCTGGAACGCCCCGATCGAGGACGTCTACGAGTACACCCAGAACCCGGCCACCCCGCGCGAGGCCGACGAGGTCGTCATCACCTTCGAGGCCGGTGTCCCGGCCGCGATCGACGGCCGCAAGGTCACCGTGCTGCAGGCCATCGAGGAGCTCAACAAGCGGGCCGGCGCCCAGGGCATCGGCCGCCTGGACATGGTCGAGGACCGCCTGGTCGGCATCAAGTCCCGCGAGATCTACGAGGCCCCCGGCGCGATCGCCCTGATCACCGCCCACCAGGCCCTGGAGAACGTCACCGTCGAGCGCGAACTCGCCCGCTACAAGCGGCAGGTCGAGCAGCGCTGGGCCGAGCTGGTCTACGACGGCCTGTGGTTCTCCCCGCTCAAGCGCGCCCTGGACGGCTTCGTCAACGAGGCCAACCAGCACGTCTCCGGCGAGATCCGGATGGTCCTGCACGGCGGCCGCGCCGTGGTCAACGGCCGCAAGTCGGACCAGTCGCTGTACGACTTCAACCTCGCCACCTACGACACCGGCGACACCTTCGACCAGTCCATGTCCAAGGGCTTCATCGAGATCTTCGGCATGTCCTCGAAGATCGCCGCCCGCCGCGACCTGGCCTGACCGACCCGCAGTTCCCGCCCCGGCCGCCCGCGGCGGCCGGGGCACCGCCGCACCCAGACCCACCTTCGAAGGAGCCCACGCGATGACCGCCGACCAGCCCGCAGACGTCCGCCTCTGGGGCGCGCGCTTCGCCGACGGCCCCTCCGAGGCCCTGGCCAAGCTCTCCGCCTCCGTCCACTTCGACTGGCGGCTCGCCCCGTACGACATCGCCGGCTCCAAGGCGCACGCCCGCGTCCTGCACAAGGCCGGGCTGCTCAGCGACGCCGAACTCGACGGCATGCTGGCCGGGTTGGACCAGCTGCTGGCCGACGTCGAGTCCGGCGCGTTCGTCGGCACCGTCGCCGACGAGGACGTCCACACCGCCCTGGAGCGCGGCCTGCTGGAGCGCCTGGGCCCCGACCTCGGCGGCAAGCTCCGCGCCGGGCGCTCGCGCAACGACCAGATCGCCACCCTGTTCCGGATGTACCTGCGCGACCACGCCAAGACCATCGGCGCCCTGGTCCTCGACCTCCAGCACGCCCTGGTCGGCCTCGCCGAGGCCCACCCGACCACCGCGATGCCCGGCCGCACCCACCTCCAGCACGCCCAGCCGGTGCTCTTCGCCCACCACGTCCTCGCCCACGTCCAGGCCCTCGGCCGGGACGCCGAGCGGCTGCGCCAGTGGGACGCCCGCACCGCCGTCTCCCCGTACGGCTCCGGCGCGCTGGCCGGCTCCTCGCTCGGCCTCGACCCGCAGGCCGTCGCCGCGGAGCTCGGCTTCGAGCGCGGCTCGGTGGGCAACTCGATCGACGGCACCGCCTCGCGCGACTTCGTCGCCGAGTTCGCCTTCGTCACCGCGATGATCGGCATCAACCTCTCGCGGATCGCGGAGGAGATCATCATCTGGAACACCAAGGAGTTCGGCTTCATCACGCTGCACGACGCCTTCTCCACCGGGTCGTCGATCATGCCGCAGAAGAAGAACCCCGACATCGCGGAGCTCGCCCGCGGCAAGTCCGGCCGCCTGATCGGCAACCTGACCGGTCTGCTCGCCACCCTCAAGGCCCTGCCGCTCGCCTACAACCGCGACCTCCAGGAGGACAAGGAGCCGGTCTTCGACTCCTGCGACACCCTGGAGGTCCTGCTGCCCGCCTTCACCGGCATGGTCGCCACCCTGACCGTCCACCGCGAGCGCCTCGAGGAACTGGCCCCGGCCGGCTTCTCGCTCGCCACCGACATCGCCGAGTGGCTGGTCAAGCAGGGCGTCCCGTTCCGGGTCGCGCACGAGGTGGCCGGCGCCTGCGTCAAGGTCTGCGAGGCCGAGGGCATCGAGCTCTCCGACCTCACCGACGCCCAGTTCGCCGAGATCTCCCCCCACCTCACCCCCGAGGTCCGCACCGTGCTGTCCGTCCACGGCGCCATCGCCTCCCGCAACGGCCGCGGCGGCACCGCCCCGTCGGCCGTCGCCGTCCAGCTCGCCGAGATCAAGGAGGACCTCGCGGCGCAGCAGGCCTGGCTCGGCTGAGTTCCTCGCGCAGAGCCCCGGCAGAGAGCCCCGTCAGGGGCTCGGGGAACGGCGAGCCCGGGTCTGCCGGCGGTGCACTGCCGGTGCGTGCCGTTGCTTCGGGTTCCGTCACCACGGCCCGAAGCAGCACGAACCTCCCGCGGACTCCGGCCGCCAGCAGCACGGCCCCGCCGTTCCCCGGGCCCCTGGCCGCTCCCGCTCGTCCTGCCCGAACGGCGGCCCCGTCCTACGCTGGAGCCATGTCCAAAGCAGCCATGGCGCTCGCCGAGGGGTTCCGGGGCGAGATCGTGGTGCCCGGGGACGAGGGGTACGACGCGGCGCGGGCGGTGTGGAACGCCGCGGTGGACCGGCGCCCGGAGGTGATCGCGCGCTGCACGGGCGTCGCGGACGTGCTGCAGGCCGTCGTGGTGGCCCGGGAGCACGGCCTGCACGTGGGGGTGCGGGGCGCGGGGCGCGGTCTGGCCGGGATGGGCACCTGCGACGGCGGGATGCTGGTCGACCTGTCGCGGCTGCGCGGCGTCCGGGTGGACCCGGTCCGGCGGCTCGCCCGGGCGCAGCCGGGGGTGACCTGGGGTGCGTTCGACCACGAGACGCAGGCGTTCGACCTGGCGACGCCGGGCGCGCCGTACTCGGTGGCGGGCATCGCCGGGGTGACGCTCGGCGGGGGAGTGGGCTGGCTGGCCCGGGCGTACGGGCTGACCTGCGACAACCTGGTGGAGGCGGACGTGGTGACCGCCGAGGGGCGGCTGCTGACGACGAGCGCGGCCGCGCACCCGGATCTGTTCGCGGGGCTGCGCGGCGGCGGCGGCAACTTCGGGGTGGTGACCTCGTTCACGTACCGGCTGCACCCGGTGGGCCCGCACGTGCTGTGCGGGGCGCTGTACGTGCCGGTGGAGCTGACGGCGCAGACCCTGGCCGCGCTGCGGGACTTCATGGCGCAGGCGCCGGACGGCCTGACGGTGGGGGTGGGGTTCGGGCGGCCGCGGGGCGTGTCGCAACTGCCGGACCGGACGGTGCTGCGGATCGGCCTGTGCTGGTCGGGCCGGGCGGACCGGGGGCGGGAGGCGGTGGCCCCGCTGCGCGCCCTGCCGGGGGTGCTGGTGGACACGGTGCAGACCCGGCCGTACGTGCAGTGGCAGCAGATGCTGGACGCGGACCGGGGGCCCGGCGCGGGCAGCTACTCGCGCTCCGAGTTCCTGTCGGTGCTGGACGGGGCGGCGATCGGGCGGCTGGCCGAGCAGGTCGACGCGATGCCGGGGCCGGGGGCGCACCTGCAGCTGGCGTTCCTGGGCGGCGCGGTGGCCCGGGTCGGCCCGGAGGACACCGCGTACACCTACCGGACGGCGCCGTACCTGCTGAACGCGGTGGGGCGGTGGACGGACGGCCCGGCGGAGCCGCAGGTGGCGTGGGTGCGGCGGTGCTGGGAGGCGATGCGGCCGTTCTCCTCGGGCGGGGCGTACGTCAACCTGATGGGCCGGGAGGGGCCGGCCCGGGTGGTGGAGGCGTACGGGCTGGCGAAGTACGAGCGGCTGGTGGCGCTGAAGGACCGGTACGACCCGGCGAACCTGTTCCGGGTCAACCAGAACGTCCGGCCGAGCGGGTGACGGCACCGTCCGCGGGGGCGTGACGCTCGCCACGTCGGGCGTCGGGAAGGTTGAGAACGGTTGGCGGCTGGGTAGAGCGGTGGCGAACGTCTCTCTTGACGGCCGTCCGGCTGCCCGGATACTGAGCGTGAGCGCGTCAGTTCCGACTGTCCGGACCACCGTCCGGCGGGACGCGTCGCGCTTTTCCCGGGCCGGGCCGATCCCCGTCCGGGCACACCTCGGACAGGAACCGGTGCAAGACCCTCACTCGCACGCGCCGGGCACTTAACGATGGAGGCCCCCGCACATGGGCATGAGTGTGATCATCGCAGCGGCACGACCGGAAGAGGCGGAGCAGATCCTCAAGCTCCAGTACCTCGGCTACCAGAGCGAGGCGGAGCTGTACGGCGACTGGACGCTGGAGCCGCTGACCCAGACCCTGGAGAGCCTGAAGGCCGAACTGGCCGAGCACCGGGTACTGGTGGCCCGGCTCGGCGACGAGGTCGTGGGCAGCGCCCGCGGCTGGGTGGACGGCGACGGCGTGGGCCGGATCGGCCGACTGGTGGTGCACCCGCGGATGCAGCGGCACGGCCTGGGCCGCCGCCTGCTGGAGGCGCTGGAGGCCCAGCTGGCCGCCGACGGCGCCACGGGCGGCTTCGAGCTGTTCACCGGCCACCGCAGCCTGGGCAACCTGCGCCTGTACCGCCGACTCGGCTACCGCGAGACCGAGGTGCGCGAGGTGTCCCGCCGCCTGTCGATCGTGACGCTGGCCAAGCCGGTGGCGACCACCCTGGCCGCCTGAGCACACCCACTGCGGCGCCCGCCCCGAACACGGGGTCGGGCGCCGCAGTGCTTGTGCCGCAAGGGTCGTGACCGCATCGTGGACGGGGCGTCCTGAGAATTGGGACGTAAACCAAATGTCTGATTTACTGGTTTCCATGACCACGACGACGACATGCATCCCCACCGGCGCGACGCCGGCAGGTGAGTCGCGCATGTGCGGCCGTCGAATGTGTCGCCGCTGAGGCCCGGCCCCCGGGGCCCGCTGACGCCCGCTCCGCTGATGACTCGTTAGGGCCACGCCCACGGGCGGCCCGCCCGACCGGCGGCCATGATCGAGACAGCGTCGGCAACCCACTCTTCCCAGGCACCCGCGTGCCCATCCCGCCATTGGCGCGGACGCCCCCGCGGCCGTCCGCAGACGAACAACGGAAGCAGCTGTGATCACCACCAAGGGCCTGACCAAGGTCTACCGCTCCCAGGGCCGCGAGGTCCGGGCGCTGGACGACGTGGACCTGCACGTGCGACAGGGCGAGGTGTTCGGGGTCGTCGGCACCAGCGGCGCCGGCAAGTCCACCCTGATCCGGTGCGTCAACCTGCTGGAGCGGCCCACCTCCGGCACCGTCACCGTCGACGGCGTGGAGCTGACCGCACTGTCCGGCAGCGAGCAGCGCGCCGGACGCGACCTGCGCGCCGCCCGGCAGCGGATCGGCATGGTCTTCCAGCACTTCAACCTGCTCTCCTCGCGCACCGTCCAGCAGAACGTCGAACTCCCGCTGGAGATCACCGGCCTGGACCGGCGCGAGCGCCGCCGCAAGGCCGCCGAACTGCTCGACCTGGTCGGCCTCGGCGACAAGGCCCGCAGCTACCCCGCCCAGCTCTCCGGCGGCCAGAAGCAGCGCGTGGGCATCGCCCGCGCCCTGGCCGGCGACCCCAAGGTGCTGCTCTCCGACGAGGCCACCAGCGCCCTCGACCCGGAGACCACCCGCTCGATCCTCAAGCTGCTGCGCGAGCTCAACCAGCAGCTCGGCCTGACGATCCTGCTGATCACCCACGAGATGGACGTCATCAAGTCGGTCTGCGACTCCGCCGCCCTGATGCGCGGCGGCAGGGTCGTGGAGACCGGGCAGCTCACCGACCTGCTCGCCGACGGCCACTCGCGGATCGCCCGGGACCTCTTCCCGCTCGGCGACTTCGGCACCCGGACCCCGGACCGCACCGTCCTGGAGATCACCTTCCAGGGCGACGCGCCCGCCCAGCCGTTCGTCTCCCAGCTGGCCCGCACCTACCAGATCGACATCAACATCCTCGGTGCGGCCGTCGAGACCATCGCGGGCCGCCTGGTCGGCCGGATGCGGGTCGAACTGCCCGGCAGCCACACCGACAACGTGGTGCCGATCGGCTACCTGCGCCAACAGGGGCTCCAGGTGGACGTCCTCGACCCGTCGAACGGAGCGGCCGCATGACCTGGGACCAGATGCAGGAACTGATGTGGCCCGCCACCTGGGAGACCCTCGGGATGGTCGGCATCGCCGGGCTCGCCAGCCTGGTGATCGGCCTGCCGCTCGGGCTGCTGCTGGTGCTCACCGACAAGGGCGGCCTGCTGCAGAACCTGGCGGTCAGCCGGGTGCTCGGCACGGTCGTCAACATCGGCCGCTCCATCCCGTTCGTCATCCTGATCGTCGCGGTGATCCCGTTCACCAAGCTGGTCATGGGCACCTCGCTCGGCTGGCAGTCCGCCAGCGTCCCGCTGGCGATCGGCGCGATCCCGTTCTTCGCCCGGCTGGTGGAGACCTCCGTCCGCGAGGTGGACGGCGGACTGGTCGAGGCGCTCAAGTCGATGGGCGCGAGCACCGGCACCATCGTCCGCAAGACCCTGCTGCCCGAGGCGCTGCCCTCGCTGGTCGCCTCCGCCACCACCACGGTGATCGCCCTGATCGGCTACTCCGCGATGGCCGGCACGGTCGGCGGCGGCGGGCTCGGCAGCCTCGCCATCACCTACGGCTACCTGCGGTTCGAGACCGCCTTCATGTGGGTCATCGTCGCCGAGATCGTGATCATCGTCACCGCGATCCAGCTGCTCGGCGACTTCGCCGCCCGCCGGCTCTCGCACCGCGGCGACTACCGCAGCCCGCTCAGCTTCTTCCGCTCCGCCAGCGCGAAGCCGGAGGACACCGAGGAAGACCTGCTCTCCTCCCCC
The DNA here is from genome assembly GCF_042894345.1 of Kitasatospora sp. NPDC001540. Taxonomy (NCBI): domain Bacteria; kingdom Bacillati; phylum Actinomycetota; class Actinomycetes; order Kitasatosporales; family Streptomycetaceae; genus Kitasatospora; species Kitasatospora sp. NPDC001540. The sequence goes on from NZ_JBIAVO010000015.1 coordinate 66,693, forward strand.
TGAACCCCCCGTCCCGCACCACCGGACGGGCCCCGGCCCCACCAGGGCCGTTCGCATCCCGCAGAAAGGCACTTTTCGTGCGTAACGTCCTGAAGACCACCGCCCTGACCGCCACCGCCGCAGGCCTCGCGCTCACCCTCGCCGCCTGCTCCTCCGGCTCCTCCGACTCCGGCGCCTCCGCCGACCCGAACAAGCCCCTGGTGGTCGCCGCCAGCCCCACCCCGCACGCGCAGATCCTCAAGTTCGTGCAGGACAACCTGGCGGCCAAGGCGGGCCTCAAGCTGGACATCAAGGAGGTCAGCGACTACGTGACCCCCAACACCTCGGTCCAGGACGGCTCCGCGGACGCGAACTACTTCCAGCACCAGCCCTACCTGGACGACTTCAACAAGAAGAACGGCACCAACATCGTCCCGGTCGAGACCGTGCACCTGGAGCCGCTCGGCGTCTACTCCAAGAAGGTCAAGAGCGTCGGCGAGCTCAAGGACGGCGCCCAGGTCGCCGTCCCCAACGACGCCACCAACGAGGGCCGGGCGCTCAAGCTGCTCGCCGACAACGGCGTGATCACCCTCAAGAGCGGCGCCGGCACCACCGCCACCGTCCAGGACATCTCCGCCAACCCGAAGAACCTCAAGTTCAAGGAGCTGGAGGCGGCCCAGCTGCCGCGCGCCCTGGACGACGTCGACGCCGCCGTCATCAACGGCAACTACGCCCTGGGCGCCAACCTCAAGCCCGCCACCGACGCCCTGGTGCTGGAGAAGGCCGAGGGCAACCCCTACGCCAACATCCTCGCCGTCAAGAAGGGCCACGAGAACGACCCGCGGGTGCAGAAGCTCGCCGAGCTGCTGCACTCCGACGAGGTGAAGAAGTACATCAACGACAACTTCCAGGGCGCCGTCATCCCGGCGTTCTGACCCCCGCCCCGTCCCCCCGGCATTCCCACGGTGCCCCCGGCCTCCCCGCCGGGGGCACCGTGCTGACGAGCCGTGAGGTGCGGAGCGGGTACGCTGGCACGCCCGACGAAGGGCGGGGCGTACGGTGTGTCCACGACCCGGCGAGGAGAGACGGCATGGTTGCGAACTTCCCCGAGACAGCCATCAGCACCGAACGGCTGCTGCTGCGCGCCCTTGAGGAGCAGGACGCCCCCGGACTGGCCGCCATGCTCGACGACGAACTCGTCCAGACCTGGACCGGCCACCCCCGCCCCTACCGGCAGGCCGACGCCCACGAGCTGATCTCCCGTCACGCGCCCGAACGGCGCGCCCGGGGACGCGGCATCGTCTTCGCCGTCACCGAGCACCTCACCCAGCGGCTGGTCGGCCTGCTCGAACTCGACCGCACCGACTGGCACCTGCGCGCCACCGAGGTCCGCTTCGTCACCGCCCCCTGGGCCCGCGGCGAGGGCTACGCCCCCGAGGCCGTCCTCGGCACCGCCCAGTGGCTGTTCGAGGACCGCGGCTTCCAGCGCCTCGAACTGCGCACCGCCGCGGGCAACACCGCCGCCCAGCAGGTCGCCCAGAAGACCGGCGCGATCAGCGAGGGCGTGCTGCGCAACGCCGCGATAGTCCGCGGCGGCGAATGGGGCCCCGGGCCCGAGGAGCACACCGACCTGATCGTGTGGAGCCTGCTCCCCGAGGACCTCGACCCGCCCGAGCCCGCCCACCCCGACGACCGCTACCACGCCCTGCGCCGCTGAAACCCCGAGCAGGGGGTAGCCTCTGCCGAGGGGGCGCCCGCGGCGCACCCCACCAGGGGCGGAACACGGCGTAGGGAGAACTGCCGCAGATGGCTGACCGGATCACGGTCATCGGGTGGGACGGCACCCCACTGACCCAGGCCGCCGCCGGCGCGCTCGCCGGAGCCACCCTGGTCGCCGGAGCGGGCTACCAGCTCGCCGCCCTCCCCGTGCCCGAACGCGCCGAACGCATCGGTCTCGCCGACCTGCGGGCCGCCGCCCGGCGGATCGCCGAGCACCGCGGCACCGCCGTCGTCGTCGCCGAGGGCGACCCCGGCTTCTTCGGCGTCGTGCGCACCCTGCGGCGCCCCGAGTACGGCCTCGAACTCGAAGTCCTGCCCGCCGTCTCCTCGGTGGCCACCGCCTTCGCCCGCGCCGGGATGGCCTGGGAGGACGCCCAGGTGGTCTCCGCCCACGGCGGCCGCCTGCGCCGCGCCGCCAACATCTGCCGCGCCCACCCCAAGGTCGCCGTCCTCACCACCGGCGGCGCCGGGCCCAGCGAACTCGCCCTGATGCTCCGCGGCGTCCCCCGCACCTTCGTGGTCTGCGAGGCGCTCGGCACCCCCGAGGAGGACGTCACCGTCCTCACCTCCGAACGCGTCCCCGACCACGACTGGCGCGACCCCTCGGTCGTCCTGGTGATCGGCAACGTCCCGCCCGCCGACGCCGCCTCCGGCTGGCTGGCCGGCAAACCGCTCGACCACCCCGGCGCCCAGCGCGGCTGGGCCCTCCCCAGCCGGGCGTACGCCGGAGCGGGCGCCGAGGGCAGGCGTCCCCGCGCACTCCCGCCGCACGTCCGCGCGCTGGCGCTGGCCCGGCTCGCGCCCGCCCCCGGCGACCTGCTGTGGACCGTCGGCGCCGGGGACGGCGCGCTCGCCGTCGAAGCCGCCCGGTTCGGCGCCGCCGTGGTCGCCGTCGAGGCCGAACCCGCCGACTGCGCCCGGATCTCCGCCAACGCCCGCAAGGCCGGCGTCGAGGTCGAGACCGCCGCCGGAACCGGGCCCGAGGTCCTCGGCGCGCTCCCCGAACCCGACGCCGTCGCCGTCGAACACGGCGACCCCGCGATGGTCCGCGCCGTCGTCGCCCGCAAGCCCGAACGCGTCGTCGCCGTCGCCCGCAGCCTCGCCGAAGCCACCGAGACCCGCCGCGTCCTGGACGCCGCCGGGTACCGCACCGACGGCCTGCTGCTGCAGTCCGCCCCGCTGCGCGCCGAGGCCGACGAGGGTGCCGGGCCCTCCTTCGGCCGCGGCGACTACACCCTGTTGATCTGGGGAGAACCGTACGACTGATCTCCGTTTCCGCCCCCGCGGACCGTCCGACCCGGGCGGTACGGTGATCCCCGTCGCATCCGGACAGGGTTTCGAGATCGGCCCGGCCGCGGCCGGTAGGGTTTCCCCGGGGGACCATCCCGTCGAAGCAGCACCGTGTCCGATCCGGCACGGTTGCCACCCATTTGACGTGTTGCAACCCGAACGGCCCGCTTCGCGGGCATTCGACGCGGTGCGCACCCGCCCGGAAGAATGCCGTGAGGGTCCGGAGCGGCCGCGCCGTCGTGCCGGTTGCCCGGGGCCGTCGTTGTTTCTGATGGCACGCCACCCGGGCGGGTGACGGCCGATGGAGTAAGGGACGGGTCGGTGCGGTCCCGTTCCGGCGAAGTGGGCGGGGCCTCCGGGGACCTCGCCGAGGACGCGCAAGCGGCCTGGAAGGAGCATTGACATGACCGACGGCGGACACGCCCCCAGTGCCGGTCCCCTCGCGCCCGAACCCGGGCCCGGCGGAGCCGTACCGGAGCCCCACCTCGGCGCGCCCCTCCAGCCCGCCGCGCCCGCCGGGCCCTGGCACGGCGACCAGCGGCCCGCGTACACCTTCCTCGACCAGCCCGACGGCGACGACGAGGACGACGTCCTGCTGATGCCCGGCCCGCAGACCGCCTGGGGCGAGGCCGCGCAGGGCGCCGAGAACACCGCCGCCGAGGGCGAACAGCCGCCCGGCACCCCCGTCGCACCGTCCTGGCCGCCGCTCGCGCCGCCCCTCCTGACCGTCGTCCCGCCCGTCGAGGCGGTCGAGGCCTCCGTGGCCGGGCCGGTCGCCGAGGGCGCCCAGCCGCCCGCCGAGCAGATCGGCGGCAGCGGCACCCTGCACCTCGGCGGCCCGCAGGCGCAGCCCGCCGCGGCCGCCGTGCAGCAGCCCGTGCCGCCGCAGCCGCGCCGCCCGCTGCACGCCGGGCCGCCGATCCCCGACCCGTCCCTGATGACCGGTCACGTCCCCGTCCGGTCCCTCGCCGACCGCGGCCCGTCCGCGCCCGGCGGCACGCCCGCGTACGGGGTGCCGCTCCCGACCGCCGAAACGGTGCAGCAGCCGCTGCAGGCGCCCGGGCCGCAGGTGCCGACCGCCACCCCCGCGCACGGCGTGCCGGTCGCGGTGCAGGCCCCCGCCGTCCAGGTGCCCGCGCCGGTGCAGCCGCAGGTGGTGGAGGCCGCCGCGGCGGCGGCCGTGGCCGAGCCGGTGGCCGTGGCGCCCGCGGTGGAGGCCGAGCCGATCGCCGTCGCGCCGGTCGCCGAGCAGCCCGCGCCTGTCGAGCCCGCCGCGGAGCCGGTCGCCGAGCCGACCGCCGAAGCGGTGGCCGGGCCCGCCGCCAACCTGGCGCCGGTGTTCGTCGAGCCGGTCGAGCCGGTCGAGTCGGTCGAGCCGGCCGAGTCGGTTGTCGCTGCGGATGCTGCCGCGCCCGCCGCCGCCGCCGCCGGGGCCGTTGCGGTCGAGGCGGTTCCGGCCGAGGTCGTGCCGTCGGAGCCGCAGCCCGAGGCGGCCGCCGTGGCCGACGTCGCGGTCGGGGCGGCAGTTGACGCGCCGTTGACCGAGCAGCCCGCGCCCGTCGAACCCGGGGCCGTGCAGCCCGAGACCGTGCAGCCCGAGGCCGCGCAGATCGCGCCCGAGCAGGCCGTGCCCGCGGAGACGGTGAGCGGCGAGGCCGTCGCGGAGCCGATCCCCGACCCGGCCGCGAAGTCGTCCGGACGGGGGGCGCACCGGCGCATCTCCGCCTTCCTCGCCGCCCCGGCGGGCCTGCCGTTGCTGGAGCCCGAGGCCCCGGCCGCGGCCGAACCGCAGCAGCCCGAGGCCGAGCAGGCCGCACCCGCCGTCGCGGAGGCCACCGAGCCTGTCGTGGTGGAGCCCGCGGCGCCCGCGGCACCCGCGGCGGAGGCCGAGGCCCCCGGGACCGCTGAAGCCCCGGCCGAGCAGGCCCCGGCCGCCGAGCCCGTGGCCGCGCCGGAGCCCGAGGCCCCGGTCGTCGCGCCCGTCGCCGAGGAGCAGACGGCCGAGCAGGCCGCACAGGCCCCGGCGGAGGCCCCCGAGGCCCCGGTCGCGCCCGCCGAGGCGCCCGCCGAGCCCGAGCCCGCCGCCGCCGAGACCGCCGACGACGCGACCGCCGCCGCCGAGACCGCCGACGCCGACGACGCGACCGACGCCGCCGCCGAGCCCGCCGCGGAGGACGAGCGGCCGCCCGCCGCGCCCGGGTACGACGAGGCCGGGCGGGAGGCCGTCCACCAGGTGATCCGGGAGCGGCGCGACGTGCGCAACGGCTTCCGGCCGGACGCGATCCCGCACGAGGTGCTGATCCGGGTCCTGGAGGCGGCGCACACCGCGCCCAGCGTCGGCTACTCGCAGCCGTGGGACTTCGTGGTGATCCGCTCCGCGAAGACCCGCCGGAAGATGCACGAACTCGCCGAGCGCCAGCGCGAGGCGTACGCGGACTCGCTTCCCAAGGGCCGGGCGAAGCAGTTCAAGGAAATCAAGATCGAGGCGATCCTGGAGACGCCGGTCAACATCGTGGTGACCGCCGACCGCACCCGCGGCGGTCGGCACACCCTGGGCCGGCACACCCAGCCGCAGATGGCCCCGTACTCGGCCGCGCTCGCGGTGGAGAACCTGTGGCTGGCGGCCCGCGCCGAGGGCCTGGGCGTCGGCTGGGTGAGCTTCTTCGACGAGGAGGAGCTGGTCCGCGAACTCGGCCTGCCCGAGCACCTGGACGTCGTCGCCTACCTGTGCGTCGGCTACGTGGACGCCTTCCCGGACGAGCCGGAGCTGCAGCAGCAGGGCTGGGCGAAGAAGCGCCCGCTGTCCTGGGTGGTGCACGAGGAGCAGTACGGCAACCGCGCGCTGCCCGGCGAGGAGCCGCACGACCTGCTGACCGACACCCTGCGCGGCATCCGCCCGCTGGACGCCAAGGCGCTCGGCGAGGCCTGGGACCGGCAGAAGCGGATGACCAAGCCCGCCGGCTCGCTCGGCGTGCTGGAGCTGATCGCGGCCCAGCTGTCCGGCCTGGCCCGGCAGTGCCCGCCGCCGGTCCCGGAGCCCGGCTGCGTGGCGATCTTCGCCGGTGACCACGGCGTGCACGCCCAGGGCGTCACCCCGTGGCCGCAGGAGGTCACCGCGCAGATGGTCGGCAACTTCCTGGCGGGCGGCGCGGTGGTCAACTCCTTCGCCGCGCAGGTCGGCACCGAGGTGTGCGTGGTCGACGTCGGCGTCGCCGCCGAACTCCCGGACGCCGTCCAGCAGGGCCGCACCACCGGCCTGCTGCCGCGCAAGGTCAAGCCCGGCACCGACGACATGACGCAGGGCCCGGCGATGAGCCGGGACGAGGCGCTGCGCGCGATCGAGGTCGGCATCGAGACCGCCCGCGACCTGGTCGCGGCCGGCAACAAGGTGCTGATCACCGGCGACATGGGCATCGCCAACACCACCGCCTCCGCCGCGCTGGTCTCGGTGTTCACCGAGACCGACCCGGCCGAGGTCACCGGCCGCGGCACCGGCATCGACGACGAGACCCACGCCCGCAAGGTCGCCGTCATCCGGCAGGCCCTCGACCTGCACAAGCCGGACCCGGCCGACCCGATCGGCGTGCTGTCCGCGGTCGGCGGCCTGGAGCACGCCGCGATCGCCGGGTTCCTGCTCGGCGCGGCCTCGCTGCGCGTCCCGGTGATCCTGGACGGCGTGATCGCGGGCTCGGCGGCCCTGGTCGCCAAGGCCATCGCCCCCGAGGTGCTGGCCGCCTGCATCGCGGGCCACCGCTCCGCCGAGCCCGGCCACCAGACCGCGCTCGCCAAGCTCGGCCTGCGCCCGCTGATCGACCTCGACCTGCGGCTGGGCGAGGGCACCGGTGCCCTGCTGGCCCTCCCGCTGGTGCAGAGCGCGGCCCGGGCGATGCACGATGTAGCCACCTTCGACTCCGCCGGAGTCACCGAGAAGGCCTGACCCACCGGCACCGGCCGCCCCCGCAGTGCGAAGGGGGCGGCCGCCCCGCAGCACCCGTACCGGCTCAAGGGCGCGCCGGCACAGGGCTCCCACCCGTGGGGCCGTCCCGCCGATCCCGTCTCGGACCGCCCCAGCACCGCCGCCCGACCAGGAGCTCCCCCTCATGACCGCGCCCACCCCGCACCCGTCCACCCAGGGCCTCACCCCGTACCCCGTCGGGCTGCTGCTCGCGGGCCGCCGCGTCGTCGTCGTCGGCGGCGGACAGGTCGCCCAGCGCCGGCTGCCCGCGCTGATCGCCTCCGGCGCCGAGATCCACCTGATATCCCCGGCCACCACCCCCGCGGTCTCCGCGATGGCCGACGCCGGTGAGATCACCTGGCACCAGCGCCCGTACGCCGACGGCGACCTCGTCGACACCTGGTACGCCCTGGTCGCCACCGACGACCCGGACGTCAACACCACCGTCTCCGCCGAGGCCGAGCGCCTGCGGGTCTTCTGCTCCCGCAGCGACGACGCCTCCGCCGCCACCGCCTGGACGCCCGCCTCGGGCCACGACTCCGGCGCGACCGTCGCCGTCCTCACCGGCGACCCCCGGCACTCCGCCGCGCTGCGCGACTCCATCGTGGCCGGGCTGCGCGACGGCTCGCTGGCCGCCCGCCAGTACCGCGCCCGCGGCGCGGGCGTCGCCCTGGTCGGCGGCGGGCCCGGCGACCCCGACCTGATCACCGTCCGCGGCCGCCGCCTGCTCGCCGACGCCGACGTGGTCGTCGCCGACCGCCTCGCCCCGCGCGAGCTGCTGGCCGAGCTGCCCCCGCACGTCGAGGTGATCGACGCCTCCAAGATCCCCTACGGCCGCTACATGGCGCAGGAGGCGATCAACCGGACCCTGATCGAGCACGCCAAGGCGGGCAGGTTCGTGGTCCGCCTCAAGGGCGGCGACCCGTACGTCTTCGGCCGCGGCGGCGAGGAGCTGCTCGCCTGCGCCGAGGCGGGCGTCCCGGTCACGGTCGTCCCCGGCATCTCCTCCTCGATCAGCGTCCCCGCGGCCGCCGGGATCCCGGTCACCCACCGCGGCCTGACCCACGAGTTCACCGTCATCTCCGGCCACGTCGGCCCCGGCGACCGCTCCCTCACCAACTGGGCGGCCGTCGCCGGGATGACCGGCACCCTGGTGCTGCTGATGGCCGTCGACAAGATCGGTGCGATCGCCGCCGAACTCGTCGCCCACGGCCGCGCCGCGGACACCCCCGTCGCCGTCGTCCAGGAGGGCACCACCGCCGCCCAGCGCCGCGTCGACGCCACCCTCGCCACCATCGGCGAGACCGTCGCCGCCGAGGGGATCAAGCCCCCGGCGGTCATCGTGATCGGCGACGTGGTCAACGTCCTCAACCCCTGAGGCGGGCGGCTCGGACCCGGCCCCGACGTGCGAAAATCGTCCGGTGTCCGAGCCTCTCACCGTCACCGACGCCGCCGACCCCCGGCTGAGCGACTACACCGACCTGACCGACGTCGAACTGCGGCGCCGCCGGGAGCCCGCCGAGGGGCTGTTCATCGCCGAGGGGGAGAAGGTGATCCGGCGGGCGCTGGCCACCGGGTTCCGGATGCGGTCGATGCTGCTGACCGCCAAGTGGCTGGGCGTGATGGCGGACGTGATCGCGGCCACCGACGCGCCCGTCCACCTGGTCGAGCCCGCGCTCGCGGAGCGGGTCACCGGCTACCACGTGCACCGCGGCGCGCTCGCCTCGATGGAGCGCAAGCCGCTGCCCACCGCGTCCGAGGTGCTCGCCGGGGCCCGCCGGGTGGCCGTCCTGGAGGGGCTGGTGGACCACACCAACCTGGGGGCGATCTTCCGCTCCGCGGCCGCCCTCGGGATGGACGCGGTGCTGCTCTCCCCGGACTGCGCGGACCCGCTGTACCGGCGGGCCGTCAAGACCTCGATGGGCGCGGTGTTCTCCGTGCCGTACGCCCGGCTCGACCCGTGGCCAGCCGCGCTCGACGCCGTCCGGGAGACCGGGTTCGAGCTGCTGGCGCTGACGCCCTCCGGCGCGGAGGACTTCACGGAGGCCCGCCCGCACCTGCTGCCCAAGGCCGCGCTGATGCTCGGCGCCGAGGGCGACGGCCTGACCCCGAAGGCGCTGGCCGCCGCCGACCAGCGGGTGCGCATCCCGATGGCGCACGGCATCGACTCACTGAACGTCGGCGCGGCCGCCGCGATCGCCTTCTACGCCGTCAACCACGGCTGACGGCCGGGCCCCGTGCTCAGAGGGCGGTGAACGCCGCCGCGTCCGCGTCGTCCAGCACGAAGCCGTTGTCGAACCGGACCCGCACCGAACTGCGCGGCCCCTGCGCCCCGAACTCCCGCCAGCGCGGCTCCAGTTCGGCGAGCTGCGCCTCCAGGCGGCGCAGGCTCTCCGCGGGCATGGTGTGCCCGTAGTCCTCGAACAGGGCCCGCAACCGCTCGTACTCGCGGACCTCCTCGGGCGGCGGCAGCTCCCCGGTGACCCGGACCACGGTGCCCTCGACGCCCGCGCCCAGCAGCAGGAAGCCGACCAGCGGGCCGTCCTCCCCGGCGGACGCCCCGCCCAGCGCCAGGTCCTCGACCAGCCTGACGCGCTCTCCCTCCACCAGGGCCACCGCTCCCGCCACCTCTCCCGCCTCGTTCCGCACCGCCGCCGGACCGGCGCCCGGCGGCACCATTATCCGGTGCCCGACGGGCCGTCGGGCTTCCGCCCGGGCCGCCCCGTCCGCTAGACAGTGCGGTGTGATCATCGACCTGCGGCACCGGCTCGTCGCCCCGCTCCGCCGCTTCGCCCACCGCCCCGGCTACCGGGCCCCGCTCGCCGCGGCGGCCCTGCTCGCCCTGCTGCTGTGCGTGCCGTACGGCGTGCTGCACGACGCCCTGACGGTGGCGTTCGTCCTCGGCGGCAACCTCTGGTCCCTCGTCCCGATCCTGGTCCCGCTGCTGGTGATCGTCGGCCTGCCGGCCGTCCTGCTGGCCCTCGGCCCCCGCAGGCGCCTCCGGCGCCCCGCCCGCCCCGGCAACAGCGCCCTGCTCTGCTGCGCCCTCGGTATCGCGGCCGTCCTGCTCGGCGAGAGCGTCCCTGGCGAGGACCCCGGACTGCTCGGCCTCGGCGCGCTCGTCCTGCTCACCCTCCCGGTCGGCTGGCTGCTCTGGCACCAGACCCCCCGGGCCCGCCGGAACACCGCCGCCACCACCCCCGACCGCCCCGGCCACTGGCGCTGGGCCGCCGCACCGCTGCTGCTCGCCACCGGCGCCCTGCTCGTCCACTACGACGTCCCGGTCGACGCCCGATTCGCCGCCACCCGCTCCGCCCTCACCACCCACGCCGACCACGTCCTCGCCACCGGCAGCACCGCACCCGCCTGGGTGGCCGGTTACCGCCTGGAGCAGACCGAACTCGTCGGCAGCGGCGTCACGTTCACCGTCGCGGGCACCGGCGTCTTCGCCCCGCACGGCTACGCGTACTTCCCGCACGGCACCCCGGCGGGCGAGCCCGTCGGCTACTACACCGAACTCGGTGGCGGCTGGTACAGCTGGTCGGGCCCCGACCGCTTCTGAACGCCCGGCCCCTCACGCCGCCCGGCGCGCCGCCGGGGGCCGGATCGGCTGCGGCGCGGGCCGCCGCGGGTCGTGGTGCCGGCGGCCGGTCAGGTCGCCGACCCGCAGCACCGCGTCCGGCGCCGGGGGAGCGGGCCACAGCGTCAGCCGGTGCTCCTCCACCGGGCGGGCCGCGGTGTCCGCCTCCCGCCCGCGGTCCCGGCCGCGGGTCTGCACCCGCACCCGGTACCAGCCCGGCCCGGCGTGCGCGAGGTTCCCCGGCCCGTCGACGTCCACCCCGTCCCAGGCGCGCAGCCGCAGCTCACCGCTGCTGTGCAGCGACAGCTCCACCACGCTCTCCCACTCCGGCCCCGGCTCCGGCGGCCGCTGCGCGCAGCGCTCCACCCCCAGCCGGATCAGCCCCGTGTGCGTGCCGCACAGCACCGTCAGGTGGTCCGGGCAGCCCGCGGCCACCCCGTTCCCGTGGAACAGCCGGTCCAGCGCGTGCGCGTCCCAGCCGTCCGGCAGCTCCGGCCCGTACAGGAAGTACTGGCAGTACGCGACGTGCATCGCGTCGGTCGTCCACATCATGCGGCCCATGCTGCCGCTCCGTACTGACAAGCCGTCACCGCCGCCCGGACGCCCTCCGGTAGCCTCCCGGTCATGCCGACCGCGCCGATACCCGTCGTCCTGGAGGGCCGCCGGGTGCGGCTCGAACCGCTCACCCCCGCGCACGTCCCCGCCCTGTTCGCCGCCGGGGGCCGCGACGAGGAGGTCTGGCGCCACCTCAGCGCCCCCACCCCGCACACCGAGGACGACCTGCACGCGATCGTCGCCGCCCGCCTCGCCGACGCCGCCCGCGGCCACCGCCTCCCGCTCGCCGTCCTCGACCGCGCGAGCGGCGCCGCGATCGGCACCACCAACCTGCACGGCTGGGACGTCCGCACCGGCCGGATCGAGATCGGCGGCAGCTGGCTCGGCCGTCGCTGGTGGCGCACCGGCGCCAACCGGGAGGCCAAGCTCCTGCTGCTGGCCCACGCCTTCGACACCCTCGGCTTCACCGAGGTCCGCTGGCGCGTCGACGCCGCCAACACCCGCTCCCGCGAAGCCGTCACCCGCCTCGGCGCCCGCCCCGCCGACCCCGACGCCCCGCCGCACGGCCTGCTCCACTACACGATGACCGCCACCGACTGGCCCGCCGCCCGGGCCCGCCTCACCGCCGCCTGAAGGAGCCCGCCCGCATGCCCGACGTCCCGTACGAGCTCCTGGCCGGCCTGGCCGAGAACCCGGCCCTGCCCGCCGACCTGGTCGACCGCCTGATCGCCGCCCCGCACCACTCCTACGCACTCGCCCGCCGCCCCGGCCTGACCGAAGCCCAGCTCGCCGCCCTGATCGCCCGTCGTGCGTACCGCGTCGCCCTCAACCGCCACTTGCCGCCGCAGGCGCGCCACCGCCTCGCCGCCCACCCCGACCCGTACGTCAGGGTCGCCCTGGTCGTCTCCGCCACCGACTCCGACGAGGACCGCGAGCTGTTCGAACGCTTCGCCGCCGACCCGGCACCCGAGGTGCGCAAGGAACTCGCCGAGTCCGACCGCACCCCTGCGGACCTGCGCGCCCGCCTCGCGGCCGACCCGGACCCGGAGGTCCGCGCCGCCCTCGCCCAGTGGTGGACTGCCGCCCCCGAGCCCGTCCGCCGCGCCCTGCTCACCGACCCCGAGGGCAGTGTCCGTGCCGCCGCCTGCGCCACCTACTTCCGCCGCCTGCCGCACCCCGTCCCGCCCGCCGACCTCGTCCCCGCCCTGCTCGCCGACCCGCTCACCCGGGCCGGTGCCGTCGCGCACTGCGACCCGGCCGCCACCGACCTCGAACGCCTCGCGGCCGACCCCGACCCGGACGTCCGCCGCGTCCTCGCCGCCCACCCCGGCCTGCCCGCCCACCTCCGCACCCGCCTCGCCGCCGACCCCCGCGCGCTCGTCCGCCTCGCCGTCCTGGCCCGCCCCGACACCCCCGACGCCGAGCGCGCCGTCCTCCACGACTCGGTCACCGGCCCGTTCGAACCGCCCGGAGAGGAGGTGGACGAGGAGACCGCCATCGAGCTGGAGATCGACCACATCGGGGTCGGCATCGAGCTCTGGATGCTCCAGCTGCCCTGGGTCACCGCCGATCCGCTGCCCCACCTCGACTCGCCGTACCCGGTCTTCCGCCGCGCCGCCGCCGCCTCGCCAGACCTCCCCGCCGAGGCCCGGGCCCGCCTGCTGGCCGACCCCGACAACGAGGTCGCGCTCGCCGCCGCCCGCAGCAGCCCCGACCCGATCGACCCGGTCACCGCCGAGCGCCTCGACCGCGGGCACCGCCCCGTCAAGCGGATGCGCTGGCGCCCCGCCGACGCGTTCCCGCTGCCCGTCGAGACCCTCCGCCGCCTGGCCACCGATCCCGTCCCCCGCATGCGCCAACTCGCCCTGCGGGACCAGGAGTTGCCTGCCGATCTGCTGGAACGTCTGGCCGCCGACCCCGAGGAGCGCGTGCGCCGCGTCGCCGCCGCCCATCCCCGCCTCGCCCCGGCCACCCTGCGGGCCCTGCTCGACGACCCGTCCCCGTCCGTCCAGCGCGCCGCCGCCGCCAACCCGGCCCTCCCGGCCGACGAGATCCGCGCCCGCCTGGACGCCGCCGGGCTGTGAACCCGCGCCGGGGGAGGTCAGTTCGCCGAGCCGGAGACGCCCGAGCCCGGCCAGGATTCCTCCAGCCCGCCGTCCGCCCGGACGGTGTACCGGGTGGAGGAGACCGCGCCCGTCCGGTCCACCCGTTCCTCGCGGATCAGCGCGCCGTTCTCCACCCGCCACACCGCGCCCGCCTCCGGGTTCGCGGCCGAGGCCCGGTCGGCGAGCAGCACGGGGGCACCGCCGGTGAAGCCGTACAGCTGCACCAGGTCGACCGGCACCGCGCCCTCCAGACGGCGCAGCACCACCAGGGTGGCCTGCGCGTCGCGGTAGCGGGCGGGCAGCACCGCGGAGAGCGAGACCGGCGGCCCGCCGCCCTCGGCGGAGTGCCCGTCGCGCAGCCGGATCGCCGGACCGCCGGACGGGTCGGGGTAGCTGAGGTTGGGCCAGTCGACCTGCGGCTGGGTCCCGAAGGACGGAGCCAGCCCGGTGCCGCCGTGCCCGGCGGCGTTCGCGCCGTCCACCGACAGCGTCGTCCCGCCGACCGGCTCGACCGGCGCGGTCGCCACCCCGGCGGGCTGCGGGCCCAGGCCCTGCGCGTCGCGGTTCTCGCAGCCCTGCGCGACGGCGATGGCCAGCGCCACGCCCAGGGTGACCGTCACGAACACCACCAGCCGCTGCCGCAGCAGCCGCTGCCGGGGCGTCGGCCGCCCGCCCAGGGTGTGCGGGGCCCTCCCGGGCGGGGGAGTGCGGTCCCGGCCGGGGAGCGGGGTGCGCTCCCGCCCGGGGGGCGCGGGGCGCCGCTCCCGGACGGTGTCCCCGTCCCGGGCCGGACGCCGCACGCCGGGGCCGCCGGGACGACCCTCCGGGCGCGCCGCCTCCTGCCGGGGCATCGCCGGGGCGGCCACCGCCCGGCCCCCGGCCGCACCCTCCGCCGCCTTCGCAGCCGCCGGGCGCCCACCACTCACCGGGCGGCCACCGCTCACCGGACGCCCACCGACCGGCGGACGCCCACCTGCCGCGTCCGGCCGCGCACCGGCCGCCGCCGCGCCGCGCACCGCACCCGGACGGGACCCGCCCGCCGCCCCGCCCGCCGCGCCGCGCGCCTCCTCGGCGGGCGCGGCCGCCGCCCGCGCCTCGTCCGTCCGCGCGGCCGCCGCAGCCCGTCCGGTCCGGCCGCCGCGCGCCGCGAGCTCGCTCAGCCGCTCGTGCAGCGCCGCCGCGGGCGGCCGCTCGGAGGACTCCTTGGCCAGGCAGGCGCGCACCAGCGGCGCCAGCACCGGCGGGATGCCGGTCAGGTCCGGCTCCTCGTGCACCACCCGGTACAGCATCACCTCGGACGAGGCGCCCGACCCGAACGGCGACTCGCCGGTCAGTGCGAACGCCAGCGTCGCCCCGAACGCGAACACGTCGGTGGCGGGCGTGACGGCGGCGCCGCGCACCTGCTCGGGCGCCAGGAAGCCGGGCGAGCCGACCGCCGTGCCGACGTGGGTGAGCGTGGAGGCGCCGCGCGACCAGGCGATGCCGAAGTCGATGATCCGCGGGCCCTTGGGGGAGAGCAGGATGTTCGACGGCTTCAGGTCCCGGTGCACCACCCCGGCCTCGTGCACCTTCACCAGGCCGTCGGCCAGCGCGGAACCGATCCGCGCCGCGTCCGGCCAGGCCATCGGCCCCTCCTCGGAGACCTGCTTGTACAGCGAGGGCCCGGGCACGTACGCGGTGGCCAGCCAGGGCCGGTCCGCCTCGATGTCGGAGCCCACCACCCGGGCCGTGCAGCCGCCGCGGATCCGCGAGGCGGCGGCGATCTCCCGGGCGAACCGGGTGCGGAACTCGGCGTCCTCGGCCAGCTCGGCCCGGATCAGCTTCAGCGCGACCCGCTGCCCCTTGCGGTCGGAGCCCAGGTACACCACGCCCATCCCGCCGGCGCCCAGCCGCCGGTGCAGCCGGTACGGGCCGACGATGCGGGGGTCCTCACGCCTCAGCCGCATCATTGCCATCTGCCCGTACCCGTTCCCGTTCCGTCAGCCCGTGGAGTGAGGCCCCGTCGGATGTGGGGCATCGTCAGACAACTGTCTCGGGACAGCTTACGGACAGGTAGCGGCCCCGCGTCGACACGCAACACGCGAACCGCCGGTCGGATTGTCGGACCGACACGCCGTCCGGGCCGCCCGACCACCCCGACGCCCGCCCCCATCGGCGGCGATCCGCACCCGAACCGCCGCCCGGCGCCCCCCGACGCCCCGTCAGAACCCCGTCCCGTCCCGCCCGACCGCCCCGGCCCCCGGCCCCACCCCGACCGCCTCCCGGGGGCGACCCCGAGGGCCGTCTCGGGGTACCCGCGCCCCCGCCTCCGCCTCCAGGAGTACGCCGCCCCGCCGTGCCTCATCCCAGCGGAGGCGATCGGAACGGTACGCGGGCATGACGACCCCCGACACCCCTCCCGCATACCGTTGTCCACAGCGAGGGCGGCCCCGCTCGTCCCCCGAGAAGCCGCCCCCGCTGCCGACCGCACGCACCACCCGTCCCACCCGACCGCCCCGACCCGCAGCACCAGCCCGGCAGGAGCCCGCACACCATGGCACCGCTCACCAGAGCCCTTCGCCGCCGCCACCTCCCCGCCACGGAGACCCGGCACCCGGCCGTCGCCGTCGCCATCGTCCTGCCCTGCGCCGTCCTGCTGCTGGCCCTGTTCGGCGCGTGGGACCAACTGGCGACCCAGACCAGAGCGGTCGCCGACCTGATCGGGCGCTGAC
The DNA here is from genome assembly GCF_042894345.1 of Kitasatospora sp. NPDC001540. NCBI lineage: Bacteria > Bacillati > Actinomycetota > Actinomycetes > Kitasatosporales > Streptomycetaceae > Kitasatospora > Kitasatospora sp. NPDC001540. The sequence goes on from NZ_JBIAVO010000015.1 coordinate 82,647, forward strand.
CCCCTCATGGGGTAGGGGTCTTCGCCGGCCGGAGCCGCCCTCACCGTCGTGGACGGACAGCGTGAGTGGCACAGGCTGCAGCTCCGGCCCGTCGGATGGCCGGGAACGACACGTCGGTGAGGGCGTGCCGTTCCCGGCCACCGTCGTTCGTCGTGGCTCGCCGTCGTTCCGCTTCCCGCACGGAAACGCCGAGAGCCGCAGTCCGGATCGGACTGCGGCTCTCAAAGCTGGTGCGCGATACTGGGATTGAACCAGTGACCCCTACCGTGTCAAGGTAGTGCTCTCCCGCTGAGCTAATCGCGCGGGTGCGCCAGGAACCCCGCTGAGCGGGAGCCTGAGTGCGCGATACTGGGATTGAACCAGTGACCCCTACCGTGTCAAGGTAGTGCTCTCCCGCTGAGCTAATCGCGCGGGTCGATCCTGAGGACCGGGATCCGAAGACCAGTGCGCGATACTGGGATTGAACCAGTGACCCCTACCGTGTCAAGGTAGTGCTCTCCCGCTGAGCTAATCGCGCGGGGAGGACCGTCGGCCGGAACCGGACGGCACCTCTTGGAGGTGGAGACGGGATTTGAACCCGTGTAGACGGCTTTGCAGGCCGTTGCCTCGCCTCTCGGCCACTCCACCAGGCAACTTCTGAACTTCTCGAACTCCTGGAGAACGATCTTACCCTGTTCCCCATCGAGCGGACGACGAGATTCGAACTCGCGACCCTCACCTTGGCAAGGTGATGCTCTACCAACTGAGCCACGTCCGCCTGTCTGCCCTGGTGCCTTCCGGTTTTCCCGGCCGTGCTCCCTGGCGACGTGTTGAACTCTAGCGGATTCCCGGCCCAGCTGAAAAATCCGTTCCCGCAGCGTGGCGCGGGGGTGACCACCGCCCACCGAACCGCCCGTCCCGGCCCGGACGTTCCCACCCGCCCCGACCTAGACTTTCCGGTACCGGGGCGATCCCCCGGCGCCCGCCCGACGCACGTGCGCGAACGGTGCCCGACCGGGCACCGACGGCGGGCGGCACCGCAACGCCCGCGCAGGAGAACCGTGTCCCGCCGCCCCCCGCCCCCCAGCCCCGACCAGCCGATGGCCCGCTTCGCCGGCCGCCTCGCCACCGGGCTGCGCGAAGTCACCCACGACCCGGCCGCCCTCGAACACGGCGGACTCTGGGCCGTCGCCCACGACTTCGAGGGACGACTCACCTGCGCCCGCTTCGCCGACGTCCGCCCCGACCCGGCCCCGCCCGCCACCGACCGCTGGCGCGGCCCCGCCCCCGACACCTGGCACAGCTCCCTCGACGCCGACGCCTACCGCGCCGGGGTCCGCCGCATCCGCGAGCACATCGCCGCGGGCGAGGTCTACCAGGCCAACCTCTGCCGGGTCATGAGCGCACCCCTGCCCGACCCCGACCGCACCGACATCGACGCCCTCACCGGCCTGCTCGCCGCCCACAACCCCGCGCCGTACGCAGGAACGATCCGCCTCCCCGAACACGGCGTCGAGATCGCCACCGCCTCCCCCGAGCTCTACCTCGGCCGCCGCGGCCGCACCGTCCGCTCCGGCCCGATCAAGGGCACCGGCCGCACCGAGCACGACCTCCTCGACAAGGACCACGCCGAGAACGTGATGATCGTCGACCTGGTCCGCAACGACCTCGGCCGGGTCTGCGGGACCGGCACCGTCACCGTCCCCGACCTGTGCGTCGTCGAGAAGCACCCCGGCCTGGTCCACCTCGTCTCCACCGTCGAGGGCACCCTCCGCCCCGGCGCCGGCTGGGCCGAACTGTTCGCCGCCACCTTCCCGCCCGGCTCCGTCACCGGCGCCCCCAAGAGCAGCGCCCTGCGCATCATCCGCGCCCTGGAGACCGCCCCCCGCGGCCCCTACTGCGGAGCCGTCGGCTGGGTCGACGCCGACCGCGGCGAAGCCGAACTCGCCGTCGGCATCCGCTCCTTCTGGATCGAACGGCCCGCCACCGGCGCACCCCTGCTGAAATTCGGCACCGGCGCCGGAATCACCTGGGACTCCGACCCCGACCGCGAATGGCGGGAAACCGAACTCAAGGCCGCCCGCCTGGTGGCGATAGCCTCCACCGGCAGCCCCGAAACACCCGAAACGCCCGAAGGAGCAAGCCGCCGATGATCTGGGTCAACGGAACCCTCACCGCCGAGGACACCGCCGCACTCCCCGTCCTCGACCACGGACTCACCGTCGGCGACGGCGTCTTCGAAACCGTCAAGGCCGAGAACGGCGAACTCTTCGCCCTCACCCAGCACCTCGACCGCCTCACCCGCTCCGCCCGCGGCCTCGGCCTCCCCGACCCCGACCACGACCTGGTCCGCGAGGCCTGCGCCGCCGTCCTCGCCGCCAAGCCGCTGCCGCTCGGCCGCCTGCGCATCACCTACACCGGCGGCCCCTCCCCGCTCGGCTCCGAGCGCGGCACCGCCGCCCCCAGCCTCATCGTCGCCCTCGGCAGCGCCAACCCCCGCCCCGAGACCACCTCCGTCGTCACCGTCCCCTGGCGCCGCAACGAACACTCCGCCGTCACCGGCCTCAAGACCACCTCCTACGCCGAGAACGTCATCGCCCTCGCCGCCGCCCACCGCGCCGGCGCCAGCGAAGCCCTCCTCGCCAACACCGCCGGCCACCTCTGCGAAGGCACCGGCTCCAACGTCTTCCTCGTCCTCGACGGCCGCCTCCTCACCCCCACCCTCGCCTCCGGCTGCCTCGCCGGCATCACCCGCCGCCTCGTCCTCGACTGGATCGGCGCCGAAGAGACCGACGTCCCCTTCGAAGCCCTCGCCGACGCCGAAGAGGTCTTCCTCACCTCCACCCTCCGCGACGTGCAGGCCGTCACCCGCATCGACGACCGCGAACTCCCCGGCACCGGCCCGGTGACGCGCAAGGCGATGGAGGTCTTCGCGGAGCGCGCGGCGCAGGACCGCGACCCGGTCTGAGAGCGGGGCGACCGGCTGCGCCGGGGGCTTGAGGGCGGGGATTGGGAGCCGTCGTCCGCCTCGAGGGCCGCGAACTCCTTGCCGTCGGCCCGCTGCTCCGCATGGCGGTGAAGGTCTTCGCGGAGCGCGCGGCGCAGGACCGCGACCCGGTCTGAGGGCGGGGGAACCGGCTGCGCCGGGGGCTTGAGGGCGGGGATTGGGAGCCGTCACCCGCCTCGAGGGCCGCGAACTCCCCGGCACCGGCCCGGTGCTCCGCACGGCGGTGGAGGTCTTCGCGGAGCGCGCGGCGCAGGACCGCGACCCGGTCTGAGAGCGGGGCGACCGGCTGCGTCGGGCGGGTTGTGGGGCCGGGGATAGAAGAGCGTCCGGGGCGGGAAAGGGAGACGGCATGACCACCACGTTGCGGCCCGACGGGCCCGAGGAGGCGGGCGTCGGCGGTGGGCGGACGCAGCGCTGGCACATCATGGTGAACGGGCGGCGGGTGGGCGGACTGCGGACCAACGGGTGGGCCCGCAGCGGGCAGTACCCGGGGGAGATCTGCGAGTTGGAGGTCGCCGAGGCCGACCGCCGCCGCGGGCGGGCGACCGTCGCCGTGCTGGCCGCCGAGGAGGTGCTCCGGTACTGGGGGTGCGCCCGGGCACAGGTCGTCGTCCCGGCCGGGGCCACCGTCGCGCTGCGCCTCGCGCACACCCTCGGGTACACCGAGCGGATGCGCAACCTCGGCAAGGAACTCGACCGAGTCCCGCCGCTGCCAGCCGGGTCGACGGACCGCCCGATGACCGCCGAGGAGTACCCGGCCTGGCAGGAGGCCGCCGTCGCGGGCTACCGGCAGGACCTGCTCACCGCCGGTCTCGGCCCCGACGAGGCCACCGCCCGCGCCGAGGGCGACCACCGCCGCGCCCTCCCCGTCGGCCTCGGCACCGTCGGCACCGTGCTGCGCCGCCTGCTGGACGCCGACGGCCGCGTCCTCGGCACGATCTGGGTCACCCTCCACCAGGACCGGCTGCCCGACGGCAGCCCGCTCGCCTGGGTGATGCTGGTCGAGGTCGCCCCCGAGCACCGCGGCCGGGGCCACGGCCGCACCCTGATGCACATCGCCGAACGCGAGTGCCTGCGCGCGGGCGTCCGCCACCTCGGCCTGAACGTGTTCCGCGACAACGCGGTGGCGCTCGGGCTGTACGAGTCGCTCGGCTACCGGACCACCCGGCACGTGCTCGGCAAACCCCTGCTCTGACCCGCCCGCCCCCGCCCGCCCAGCCGGGCGGCCTCAGCCGTTCAGCAGCTCGACGATCCGCTCCCGCAGCCCCTCCTGGGACTGCCCGCCGTCCAGCCGCTTCCCGGCCACCACGTACGTCGGCGTGCCCTTGACCCCGATCGCCCGGCCCTCCGCCACGTCCGCGTCGACCCACAGCATGTGCCGGCCGTCGACCAGTGCGGTGTCCACCTCGTCCGCGTCGACGCCCACCGCGGCGGCGATCTCCACCAGCACCGCCGCCCCGCCCCGCTCGACGTCCTCCAGCCGGGCCAGCACGGCCTCCGCGAACTCCCAGCCGCGCCCCTGCTCGAACGCCTCCGCCGCCGCCTCGGCCGCCGGGTACGCGTGCTTGTGCTTCTCCAGCGGGAAGTGCCGCAGCTCGACGGTCAGCGCGTCACCGAACCGCTCCCGCAGCGCCCGGACGTCGTCCAGCGCGGTACGGCAGTCGGGGCACAGCAGGTCGCACCAGAATTCGACACGGGGCAGGGAGGAATCGCTCATGCCGCCCAGTCTCCCAGGTCGGGAGCGCCCCGCCGAACGCCGCTCGACGGCCCGGGGCCGGTGCCGCGCCGCCCGCCGCTCAGTGCCCCGGGGCCGGCACCGCCTCCGCCTCCGCCGACCGCTGCCGGGCCCGGTACGCGGCCACGTGCAACCGGTTGCCGCAGGTGCGGCTGTCGCAGTAGCGGCGCGAGCGGTTGCGCGACAGGTCGACGAACACCCGGGCGCAGCCCGGCGCCTCGCAGCGGCGCAGCCGTTCCAGCTCGCCCGCCATCACGATGAACGCCAGCGCCATGCCCAGCTCGGCGGCCAGGTGCGGGCCGATCGCGGCGTGCGGGGCGAAGTAGTGGACGTGCCAGCCGTGGTGGTCGTGGTTGGTCAGCCGGGGCGTGGTGCCCGCCTCCGCGACCACCGCGTTCACCAGCTCCGCGGCCCGCTCGACCGACCCGGCCGAGAACACCTCGCGCAGCCGGGCGCGCAGCTCGTGCACCACCGCCAGGTCCGCCGGACCGAGCGAGTCGACCTCGCTGATCTCCTGCCGGACCACGAACGCGCTCAGGGCCGCCACGTCGGGCAGCTGTTCGCTGCCGCACGCCTCCGGCGCCGTGTTCAGCAGCTCCACCAGGATGCTCAGCGCGCACTCGGTGTCATGGGTGATCAGCACGTGGGGGCTCCTCACGCGGCGAGGGCCCCGGGGCCGTCGCGTCGGTCATCGCGCGCCGACTCTACCGGCCCCGGCCCGCCCGGGGACCGCCGAACGGCCCAGGACGTGACTGAGCCCCGGGCGGCCACTCCGGTGGGAGTGACGCCCGGGGCGGGACCCCGAAGGCCGCTGGGGCGGCTGCGAGCTGCGACCGTGCCCCCGAGTAGGACGGTGCGCATCGAGGCGATCCCGCCGCCGCGCGACGGCGGGCGTACTCGTACGGGGTTCAGTTCTCGGCGAGGATGTGGGACAGCTCCCGGTCGAGGTCGAAGTGACGGTGTTCGGTGCCGGGGGGCACCGCGGCGTCCGTCCGCTTGAGGAAGGACTCAAGCGCCCGGGCCGGGGCCTCCAGCAGGGCCTCTCCTTCCGGAGAGCTCAGGGCGATGCAAACCACGCCTTGACCGTGACTGCGGGACGGCCACACCCGGACGTCGCCGGTACCGGTCGGTCGGTGCAGCCCCTCCGCGAGGAGGTCGCGGGCGAACACCCACTCCACGGTCTCGTCTGCTCCGGTGTGGAACGTCGCGTGCACGGCATAGGGGTCGGCAGTGTCGTAGCGCAGACCCGCGGGGACGGGCAGTGACGACTCGCTAGACACGATGAGGCGCAGGTGCAGCTCGCAGCTGACCGTGGTGTTCATAAGCGCCAGGGCCTTTCGCTCAGTGTGCGCTCGGGGAATCGCACGTCGGCGAACGGACCATCCCACCTGAAAGCCCGATGTAAACCCGTCTGTCCCGATTCCGGTGCGAGTCGTACCCCTTCCGGCGCATTGCGGAATCCCCCGGCGGCCCGGCCGCCGGGACGGCGGGCCGGTAACGGCGGGGCATTACCGGCGGTCGCACCGGGCGGGCCCCGGAAGGACTGGAGGAACCCACGAACCTGGCCCGGCAGCCGTCCTCCGGCGCCCCTCCCGCGCGCTGGTCGTCCAGTCGGGTGACCGCTCCGACCGGGGCCGTCACCCGCCGTGGCCGGTGGCGGGCCAGGTGGCGGGCCCGGTGGCGGCGGGGACGCGGCGGCGGGCGGTGAGGGTGTTCGGAGCACCCGCGCGGATGGGGTAATGTTTTCCCTGCACCCGGGCGATTAGCTCAGCGGGAGAGCACTTCGTTCACACCGAAGGGGTCACTGGTTCGATCCCAGTATCGCCCACCGGAATGCACAGGCGCGGGGCTCCGACTTGTTTATCAGGTCGGGGCCCTGCGCCTTTTCCGCATGCCCCGGGCGGAGTTCTGACGGACATTCAACGCGCCCTCCCGGAAGGGGAACTGGGGGACCGTCCGTGGAACGGATCGTGGAACGGATTGTGAACCCGGACCCAAGTGGTGCTACAGTTCTTCTCGTTGCCCGGGCGATTAGCTCAGCGGGAGAGCACTTCGTTCACACCGAAGGGGTCACTGGTTCGATCCCAGTATCGCCCACCGAGCACCACGCAGGCCCCGACCACGCCGTCGGGGCCTGCGGCTTTTTCCGGGCCCGAGCGGCGTGACGCCCCGTCAGGCCGCCAACTCGCAGGCGTGGCCCGGCTCCAGGCGCGCACCGCAGCGGCAGCGGGCCGGACGCACCGGCCAGGCCGCGTCCACCCGCTCCGGCGTGCCCGAGCGCTCGAACCACCGCTCCAGGCCACGGGCCTGGGCCGCGTGCCACACCGCCTGCCGCAGGTGCAGCTCGGCCGGCGTCAGCCCGCCCAGGCGCTCCCGGTGCCGGGCCGCCACCGCCCGCACCAGCTCCATCGCCGCCAGCGCGTCCGCCGCCGCGTCGTGCGCGCCCACCAACTCGACGCCGTAGTGCGCGCACAGGTCGGTCAGCGTGCGCCGGCCCTTGCGGTAGCGGTCGACCTGCTTGTCCAGCACCCGCGGGTCCAGCACCAGCAACTCCGCGCCGCCCAGCGCCTCCGCCAGCGAACCCGCCCCGTGCCGCCGCAACTCCCGGTCCAGCAGCGTCAGGTCGTACGGCGCGTTCATCACTACCAGCGGCACGCCCGCCCGCGACTGCTCGGCCAGCGCCGCGGCCACCTCCACCGCGACCGCGCGCGGCGGGCGGCCGTGCGCCCGCACCCGCTCGTCCGAGATGCCGTGCACCGCCCGGGCCTGCTCCGGGATCGGCACGCCCGGATCCGCCAGCCACGTCCGGACGGTGGGCGCCCCGCCCGGTGCGGACTGCACCACCAGGGCGGCCGAAACGATTCTGTCCCGCTCGACGTCGACACCGGTGGTCTCGGTGTCGAAGGACGCCAGCGGACCGTGGTACCAGGAACCCAGCTGCTGCATGACGCCCCCTCAGACGTCGCACGGTCCTTGCCGGGCGCCGCTGCCACCGAGGACCGGTGCAGCGGCCGCACCGTGCTGGAGTGATACCGCACTCGGCGGCCCGTCAACCGTCCCGGTGACCGGATCGTGGCGGAACGTGACCGGAACGGGCCCGGGGGCGGCCGCCGGGCCTTGGGCGACGTGGACACGCCCCGGCTCGGTACCATGCACGGTGCAGCGGTTTGCTGCACCACGGTAGCCAGAACGTCAGGAGAGACCGGTGACGGACGTCCGGATCATCATCAACCGCGAACCCGATCGGGAAGAGCGCGTGGTGACCACGGGCACTACGGCCGCCGAGCTCTTCGCCGACGACCGCGCCGTGATCGCCGCCCGGGTCGGCGGCCAGCTCAAGGACCTCGCCTACGCCGTCCAGGACGGCGACGAGGTCGAACCCGTCGTGATCTCCAGCCCCGACGGCCTCGACATCCTGCGGCACTCCACCGCCCACGTGATGGCCCAGGCCGTCCAGCAGGTCTTCCCCGAGGCCAAGCTCGGCATCGGCCCGCCCGTCCGCGACGGCTTCTACTACGACTTCGACGTCGAGCGGCCGTTCCAGCCGGACGACCTCAAGGTCATCGAGAAGCGCATGCAGGAGATCATCAAGCGGGGCCAGAAGTTCTCCCGCCGCGTGGTCACCGACGAGGCCGCCCGCGAGGAGCTCGCCAAGGAGCCCTACAAGCTCGAACTGATCGGCCTCAAGGGCTCCGCCGCCACCGCGGGCGAGGGCGCGGACGTCGAGGTCGGCGCCGGTGAACTCACCATCTACGACAACCTCGACCCGAAGACCGGCGAACTCTGCTGGGGCGACCTCTGCCGCGGCCCGCACCTGCCCAGCACCCGGCACATCCCGGCCTTCAAGCTGATGCGCTCCGCCGCCGCGTACTGGCGCGGCAGCGAGAAGAACCCCATGCTGCAGCGCCTCTACGGCACCGCGTGGCCCACCAAGGACGAGCTCAAGGCCCACCTCGACTTCCTCGAGGAGGCCGCCAAGCGCGACCACCGCAAGCTCGGCAACGAGCTCGACCTGTTCTCCATCCCCGAGCAGATCGGCTCCGGCCTCGCCGTCTTCCACCCCAAGGGCGGCATCATCCGCCGCACCATGGAGGACTACTCGCGCAAGCGGCACGAGGAGGAGGGCTACGAGTTCGTCTACACCCCCCACGCCACCAAGGGGAAGCTGTTCGAGACCAGCGGCCACCTCGACTGGTACGCCGACGGCATGTACCCCCCCATGCAGCTGGACGAGGGCGTCGACTACTACCTCAAGCCGATGAACTGCCCGATGCACAACCTGATCTTCGACGCGCGCGGCCGCTCCTACCGCGAACTGCCGCTGCGCCTCTTCGAGTTCGGGACGGTCTACCGCTACGAGAAGTCCGGCGTCGTGCACGGCCTGACCCGGGCCCGCGGCTTCACCCAGGACGACGCGCACATCTACTGCACCCGCGAGCAGATGGCCGACGAGCTGGACCGCACGCTGACCTTCGTGCTGGACCTGCTGCGCGACTACGGCCTGAACGACTTCTACCTGGAGCTGTCCACCAAGGACCCGGAGAAGTTCGTCGGGTCGGACGAGGACTGGGAGGAGGCCACCGCGGTCCTCGCCAGCGTGGCCGAGAAGCAGGGCCTGCCGCTGGTGCCGGACCCGGGCGGCGCGGCCTTCTACGGCCCGAAGATCTCGGTGCAGGCGCGCGACGCGATCGGCCGGACCTGGCAGATGTCGACCGTGCAGCTCGACTTCAACCTGCCGAACCGCTTCGACCTCGAGTACACCGCGGCGGACGGCTCGCGGCAGCGGCCGGTCATGATCCACCGGGCGCTGTTCGGCTCGATCGAGCGCTTCTTCGCGGTGCTGCTGGAGCACTACGCGGGCGCGATGCCGCCGTGGCTGGCCCCGGTCACCGTCACCGGCATCCCGATCACCGACGAGCACGTGCCGTACCTGCTGGACGTGGCGGCCGAGCTGAAGAAGCACGGGATCCGGGTGGAGGTCGACACCTCGGACGACCGGATGCAGAAGAAGATCAGGAACGCCCAGAAGACCAAGGTGCCGTTCATGCTGATCGCGGGCAACGACGACGTCGAGGCGGGTGCGGTGTCGTTCCGCTACCGCAACGGCGAGCAGAAGAACGGCGTGCCGAAGGCCGAGGCGATCGCGGAGATCGTCGAAGCGGTGCGCAGCCGGGTGCAGGTCTGATCCCGTTAGGACGGGCGTGAGGTGCGGGGCGGACTCCTTCGGGACTCCGCCCCGCACTGCTCTGTTCGTGGGCCGTGGCGCTTATGCTGGCGGGCATGACGAGTGAGCCGGAACTGCAGCGGGGCGTGGGGGAGCCGGACGGCTTCCGGCGCCTGTGGACACCCCACCGGATGGCGTACATCCAGGGCGAGAACAAGCCCACCGGGCCGGCTCCCGACGACGGTTGTCCGTTCTGCTCGATCCCGCAGCTGAGCGACGAGGAGGGGCTGATCGTCCAGCGCGGGGAGTCGGTGTTCGCTGTGCTGAACCTGTACCCGTACAACGGCGGGCACTTGATGGTGGTGCCGTACCGGCACGTCGCGGACTACACCGAGCTGGACGGGCCGGAGACGGCGGAGCTCGGGGAGTTCACCAAGAAGGCGATGACGGCGCTGCGGGCGGCCTCGGGGGCGCACGGGTTCAACATCGGGATGAACCAGGGGGCGGCCGCGGGGGCGGGGATCGCCGCGCACCTGCACCAGCACGTGGTGCCGCGCTGGGGCGGGGACACGAACTTCATGCCGGTGGTGGGGCACACCAAGGTGCTGCCGCAACTGCTGGCGGACACCCGGAAGATGCTGTCCGAGGTGTGGCCGGTCTGACGGAAGCGTTCAGGGGCGTGCGGGAGGGTTCCCGCACGCCCCTGCTGCTCGTTCGGGTGGGGTCGGTCAGCCGGCGTCGTACTTGTCGGCGCGGTAGGGGCGGGAACCCTGGATCTCGCTGCGCAGGATGTTGGAGCGGTTGGTGAAGCGGTCGGTGGCGACGTCGTGCTCGTCGAGGAACTCGATCACGGCGGCGTGGATGATGCCGACGACGGGGCGGGGCAGGTAGATGGTGTCGTCGGACTTGTAGCGGCTGTTCCAGGTGGGGTCGGCCCAGGCCTGGCGCAGGCAGAAGGGTTCGGGGAAGGCGATCGAGCCGCCGAGCCACTTCAGCAGGCTGGGGATCTTGTGGAAGGGGGCGCGGACCGCCTGCCGGACCACCTCGTCGTCGTTGACGACCGCGAGCTGGACGGTGCGGGTCTCCCAGAACCGGAAGGTCTTCGGGACGTCCTTCTCGGGGACCTTCGGCTTGCTGGTGAAGTAGCCGTTGATCGGGCCGAGGGTGTGCGGGGTGACGTGGATCTGCAGGTTGCGGGAGAGCACCATCACGTTGATGACGATGGTGGCGACCAACTGGCCCTTGTGCAGGACGAACTGGACCGCGATGCGGTGCCGGGTGTCGGTGCCGAGGCTCTGCTTGCTGGCGAGTTCCTGGACGGCGAAGTCGCGCATCCGGTCGCCGTCCATGTCGGGGCCGGAGGGGCGGCCGATCTCGTCGGCGCCCTCGCCGATGTCGAGCACCACCCAGTGGCTGATCTGCGGGCGGGGCAGGCCGCCGTTGGGGACGTCGCTGGCGGTGAGGCCGGAGAGGCGGTCGGCGATGCGGCGGGTGAGGTCGGCGACGTGGAAGGTCCGGAAGTCGTCGTGGCCCTCGGCGGGGCGGAGGTCCTCGGTCATGGACCACTCGGACCAGCGGGCGCCGATGCCGAGGATGCCCTTGGGTCCGGCGTAGTGCTGGATGTTGGTGGCCTGCTCGGTGGTGAGGCGGTCCAGGGCGGCCTTGAGGGCGTTGGCCTTCTTGTCCAGGTGGTCCTTGGGGACGGCCTTGGGCACGACGGCGGCGACGGGGCTGCCGCCGACCAGGTCCCCCCAGCGGGCGCGCTGCTCCATGACGTCGGCGACCACGGTGCGCTTGGCGAGGTACCAGCCGAGGACCGGGCCGAGCATGACCACCCGGAAGTAGAGGCCGGGCAGGCCGCCGAACGGCGGGCGGACCAGCAGCAGCGCGGTCAGGCCGAGGGCGAGCAGCAGGGCGAGGGTGCCGACGAAGCCGTCCCGGGCGGCGGACTTCTTGGCGCCGAGCCAGGCGCGGGCCTGGTAGGCGGCGAGCCAGACCAGGGTGCCGGGGAGGAAGAGGACGCCGAAGAGCAGGCTGAGGCCGGCCAGTTTGCGGTCGCGGGCCTCGCGCAGGTCCTGGGCGGCGAGGCAGTGTTCGACGACCATGCGGACGTCGGTGCCGTGCGAGGGGACCAGGGGCTTGCGGTCGCCGCCGAGGGTGCGGTCGATCAGGGCGCGGCTGAAGGCCTCGCCCGCGCTGGGGCGGAAGAGCGCGAACTTGCCCTTCTTGACCGTGACTCCGGGGAGGACTTCCAGTTCGGTGTACTCGCCGGTGCGGTACGCGGCGGAGGAGAACGCCTGGGTGACCGCGGTCTGGTTGCCGACGTCCGTCCGCGGTACCTGCGCGCCCGGCGTCATGTCGAGCTGAGTCACCTGTGCAGCTCCTTCTCCCCTGATCGATCTGCGGCAGGGTACCGCGCGGGGGCCGGGCCGTGCGGATCATCGGCTGATTCCGGGTCACATATCGGCCGCGTGCGGTGGTTTCGGGGTGATGCTGCCCCGTGGGGGCGGGTTCGACGCCCCCGGTTTGTGGTAGGGCGCCGCGGGGGTGGAGGATCACCGGCATGACGAGTGCGTACGCACCGGGCCCGGTGCTGGTTTTCGACGGCGATTGCGCGTTCTGCTCCAGCTGCGTGCGGTGGGCGGAGCGCTACCCGCGGCAGAGCCTCTCCTCGGCGGGGTGGGAGGCGGTGGCGTGGCAGTTCGCGGACATGGCGGCGCTGGAGGAGTTCACCGGCGGGGAGGTGACGGTGGAGCGGGCCACCCGGGAGGTGCTGTGGGTGACGCCGGACCGCAAGGTGTACGGCGGGGCGCAGGCGGTGGCGCGGCTGCTGATGCGTTCGGGCGGGCTGTGGGCGTGGGCCGGCGGGGTGCTGGCGCTGGCGCCGGTGCGGCCGGTGGCGGACGTGGTCTACCGCTGGGTGGCGAGGAACCGGGACCGGATGCCGGGCGGCACCCCGGCGTGCGCGCTGCCCCGGCGCTCGTAGCGGTCGCGGCGGGGGTTCAGCCGCCGGTGTGCCGCGCGGCGAGGTGGGCGGGCATCGGGGCGTGCCGCAGGTAGCTGCGGGTGAACCGGCCGGTTCCGTGCGACAGCGAGCGCAGGTCGAGCGGGTAGCGGGTGAGTTCGAGTTCGGGGACCTCGGCCCGGACGAGGCTGAGGCCGGGGCCGCCGATCTCGGTGCCCAGGACGTGGCCGCGGCGGGCGGACAGGTCGGTGAGGACGGCGCCCTGGTACTCGTCGGGCAGGAGCACGCGCACTTCGTCGACGGGTTCGAGGACCTCGACGGCGGTGTGTTCGGCGGCCTCCTTGAGGGCGAGGGCGGCGGCGGTCTGAAAGGCGGCGTCGGAGGAGTCGACGGAGTGCGCCCTGCCGTCGGTGAGGGTGACCCTGACGTCGGTCATGGGGTGGCCGTGCAGGCCCTGGGCGAGCTGGGCGCGGACGCCCTTCTCGACGGCTGGCACGAAGTGCCGGGGCACGGCGCCGCCGACGACGCGGTCGACGAACTCGAAGCCGCCGCCGGGCAGCGGTTCGACGGCGAGGTCGCAGATCGCGTACTGGCCGTGGCCGCCGGACTGCTTGACGTGGCGGCCGTGGCCGGTGGCGGGGGCGGCGAAGGTCTCGCGGAGGGCGACCTCGTAGGGGACGGTGTCGACGTGGACGCCGTGGCGGGTGGTGAGGCGGTCGAGGGCGACGGCGAGGTGGGCCTCGCCGGTGCACCACAGGACGAGTTGGCCGGTGTCGGGGTTCTGTTCGACGCGCAGCGCCGGGTCCTGGGCGGAGAGTCGGCCGAGGGCCTGGGAGAGCTTGTCCTCGTCGGCCTTGGAGCGGGCCCGGACGGCGGTGGGGAGCAGGGCTTCGGGCAGCGGCCAGGGGGGTAGGGCGGTGCTGCCGGTGGTGAGGGTGTCGCCGGTGCGGGCGGTGGTGAGCTTGGTGACGGTGGCGAGGTCGCCGGCCACGGCGTGCGGGACGGGGCGCAGCTGGTGGCCGAAGGGGGAGTGCAGGGCGGTGAGGCGTTCCTCGGTGCCGTCGGGGAGGTGGGCGGTGGTGTCGGGGTGGAGGGTGCCGGAGAAGACCTTGAGCAGGCTGAGGCGGCCGAGGTAGGGGTCCTCGCCGGTGTGGACGACCTGGGCGGTGAGGGGGGCGTCGGGGTCGGCGGCGGGCAGCTCGTCGGTGCGGTCGGCGGGGGAGGGGAAGGCGTCGGCGAGCAGGTCGAGCAGGGCGTCGCAGCCGGTGCCGTCGGGGGCGGTGGCGAGGACGGGGTGCAGGGTGCCGGCCAGGAGTTCGCGGCGCAGTCCGGCGGTGAGGGCGGCGGTGTCGAGCGGGGCGCCGTCGAGGTAGCGGGCCAGCAGGGTGTCGTCCTCGCCGGCCAGGGCCTCGACCAGGCGGGCGCGTTCGGCGTCCAGGTCGGCGTCCGGGCCGGGGGCGTCCCCGGGGGTGCCGTGGGTGCGGCCGGTGAGCAGGTCGGTGAGGCCGTGCAACCGGCCGTCGCGCAGGTCGACGTGGTGCAGGAGGCGGACGGTGTCGGGGGTGCCGAGGGTGTCCTGGAGCAGGCGCAGGACGTCGTCGAGGCGGACGCGGGCGGTGTTCAGGTGGGTGAGGACGATCGCGCGGGGCAGCCGGGCGTCCTCGCACTGCCGCCACAGGGCGCGGACGGGGCGGGGGACCTCGGGGTCGGCGGCGGAGTGGACGAACAGGGCGGCCTCGGCGGCGCGCAGGGCGGCCTGGAGCTCGCCCGCGAAGTCGGCGTAGCCGGGGGCGTCGACCAGGTTGACCTTGAGGCCGCGCCAGGGCAGGGGGAGCAGGGCGAGCTGGACGGAGCGCTGCTGCTGGTGCTCGATGTCCTCCCAGTCGGCGGCGGTGGTGCCGTCGGGGACGGTTCCGGCCCTGGTCAGGACGCCAGCGGTGCGGGCGAGCGCTTCGGCGAGGGTGGTCTTCCCGGCTCCGCCGGCCCCGACCAGGGCCACGTTGCGGAGCCGGTCGGGTCGGTCGGCGGGCGGTGCGGGGGTGTGGGCCGTCCGGTCCGGCATGGTTGGCCTCCTGCCGCTCGATCAGCGTGGATACCATTGTCCAGCCGGGCGGGTCCATTCGCGCGGCCGCCCGGCGGGCGAGCGGTCCGCGGGTGCCAATCCGAGGAGCGGAGCGGACCGGAAGGCCATGCTCAACAAGTACGCGCGTGCCTTCTTCACACGTGTCCTCACCCCGTTCGCCGCGATGCTGCTGCGGTGGGGTGTCAGCCCGGACGCGGTCACGCTGATCGGTACGGCCGGGTCGGTGGCGGGCGCCCTGGTGTTCTTCCCGCGCGGGGAGTTCTTCTGGGGCGTGATCACCGTCACGCTGTTCATCTTCTCCGACCTGGTGGACGGCAACATGGCCCGCCAGGCGGGTCGCTCCAGCAAGTGGGGCGCGTTCCTGGACTCGACGCTGGACCGGGTCGCCGACGCGGCGATCTTCGGCGGCCTGGCGATGTGGTACGCGGGGGGCGGGAACGACGACCTGCTGTGCGCGGTGGCGATCTTCTGCCTGGCCAGCGGCCAGGTGGTGTCGTACACCAAGGCGCGCGGCGAGTCGCTGGGCTTCCCGGTGAACGTGTCGGGGCTGGTGGAGCGGGCGGAGCGGCTGGTGATCAGCCTGACCGCGGCGGGGGTCGCGGGCCTGCACACGTTCGGGGTGCCGTACGTCGAGTGGCTGCTGCCGGTCGCCCTGTGGGCGGTCGCGGCGGGCAGCCTGGTGACGGTGGCGCAGCGGATGCTGACGGTGCGCCGGGAGTCGGCGGAATTGGAGGCGGCGGCCGCCGCCGAGGGGGTCAAGTGAGGGAACGGTTGGTCGACGCCGCCTACGCGGCGGGCTGGGCGGGGCTGAAGCACCTGCCCGAGCCGGTGGCCCGGCGCCTGTTCGACGTCATCGCCGACACGGCGTGGCGGCGGCAGGGCAAGGGGGTGCGGCAGTTGGAGGCCAACCTGTCGCGGGTGCACCCGGACGCGGACGGGATCCGGCTGCGGGAGCTGTCCCGGGCCGGGATGCGCTCGTACATGCGGTACTGGATGGAGTCGTTCCGGCTGCCGACCTGGAGCCGGGAGCGGATCGCCGGCGCCATAACGGTGAAGAACCTGGAGCTGCTGAACGAGGCGATGGCGGCCGGGCGGGGCGCGGTGCTGGCGCTGCCGCACATGGCGAACTGGGACCTGGCGGGGGCGTGGATCGCCTCGGCGGGCGGGCACCCGTTCACCACGGTCGCGGAGCGGTTGAAGCCGGAGTCGCTGTTCGACCGGTTCGTGGCGTACCGGGAGAGCCTGGGCATGGAGGTGCTGGCGCTGACCGGCTCCCAGGTCTCGGTGGTGGGGACGCTGGCGCGGCGGCTGCGCGAGGGCGGGCTGGTGTGCCTGGTGGGCGACCGGGACCTCTCGGAGGCCGGGATCCAGGTGGACTTCTTCGGCGAGCCGACCCGGATGCCGGCCGGTCCGGCGGCGCTGGCCCAGCGGACGGGGGCGGCGCTGTTCCCGGTGTCGCTCTGGTACGACGGGGCGATGCTGCGGGCGGAGGTGCACCCGGAGGTGGTGCCGTCCGGGGAGGGCACCCGGCAGGAGCAGACCGCGGCGATGACCCAGGCGATGGCGGACGTGTGGGCGGGCGCGATCCGTGAGCACTCGGTGGACTGGCACATGCTGCAGAAGCTGTGGCTGGCCGACCTGACCCCGCGGAAGGCGGAAGCGTGAGGATCGGCGTGGTGTGCCCGTACGACTGGGACGTCCCGGGCGGGGTGCAGTTCCACATCCGGGACCTGGCGGAGCACCTGATCCGGCGGGGGCACGAGGTGTCGGTGCTGGCCCCGGCGGAGGACGAGGAGGCGCTGCCGCCGTACGTGGTCTCGGCGGGGCGGGCGGTGGCGGTGCCGTACAACGGGTCGGTGGCGCGGCTGAGCTTCGGGATCCTGTCGGCGGCGCGGGTGCGGCGCTGGCTGCGCGAGGGCCGGTTCGACGTGCTGCACGTGCACGAGCCGAACTCGCCGTCGCTGTCGATGCTGGCGGCCTGGGCGGCGTCCGGGCCGATGGTGGGGACGTTCCACACCTCGAACCCGCGCTCGCGGGCGATGATCGCCGCCTCGCCGATCCTGCAGCCGGGCCTGGAGAAGATGTCGGGCCGGATCGCGGTGTCGGAGTACGCCCGGCGCACGCTGGTGGAGCACCTGGGCGGCGACGCGGTGGTGATCCCGAACGGCGTGGACGTGCGGTTCTTCGCGGACGCCGAGCCGGACCCGCGCTGGCAGGGCGGGGCGTCGGCGGGCGGGCCGGGCACCATCGGCTTCATCGGGCGGATCAACGAGCCGCGCAAGGGCCTGCCGACGCTGCTGGCGGCGCTGCCGCGGATCCTGGCCGAGCGCCCGGGCGTGCGGCTGCTGGTCGCCGGCAAGGGCGACGAGGAGGAGGCGGTCGCGGGCCTGGCGCCCGAGGTGCGGGCCCAGGTCGAGTTCCTCGGCATGGTCTCGGACCGGGACAAGGCCCGGCTGCTGCGCTCGGTCGACCTGTACGTGGCGCCGAACACCGGCGGCGAGTCCTTCGGCATCATCCTGGTCGAGGCGATGTCGGCGGGCGCCCCGGTGCTGGCCAGCGACCTGGACGCGTTCCGCCAGGTGCTGGACGGCGGCGCGGCCGGGGAGCTGTTCCCGGTGGAGGACGCGGACGCGCTGGCGGCCTCGGCGCTCAAGCTGCTGGGCAGCCCCGACCGGCTGGCGGCGCTGCGCGCGGCGGCCTCCCGGCACGTGCGGCGCTTCGACTGGGAGACGGTCGGCGCCGAGGTGCTGTCGGTGTACGAGACGGTGACCGACGGGCGTCCGCCGGTGGCCGAGGTCGAACCGTCCGACCGCCGTTCGCGTCCGAGCCGTTGACCCGCCCCGAAGTGTCGACCCGTCCCGAGCCGTTGACCCGTCCCGTCCGGAAGAGGTAGCCCCGCATGCCGCTGATCACCGTCGACCACACCGACCGGCTCGCCGCCGCCTTCGACCGGCGGGGCTTCGGCCTGGCCCTGAACCGGCTGGCGGCGGAGCTGCTGGACGCCACGCCGGCGAAGTGCAAGACCAGGTTCCGGCGCACCGAGGAGAACGTGGTCGGGGCGGACGCCGACACCTTCGCGCTGGTCGCCGTCAAGGTGGAGATCTTCCCGGGGCGCAGCGCGGAGGCGAAGGCGGCGTTGGCCGAGGCGGTGCTGGAGGCGCTGCCCGAGTACCTGGGGCCGGACGCCGGGCCGGTGCAAGTGGCCGTCCAGGTCGAGGAGTTGGACCACCTCGCCTACCGCTCGACGGTCCTCGGGGTCTGAGCCGGTACCGTAGCGCCCCGTGGCTACCTGGATCTGGGCCGTTGCGGCCGTCGTGCTGTTCGCCGTCTACCTGAGCTGGACGGCGGGCAGGCTGGACCGGCTGCACGCCCGGATCGACGCGGCCCGGGCCTCGCTGGACGCCCAGCTGCTGCGCCGTTCCGCGGTGGCGGTGGAGCTGGCGACCTCCTCGCTGCTGGACCCGGCGGCGTCGATCCTGCTGCTGGAGGCGGCGCACGCGGCCCGGCAGGCCGAGTCGGAGCAGCGCGAGGTGGCGGAGAGCGAGCTGAGCCTGGCGCTGCGGGCGGTGCTGGACGAGCCGGAGCAGGTCGCGGCGCTGCGGGCGGCGCCGGGCGGCGAGGAGGCGGTGCGGGACCTGGTGGAGGCGGTGCGCCGGGTGCCGATGGCGCGGCGCTTCCACAACGACGCGGTGCGGGCGGCGCGCGCGGTGCGCGAGCACCGGCTGGTGCGCTACTTCCGCCTCGCGGGGCGCGCGCCGTTCCCGTTGGCCTTCGAGATGGACGACGAGCCCCCGGCGGCCCTCACGCCCGAGGGCGCTCCCGCGTAGGCTGAACCCGTTTCCTGCCGCAGCCGGGTCGCTGGCCTGATTGTCGTATGTCGGGGACGGCCCTGGACCATGTGGCGCATGGGTCGGCGGGCCTCCGGGCCTACGATAGATCGATAGCACCGGTTCATCCCTGAGTGAGGTCTTACGTGTCCACCACCCCCACTTCCGCTGAGCAGCCCCAGGTCGGCACCGCCCGGGTCAAGCGCGGCATGGCCGAGCAGCTCAAGGGCGGCGTGATCATGGACGTGGTCAACGCCGAGCAGGCGAAGATCGCCGAGGACGCCGGTGCGGTCGCGGTCATGGCGCTGGAGCGCGTTCCCGCCGACATCCGCAAGGACGGCGGCGTGGCCCGGATGTCCGACCCGAACATGATCGAGGAGATCATCGGCGCCGTCTCCATCCCGGTGATGGCCAAGTCCCGGATCGGCCACTTCGTCGAGGCCCAGGTCCTGCAGTCGCTGGGCGTCGACTACATCGACGAGTCCGAGGTCCTCACCCCGGCCGACGAGGTCAACCACTCCGACAAGTGGGCCTTCACCACCCCCTTCGTCTGCGGCGCCACCAACCTGGGCGAGGCGCTGCGCCGGATCGCCGAGGGTGCGGCCATGATCCGCTCCAAGGGCGAGGCCGGCACCGGCAACGTGGTGGAGGCCGTCCGCCACCTGCGCCAGATCAAGAACGAGATCGCCAAGCTGCGCGGCTTCGACAACAACGAGCTGTACGCCGCCGCCAAGGAGCTGCGCGCCCCGTACGAGCTGGTCCGCGAGGTCGCCGAGCTCGGCAAGCTGCCGGTCGTGCTGTTCTCCGCCGGTGGCGTGGCCACCCCGGCCGACGCCGCGCTGATGCGCCAGCTCGGCGCCGAGGGCGTCTTCGTCGGCTCCGGCATCTTCAAGTCGGGCGACCCGGCCAAGCGCGCCGCCGCCATCGTCAAGGCCACCACCTTCTACGACGACCCGAAGATCATCGCGGACGCCTCCCGCAACCTGGGCGAGGCCATGGTCGGCATCAACTGCGACACCCTGCCGGAGACCGAGCGCTACGCCAACCGCGGCTGGTAAGCGCTCCACGCGTCCGGCCCGCCGTGCGAGTTCCCGGCACGGCGGGCCGCTGCGTGGCGTCCGGGCCCTGTAGTTCGAGAACGAAGAGGTAGTGAGACCGTGAGCACCCCCACCATCGGCGTCCTGGCCCTGCAGGGCGACGTCCGCGAGCACCTGGTGGCGCTGGCCGCCGCCGACGCGCTGGCCCGGCCGGTGCGCCGCCCGGAGGAGCTGGCCGAGGTGGACGCGCTGGTGATGCCCGGCGGCGAGTCCACCACCATCTCCAAGCTGGCCGTGCTGTTCGGCCTGATGGAGCCGCTGCGCGAGCGGGTCGCGGCCGGCATGCCGGTGTACGGCACCTGCGCGGGCATGATCATGCTGGCGGACAAGATCCTGGACGGCCGGGACGACCAGGAGACCGTCGGCGGCATCGACATGACCGTGCGCCGCAACGCCTTCGGCCGGCAGAACGAGTCCTTCGAGACCGCCATCCCGTTCGCGGGCCTGGGCGACCCGGTCACCGGCGTGTTCATCCGCGCCCCCTGGGTCGAGGCGGTCGGCGCGGGCGTCGAGGTGCTCGCCGAGGTCCCGGCCGCGGACGGTCCGGACGCCCGGATCGTCGCGGTGCGCCAGGGCAACCTGCTGGCCACCTCCTTCCACCCGGAGCTGACCGGCGACCACCGCGTCCACGAGTACTTCGTCCGGATGGTCGAGGCCGCGGCGCGCTGAGCGCCCCGGGCGGCGCGGTGACCGTGTGCCACCTGATGGTGCGGCACCGGTAGGATCTCCCCTGTTCATTTCCCATTGGCGACGAAAAGGAGCTGGCGATGTCCGGCCACTCTAAGTGGGCTACCACCAAGCACAAGAAGGCCGCGATCGACGCCAAGCGCGGCAAGCTCTTCGCCAAGATGATCAAGAACATCGAGGTGGCGGCCCGCACCGGCGGCGGCGACCCGGCCGGCAACCCGACGCTCTACGACGCCATCCAGAAGGCGAAGAAGAGCTCCGTCCCGATCGACAACATCAACCGCGCCGTCAAGCGCGGCTCCGGCGCGGAGGCCGGCGGCGCCGACTACTCGACGATCATGTACGAGGGCTACGGCCCCAACGGCGTGGCCGTGCTGATCGAGTGCCTCACCGACAACCGCAACCGCGCCGCCTCCGACGTGCGCGTCGCGATGACCCGCAACGGCGGCAGCATGGCCGACCCGGGCTCGGTCTCCTACCTGTTCAACCGCAAGGGCGTCGTGATCGTCCCCAAGGCCGACGGCGTGGACGAGGACAAGATCCTGGACGTCGTGCTGGACGCCGGTGCCGAGGAGGTCAACGACCTCGGCGAGGCCTTCGAGGTGATGTCCGAGGCCACCGACATGGTCGCGGTCCGCACCGCGCTGGTCGACGCGGGCATCGACTACGACTCCGCCGACGCCAACTTCGTCCCCAGCATGCAGGTCGAGCTGGACGCCGAGGGCGCCCGCAAGATCTTCAAGCTGATCGACGCGCTGGAGGACAGCGACGACGTGCAGAACGTCTTCGCCAACTTCGACGTCTCCGACGAGGTCATGGCCGAGCTGGACGCCTGAGTCCGCTCCGGCAACCCCGCCCGGCGGCCCGCTGGTGGCCGCCGGGCGGAGGCGTGTCCGGGACCGGTTGTCGGTGGCCGGGGGTAACCTGCGCAGGTCGGAGAGAGGCGGGGCCGTGCGAGTGCTGGGTGTGGACCCTGGGCTGACCAGGTGCGGCGTCGGGGTGGTCGAAGGGCTGCCCGGGCGGCAGTTGGCGATGCTCGGCGTCGGCGTGGTGCGCACGCCCGCGGAGGACGAGATCGGTCCGCGGCTGCTCGCCATCGAGCAGGGCCTGGAGTCCTGGCTCGACCGGTACGAGCCCGAACTCGTCGCGGTGGAGCGGGTGTTCGCCCAGCACAACGTGCGCACCGTGATGGGCACCGCGCAGGCCTCCGCGGTCGCCGTGCTGTGCGCGACCCGCCGCGGCATCCCCGTCACGCTGCACACCCCCAGCGAGGTCAAGGCCGCCGTCACCGGCTCCGGCCGCGCCGACAAGGCGCAGGTCACCGCCATGGTCACCCGCATCCTGCGGCTCGACGCCCCGCCCAAGCCCGCCGACGCGGCGGACGCCCTGGCCCTGGCCATCTGCCACATCTGGCGCGGCGGCACCACCAACCGCCTGACCGCCGCGATCAAGGCCCACGGCCCGGGCGGCGGTTCCTGGCACGGCGCGGCGCCGGGCCGCTCGCGCAGTTCCCCGCGCCCCTGACGGGCTCGGCGCACGGCAAGCATCGGAACCATCGAGAGGAACGACTTCACCATGATCGCCTTTGTGCAGGGGCCGGTTGCGGTGGTGGGGGCCGGGGTGGCCGTGGTGGAGGTCGGCGGGGTGGGGATGGCTGTGCAGTGCACGCCGACCACGCTGGCGACGCTGCGGGTGGGGGAGGTGGCCCGGCTGGCGACCTCGCTGGTGGTCCGGGAGGACTCGCTGACGCTGTTCGGCTTCGTGGACGACGACGAGCGGGCGACGTTCGAGGTGCTGCAGGCCGCGCCCGGGGTCGGGCCGAAACTGGCCCAGGCGATCCTGGGGGTGCACTCGCCGGAGGCGCTGCGGGTGGCGGTCGCGGGCGGCGACGAGAAGGCGCTGATCGCGGTGCCCGGCATCGGCAAGGCGAAGGCGGCCAAGCTGCTGCTGGAGTACAAGGACAAGCTCGGCGCCCCGCACGGCACCGTCCCCGCGCAGAAGCCGATCGCCTCCGGTCCGGCCCCCTGGCACGAGCAGTTGCACTCCGCGCTGGTGGGCCTGGGCTACGCTCCGCGGGAGGCGGACGAGGCGGTGGCCCGGGTCGCGCCGGACGCCGAGGCGCAGTCCGTGCCGGACGTGGGCGCCCTGCTCCGGCTGGCCCTGCGCGGCCTGAACCGGGCCCGCTGAACAGCGCCGAAGCAATGTGACGACACGTCACCAAGTCGACATGGAGAGCGGTTTCCCGATGAACCCGTACGAGTCCGACCCCGCCGACCGCCTGGTGACGGCGTCCGCCGACGGTGAGGACCAGGCGGTGGAGGCCGCGCTGCGGCCCAAGCTGCTGGAGGAGTTCATCGGGCAGGAGCGGGTGCGCGAGCAGCTCTCGCTGGTCCTGCAGGCGGCCCGCAAGCGCGGCGCCGCGCCGGACCACGTGCTGCTGAGCGGCCCGCCCGGGCTGGGCAAGACCACCCTGTCGATGATCATCGCGGCCGAGCTGAACGCCCCGATCCGGATCACCTCCGGCCCGGCGATCCAGCACGCGGGCGACCTGGCCGCGATCCTCTCCTCGCTGACCGAGGGCGAGGTGCTGTTCCTCGACGAGATCCACCGGATGTCCCGGCCCGCCGAGGAGATGCTGTACATGGCGATGGAGGACTTCCGGGTCGACGTGATCGTCGGCAAGGGCCCCGGCGCCACCGCGATCCCGCTGGAGCTGCCGCCGTTCACCCTGGTCGGCGCGACCACCCGGGCGGGTCTGCTGCCGCCGCCGCTGCGCGACCGGTTCGGTTTCACCGGCCACATGGAGTTCTACGCCCCGGCCGAGCTGGAGCGGGTGGTGCACCGCTCGGCGGGCCTGCTGGACGTGGAGATCGACCCGGCGGGCGCGGCCGAGATCGCCGGGCGCTCGCGCGGCACGCCGCGGATCGCCAACCGGCTGTTGCGCCGGGTGAGGGATTTCGCGCAGGTCCGGCACGACGGCCTGGTCACCCGGGAGATCGCCGCGCAGGCGCTGGAGGTCTACGAGGTGGACGCCCGCGGCCTGGACCGGCTGGACCGGGCGGTGCTGGCGGCGCTGCTGAAGCTGTTCGGCGGCGGCCCGGTGGGCCTGTCCACGCTGGCGGTGGCGGTGGGGGAGGAGGCGGAGACGGTCGAGGAGGTGGCTGAACCTTTCCTCGTCCGGGAGGGCCTGCTGGCGCGCACCCCGCGCGGGCGGATCGCCACCGCGGCGGCCTGGCAGCACCTGGGGCTGACCCCGCCGCAGTCGGCGCGGGCGCCGAAGGCGGCGCCGGGCGGGCAGCAGAACGGGCTGTGGGTCGAGGGCCAGGCATGACGCGGCCGCCGCGCGGGAGGTTCCGGGGATAACTCCGGCGCCTTATCGGGAGTTTATGTGCATGCCAAGGCTCGCCACTTTCGGCGGCACACTGGCATGCTTGGCGTTGTCCGTTCAGTGCGGGTCGCCTAGACTCCGCCGGACCGCCCCTCTCGCCCGACGGGCCGACGTACACGCACTGGCTGCCGGAAGGCGGCCCACAAAGGACCCTGGCTGTGTTCTCTTACATCATCCTTCTCCTCCCCCTGCTCGCCATCTTCATGATGATGCGCTCGCAGAAGAAGCGTCAGGCCCAGATGCAGAGCATGCAGACCGCGCTGCAGCCGGGGTCGGGCGTGCGCACCATCGGCGGCATGTACGCGCTGGTGAAGGCGGTCAACGACGAGACGGTCGAGCTGGAGGTCTCCCCCGGCGTGGTGGCCCACTACACCAAGGGCGCGATCGCGGCCGTCCTGGAGCCGCTGGAGTACGACGCGATCATCAACGGTCGCCCCGCGGAGGACGAGGCCGTCGCGGACGCCGAGGACGCCGGGCAGGTCGCGGACGCCGACGAGAAGCCGCTGAGCCTGTCCAAGGACGAGGCGAAGGCCGACGCCGAGGCTCCCGAGAGCAAGTAGTACGGTCGGGGCACCCTCGACCAGCGGCATCCGCCGCAAGCCCAACAGGACTCTTGGGCCGTCGTGCGTCCGCCGCCTTCCGGCACCCGCCCAGCGCGGAGCCGGAGGCCGGCCGCCGGGCGGCATGGACAGGGAGAAACGAGCAAGGTGGCAACACCCAAGTCGCGGTCGCGCGACGGATACCCGGGACGGGCGCTGGCGCTCATCCTGGTGGTCACCGTCGGCCTTGTGGCCCTCATGTTCGGGACGGGCAGCACCAAGCCGCGTCTCGGAATCGACCTCGCCGGTGGCACCAGCGTCACGCTGACCGCTAAGTCCGATGATCCTTCCGCGGTCAACAAGACCAATCTGGACACCGCGGTCAGCATCATCCAGAAGCGCGTCAACGGCATGGGCGTCTCCGAGGCGGAGGTGCAGACCCAGGGCAATGCGAACATCATCGTCAACATTCCCGACGGTGGTAACACGCAGCAGTCCGTCGACAAGGTCGGCGACACCGCCAAGCTCTACTTCCGCCCGGTGCTGACCCTGGAGCCGTCCGGCGCGGCCGCCCAGCAGCCCCAGCCGTCGGCCTCCGCCTCCTCGGGCGCCGGGGCCTCGGCCGCCCCGAGCGCGAGCGCCTCCGCGAGCGCGGGCAGCGGCGCCTCCGCCTCGGCCGGCGCCTCCGCGAGCGCCTCCGCCTCCGCCACCAAGGCCGGCCGCGCCCTCTCCGGCGCGCTGCAGGCCGACCCGTCGGCCTCCGCCTCCGCGGGCGGCTCCGCCTCGGCCCAGCCGAGCGCCGCCGCCTCGGCCCCCGCGGCCGACCCGAGCGCCGCGCCGACCCCGGACGCCGCGACCCTCGCCCTGCAGCAGCAGTACGCCGCGCTGGACTGCACCAACGAGTCGCAGCGGGTGAACTACCAGAAGGCCAACGACCCGAGCGCCCCGGCGATCGCCTGCTCGTACGACGCCGAGAGCGGCATCTGGTACAAGTTCGTGCTCGGCGGCGTCGCGGTGAACGGCTCGGACGTCACCAAGGCGCAGGCCGTCCTCGACCCCCAGGGCGGCAAGGGCTGGATGGTCGACCTGTCGTTCAACGACGCCGGCTCCAAGGCCTTCGCCGACACCACCAAGCAGCTGGCCGCCCAGACCTCCCCGGCCAACCAGTTCGCGATCGTGCTGGACGGCCAGGTCGTCTCGCACCCGTACGTGTCGGAGTCGATCACCGGCGGCAGCGCCGTGATCAGCGGCACCTTCACCGCGGACGACGCCAAGTCGCTGGCGAACGTGCTGAGCTACGGCGCGCTCCCGCTGGACTTCGTGAAGAGCGACGTCACCACCGTCTCCCCGCAGCTCGGCTCCGAGCAGCTGAAGGCCGGCCTGGTCGCCGGTCTGATCGGCATGGTCCTGGTGGTCGCGTACTCGCTGGTCTACTACCGCGGCCTGGGCCTGGTCTCGATCGCCGGTCTGGTCGTCTCGGCGGTCCTGACCTGGTCGATCATGAGCCTGCTCGGCGCGGGCATCGGCTTCGCGCTGAACCTGCCCGCGGTCTGCGGCGCGATCGTCGCGATCGGCATCACCGCGGACTCCTTCATCGTGTACTTCGAGCGCATCCGGGACGAGGTCCGCGAGGGCGCCCAGCTGCGGGCCGCCGTGCAGCGCGCCTGGCCGCGGGCCCGGCGCACCATCCTGGTCTCGGACTTCGTGTCCTTCCTGTGCGCCGCGGTGCTGTACCTGGTGTCGGTCGGCAAGGTGCAGGGCTTCGCCTTCACGCTGGGCCTGACCACCCTGCTCGACGTCGTGGTGATCTTCCTGTTCACCAAGCCGCTGATCAGCCTGCTCGCCCGCACCAAGTTCTTCGCCGGCGGCCACCCGATGTCCGGCCTGGACCCGAAGCGGCTCGGCGCCCGTCCGCCGATCCGCGGCTCCCGCCGCCGTCCCACCACGACCCAGGAGGTCTGACCCATGTCGCTCCGCAACATCGGTCACCGCCTCTACCAGGGCGAGGTCTCCTTCGACTTCGTGGGCAAGCGGAAGATCTGGTATTCGATCTCGGCGGTGATCGTCCTGGTGGCGGCCGTCGGCCTGGCCATGGGCCTGCACCTGGGCATCGAGTTCAAGGGCGGCTCGGTCTACACCGTGCACAAGCCCGGCCTGTCGGCCTCGCAGGCGAAGGAGACCGCCGACAAGATCATCGGCTCCAAGACCGCGCTGGTGCAGACCACGGACAAGGGCGACGTCCGGGTCCAGGTCAGCGCGCAGGAGTCGATCCCGGCGACCACCTTCACCAAGGAGTTCTCGCAGGCGATCGGCGTCCAGGAGAAGGACATCAACGCCCAGGTGATCGGCCCCTCCTGGGGTGCCGACATCTCCAAGAAGGCGCTGACCGGCCTGATCGTCTTCATGGTGCTGGTGACCGTCTACATGGCGATCGCCTTCGAGTGGCGGATGGCGGTGGCCGCCCTGGTCGCCCTGATCCACGACCTCCTGATCACCATCGGCGTGTACGCCCTGGTCGGCTTCGAGGTCACCCCGGGCACCGTGATCGGCTTCCTGACCATCCTCGGCTACTCGCTCTACGACACGGTGGTCGTCTTCGACACCGTGAAGGAGAACACCCGGGGCCTCACCAAGCAGAGCCGCCGCACCTACAGCGAGGCCGCCAACCACGGCCTCAACCAGACCCTGGTGCGCTCCATCAACACCACGGTCGTGGCGCTGCTGCCGGTCTCCGCGCTGCTGTTCATCGGCGGCGGCCTGCTCGGCGCGGGCACCCTGAACGACATCTCGCTGGCCCTGTTCATCGGCCTCGCGGCCGGTGCCTACTCCTCCATCTGCGTGGCCACCCCGCTGCTCGCGCAGCTCAAGGAGCAGGCCCCGGACATGAAGGCGCTGGCCAAGCGGGTCGCCCAGCGCCGGGCCTCCGAGGCCAAGGCCGCGGCCGAGGCCGCCGCCCGGGGTGAGGAGCCCGACAGCGGCCAGGACGCCGAGGACGGGGTCCCGGCCGGTATGGTCGGACAGCGTAACCAGCCGACCAGCCGCGCCAGGGGCAAGGGCCGGCCGTCCGGCAAGCGCTGACCCCCGCGAAGGAACCCCCGTGACCTCCACCACCGATCCCGTCCTGTCCGAGCTGCTCAACAGCCGGATCCGGGACGTGCAGGACTACCCGAAGCCGGGCGTCCTGTTCAAGGACATCGCCCCCCTGCTCGCCGACGCCGAGGCGTTCGGCGCGCTGACCCGGGCGCTGGCCGATCGGGCCAAGGAGCTCGGTGCCACCAAGGTGGTCGGGCTGGAGGCGCGGGGGTTCGTCCTCGCCGCGCCCGCCGCGTTCGCCGCGGGCCTTGGGTTCGTCCCGATCCGCAAGAAGGGCAAGCTGCCCGGCGAGGTGTTCTCCCGCTCGTACGACCTGGAGTACGGGTCGGCGACGCTGGAGGTCCAGTGCGACGCCTTCGAGCCGGGCGAGCGGGTCCTGGTGGTGGACGACGTGCTGGCCACCGGCGGGACGATCGCCGCCTCGCTGGACCTCGTGCAGGAGGCCGGGGCCGAGCTGGTCGGCGTGGTCGTGCTGATGGAGCTCGGCTTCCTGCCGGGGCGCGCGAAGCTCGCTTCGCACCTGCGCGGCGCACCGCTGGAGACCCTCGTCGTGGTGTGACGCCGCCCTGTTCGAGAGCCGCCCGGGAACGCGACCGTTCCCGGGCGCTCGCGTTCCCGGGGCGGACGCGCCGCCGCGGGGGCGCGCGCTGTCGGTACGATGAAGGTTGATCCGACGTAGGAGTGTCCTTGCCCGACGAGGTTGTGCCCACGGCCGCTGCCGCCAGTTCCCGTCCCTCGCCGGGCGGGATGCGGGCTCGGCTTGCGCGGCTGGGCGGTCAGCGCAGTTCGATGGTCAACCCGGTGCTGGAACCGCTGTTCCGGACGATCCGGGCCAACGACCCCAAGGCCGACCCCGGGCTGCTGAAGGACATCGAGCGGGCGTACGCCGTCGCGGAGAAGTGGCACCGCGGGCAGAAGCGCAAGAGCGGCGACCCGTACATCACCCACCCGCTGGCGGTGGCGACCATCCTGGCCGAGCTGGGGATGGACGCGCCGACGCTGATGGCGGGCCTGCTGCACGACACCGTGGAGGACACCGACTACGGCCTGGAGACGCTCCGGGTCGACTTCGGCGACGCGGTGGCGCTGCTGGTCGACGGCGTGACCAAGCTGGACCGGGTGAAGTTCGGCGAGGCCGCGCAGGCGGAGACCGTCCGCAAGATGGTCGTGGCGATGGCCAAGGACCCGCGGGTCCTGGTGATCAAGCTCGCCGACCGGCTGCACAACATGCGCACGATGCGCTACCTGAAGCGGGAGAAGCAGGAGAAGAAGGCCCGCGAGACGCTGGAGATCTACGCCCCGCTGGCGCACCGGCTGGGCATGAACACCATCAAGTGGGAGCTGGAGGACCTGGCCTTCGCCATCCTCTACCCCAAGATGTACGACGAGATCGTCCGGCTGGTGGCCGAGCGCGCCCCCAAGCGCGACGAGTACCTGGCCACCGTGATCGACCAGGTGCAGGGCGACCTGCGCGGGGCCCGGATCACCGCGCAGGTCACCGGCCGCCCCAAGCACTACTACTCGGTCTACCAGAAGATGATCGTCCGGGGCCGGGACTTCGCCGAGATCTACGACCTGGTGGGCATCCGGGTCCTGGTCGACACCGTCCGCGACTGCTACGCGGCGCTGGGCACCATCCACGCGCGGTGGAACCCGGTGCCGGGGCGGTTCAAGGACTACATCGCGATGCCCAAGTTCAACATGTACCAGTCGCTGCACACCACGGTGATCGGCCCGGGCGGCAAGCCCGTCGAACTGCAGATCCGCACCTTCGACATGCACCGCCGCGCCGAGTACGGCATCGCCGCGCACTGGAAGTACAAGCAGCGCGCGGTGGCCGGGGCGTCCAAGGTGCGCACCGACACGCCCACCCACGGGCGGCAGCACGACAAGGCCGACGCGGTCAACGAGATGGCCTGGCTGCGGCAGTTGCTGGACTGGCAGAAGGAGACCGAGGACCCGAGCGAGTTCCTGGAGTCGCTGCGCTTCGACCTCTCCAGCAACGAGGTGTTCGTCTTCACCCCGAAGGGCGACGTGATAGCGCTGCCCGCGCAGGCCACCCCGGTGGACTTCGCGTTCGCGGTGCACACCGAGGTCGGCTACCGGTGCATCGGCGCCCGGGTCAACGGCCGCCTGGTGCCGCTGGAGTCGACGCTGGAGAACGGCGACACGGTCGAGGTCTTCACCTCCAAGGCGGAGAACGCCGGCCCGTCCCGGGACTGGCTGAGCTTCGTCAAGTCGCCCCGGGCCCGCAACAAGATCCGCGCCTGGTTCTCCAAGGAGCGCCGCGAGGAGGCGATCGAGCAGGGCAAGGAGGCGATCGCCCGGGCGATGCGCAAGCAGGGCCTGCCGATCCAGCGGATCCTCACCGGGGACTCGCTGGTCACCCTGGCCCACGAGATGCGCTACCCGGACATCTCCTCGCTGTACGCGGCGATCGGCGAGGGCCACGTCGCCGCGCAGGCGATCGTGCAGAAGCTGGTCCAGGCGATGGGCGGCGAGGAGGGCGCGGTCGAGGACCTCGCCGAGACCGCCACCCCCTCGCACCAGCCGCGCGCGATGCGGCGCCGCGCCAAGGGCGACCCGGGCGTCATCGTCAAGGGCGTGGACGACGTGTGGGTGAAGCTGGCGCGCTGCTGCACGCCGGTGCCCGGCGACCCGATCGTCGGCTTCATCACCCGCGGCAACGGCGTCTCGGTGCACCGCGCGGACTGCGTCAACGTGGAGTCCCTGCAGCAGCAGCCCGAGCGGATGATCGAGGTCGAGTGGGCGGCCACCCAGTCCTCGGTCTTCCTGGTCGCCATCCAGGTCGAGGCGCTGGACCGCTCCCGGCTGCTCTCCGACGTCACCCGGGTGCTCTCCGACCAGCACGTCAACATCCTGTCGGCGGCCGTCCAGACCTCCCGGGACCGGGTAGCGATGAGCCGGTTCACCTTCGAGATGGGCGACCCCAAGCACCTGGGCCACGTGCTCAAGGCGGTGCGCGGCGTCGAGGGCGTGTACGACGTCTACCGGGTCACCTCGGCCCGCAACAAGTAGCCGCCGCCCGGCCGCCCGCCGCCGCTCCGGTCGCCGCCCGCCCCCTCCCCGCCGACACTGGCCGGGTGGGGGCGGTCGGCTTTCCTGGAGGCGCGGTGCACGGGATACGGGTGATGACGGCAGTGACCGGCGCGGCGCTCGCCGCGGCGCTGGCGGTCGGGTGCGGCGGCTCCGGCGGCCCGGGCGGCGCCGGGGGCGGCGGCAGCCCGGCGGCGAGCGGCACCGGCAGCGCGGTCTCGGCCTCCGCGGCGGCCGCCACCAGCGACGGCGACAACGGGATCGGGCAGCTGCCCGCCGACCAGGTGCTGCAGCAGTCGGTGCAGGCCCTCAAGGGCGCGGGCGCGGTGCGGACGGTCGGCGCGGTCAGCAGCCAGGGCGCCCGGATCGACCTGGACCTGCGGCTGGACACCGCGGGCAACTGCACCGGCACGCTCGGCCAGAGCGGCGTCGGCAGCTTCCAGGTGGTCAAGGCCGGGCCCGACCTGTGGGTCAAGCCGGACCAGGAGTTCTGGCGGACCCACGGCGGCGAGGCGCTCTCCCGGCTGGTCGGCGACCGCTACCTGAAGACCGGCAGCGACAACCCGGACTTCGCCGAGATCGGCGAGCTGTGCGACCTCACCGGGCTGGCCGACCAGCTCGGCACCGGCAGGACCGGCCTGGCCAAGGGCGCCCCGACCACCGTGGAGGGCCGCCCCGCGCTCACCCTGACCGCCGACTCCGGCACCGGCACCGGCACCCTGTACGTGGCCACCACCGGCTCGCCGGTCCCGCTGAAGCTGGAGAAGAGCACCGGGACGGTCGAGTTCAGCGACTTCGGCACCCCGGTGCCCAGCGCCACCCCCGGCCCCGAGCAGAGCCTGGACCTGGACCAGCTGCAGTCGCCCGCCCCCTCCAGCAGCGTGGTCTGAGACCACGCGAAGGGCCCCCGTCCGGCGGACGGGGGCCCTCGGTGCGGGCGGGGTTCAGGCGGGGTTCAGGAGGTGAACTCCTGCAGCGACTTCTGCGCCTGGTCGAGCAGCGCCTGGCGGCCCTCCAGCTCGGCCTCCAGCTTCGCGGCCCGGGACGTGTTGCCCGCGGCGCGCGCCTTGTCCAGGTCGGCGCGGAGCTTGTCCACGGCGGCCTGCAGCAGGGCGGTCATGCCGGTGGCGCGGGCCCGGGCCTCCGGGTTGGAGCGCTGCCACTCGGCCTCCTCGGCCTCGCGGACGGCGCGTTCCACCGCGGCCAGCCGGCCGTCCAGCTTCGGACGGGCGTCGCGCGGGACGTGGCCGATGGCCTCCCAGCGCTCGGCGACGGAGCGCAGCGCGGCCTTGGCGGCCTTCAGGTCGGTGATCGGCAGGATCGCCTCGGCCTCGACCAGCAGGGCCTCCTTGGCCTTCTGGTTCTCGCCCTGCTCGGCGTCGCGCTCGGAGAACGCGCCGGAGCGGGCCTGGAAGAAGACGTCCTGGGCGCCGCGGAAGCGGGCCCACAGCTCCTCCTCCGCGTCCCGCTGGGCGCGGCCGGCGGCCTTCCACTGGGTCATCAGGTCGCGGTAGGCGGCGGCGGTCGGCCCCCACTCGGTGGAGCCGGACAGCGCCTCGGCCTCGGCGACCAGCTTCTCCTTGATCGCGCGGGCGGCCTCGCGCTCGGAGTCCAGGGCCGCGAAGTGCGCCTTGCGGTGCTTGGAGAACACCGAGCGGGCGTGCGAGAAGCGGTGCCACAGCTCGTCGTCGCTCTTGCGGTCCAGCCGCGGCAGCGCCTTCCAGCTGTCGACCAGGGCGCGCAGCCGGTCGCCGGCCTCCCGCCACTGGTTGGACTCGGCGAGCTGCTCGGCCTCGGCGACCAGCGCCTCCTTGGCGGCGCGGGTCTCCTCCTGGGCCTTGGCCCGGGCGGCCCTGCGCTCGCTCTGCCGGGTCTCGATCTCACCGGCCAGGGCGTCCAGGCGGGCGGCCAGCGAGGCCAGGTCGCCGACCGCGTGGGCCTCGGTGACCTGCGCGCGCAGGTGCTCCAGCGCGGCCTGCGCCTCCTTGGCGGCCAGGTCGGTCTTGCGGACCCGGTGCTCCAGGAGGGCGGTCTCCGCCTCCAGGCCCTGGAACTTGCGCTCGAAGTAGGCGAGGGCCTCCTCGGGGGAGCCGGCCTGCCAGGAGCCGACCTGGCGTTCGCCGTCGGCCGTCCTCACGTAGACGTTCCCCTGCTCGTCGACACGGCCCCACGGGTCGCTGCTCACAGCGCCTCCTCCACATGACGCCACGCCCACGGGCGGGAGCGTCGTCCACAGTTGATGTGCGGCGGACCGATGGAGTCCGCCGTCCCGAGCCGTCGTTGGGTTGTGCCGAGGGTGACGGCCGACGGTCAGGGCACCCTATACAACAGCAACATAGGCGACCAGCGCCGGTGCTGTCCGCATCCGGCGCCGGTCGATTTTCGCGGCGGGTCAGCCCTTGGCGGTGGTGATGCTGGCGACGTTGACCGGGGTCGCGGGCGCGCCGTCGCCGCCACCGCCCTGGACACCGGCGGCGGCGATCTTCTGCAGCACGTCCAGGCCGCCGGTGATCTTGCCGAACGGGGTGTAGCTGGGCGGCAGTTGGGTGTCCTTGTAGACCAGGAAGAACTGGCTGCCGTTGGTGTTCGCCCCGGAGTTGGCCATCGCCACGGTGCCCGCGGGGTAGGTCGCGCCGGTCAGGTTCTCGTCGGCGAACGAGTAGCCGGGGCCGCCCGATCCGGTGCCGGTCGGGTCGCCGCACTGCAGGACGTAGATGCCCTCCGTGGTCAGGCGGTGGCACTTGGTGTTGTCCCAGAACTGCTGACCGGCCAGGAACACGAAGGAGTTGACGGTGTGCGGGGCCTTCGCCGCGTCCAGGGTGAAGGTGACCTTGCCCGCCGAGGTGTCCATCGTCGCGGTGTACTGGGCCGCGGTGTCGATCGACATCGCGGGCTCGGCGGCCCACTGCTTGCCGCTGCTGGACGGGGAGGGCGCCGCGGACGCGCTCTTGTCCTTCTTCTTGTCCGAGTCGAACACGCCGCCCGCGACGGACGCGACGCCGGCGACCACCAGCACCGCCAGCACCGAGGCGACCACCGCGTTGCGCTTCCTGCGCTTGGCGGCGGCCTCCGCGCGGGCCTGCATCTGGCGCTCGTACTTCTCACGGGCGAGCTGCCGCCGCCGCTGTTCGCTGCTGACCACCGGACGTCTCTCCTGCCGGACTGTGGGAACGGGGACTTGGTTTGTTGTGTGCGGATCATCGCACCCGCTGGCGGCCCAGTGTAAGGACCCCGCGCGTCAGTACGGGATCAGCTCGACATGAGAAACGGCTGAACGCGCCAGGTAACCGGTTCGCCCGCGGCCCGGTGGCGCCGGTAGGCTGCGGGGGAAAAGCAGACCGCCGCCATGAAACGTAAGGACTCGCGTGTTCGTCGCCGGATTCCCCGCCGGGGCCTGGGGCACCAACTGCTACCTGGTCGCACCCGCCGCCGGCGAGGAGTGCGTGATCGTCGATCCGGGCCACGAAGCGGCGCGCGGCGTCGAGGAGTTGGTCCGCGAGCACCGGCTCAAGCCGGTCGCGGTGCTGCTCACCCACGGGCACATCGACCACGTCGCCTCGGTCGTCCCGGTCTGCGGCGCGCGGGGCGTCCCCGCCTGGATCCACCCCGAGGACCGCTACATGCTGGCCGACCCGGAGAAGGCGCTCGGCCGCTCGCTCGGGCAGCAGCTGATGGGCTCGATCACCGTCGGGGAGCCGGACGACGTCCGCGAGTTGACCGACGGCGGCGTGCTGGAACTCGCCGGGCTGCGGCTCACCGTCGACCACGCCCCCGGCCATACCGGGGGGTCGGTGACGTTCAGGACGCCCGCCTCCCAGGACATCCCCCCGGTCCTGTTCTCGGGCGACCTGCTGTTCGCCGGCTCCATCGGGCGTACCGACCTCCCGGGCGGAGACAGCGCGGCGATCATGCGCTCGCTGGCCCGGGTGTGCCTGCCCCTCGACGACGCGACCGTGGTGCTCTCCGGCCACGGCTCCCAGACCACCATCGGCCGAGAGCGCGCCACCAACCCCTACCTCCAGCAGGCGGCCGGTGCGCAGGGCGCGCCGGCCTTCCCGCGACGAGGAATGTGACGGAAGAGAAGTTGAGCACCTTCACCGCCCCCAAGGGCACCTACGACCTGCTGCCGCCCACCTCGGCGATCTTCCTGGCGGTCCGCGAGGCGATCTCCGCCCCTGCGCGCCGGGCCGGTTACGGCTACATCGAGACCCCGGTCTTCGAGGACGTGAAGCTCTTCTCCCGCGGTGTCGGCGAGTCCACCGACATCGTCACCAAGGAGATGTACAACCTGACCACCCGGGGCGGCGACGAGCTCGCGCTGCGCCCCGAGGGCACCGCATCGGTGCTGCGCGCCGCCCTCCAGGCCAACCTGCACAAGCAGGGCAACCTGCCGGTCAAGCTCTGGTACTCCGGCAACTACTACCGCTACGAGCGGATGCAGAAGGGCCGCTACCGGCAGTTCTCGCAGGTCGGCGCGGAGGCCATCGGCGCGGAGGACCCGGCGCTGGACGCCGAGTTGATCATTCTGGCCGACGACGCCTTCCGCGCGCTCGGCCTGTCCGACTACTCGCTGCTGCTCAACAGCCTCGGCGACAAGCAGTGCCGTCCGGTCTACCGCGCCGCGCTGGTCGAGTTCCTCTCCGGCCTGGACCTGGACGAGGAGACCCGCCGCCGCGCCGAGATCAACCCGCTGCGCGTGCTGGACGACAAGCGAGAGGCCGTCCAGGCCCAGTTGGTGGACGCGCCGAGGCTGCGCGACTACCTGTGCGAGGACTGCAAGGGGTACGACGAGAAGGTCCGCGAACTGCTCACCCTCGCGGGCGTCCCGTTCACCGACGACCCGAAGCTGGTCCGCGGCCTGGACTACTACACCCGCACCACCTTCGAGTTCGTGCACAACCGCCTCGGCGCGCAGTCCGCGATCGGCGGCGGCGGCCGCTACGACGGCCTGTCCGAGATGATCGGCGGCCCGGCGCTGCCCTCGGTCGGCTGGGCGCTCGGCGTGGACCGCACCTACCTCGCGCTGGAGGCCGAGGGCGTCGTCCTCGACCTGCCCGCCAGCACCGCGGTGTACGCGGTGGCGCTCAGCGAGGAGGCGAAGACCGTCCTGTTCGCGAAGACCGTCGAGCTGCGCCGCCTCGGCGTGGCCACCGACCTCGCGTTCGGCGTCAAGGGCATCAAGAACGCCATGAAGTCGGCGGACCGATCCGGCGCCCGGTTCGCCGTGATCGCCGGCGACCGGGACCTCGCCGAGGGCGTGGTCCAGCTCAAGGACATGGAGTCCGGCGAGCAGACCCCCGTCGCCCTTGAGGCGCTCGTCACCACCCTGAAGGAGAAGCAGCTGTGATCCGCACGCACGACGCGGGCACGCTCCGCGCGGAGCACGCCGGCACCACCGTCACCCTGGCCGGCTGGGTGGCCCGCCGCCGCGACCACGGCGGCGTGGCCTTCATCGACCTGCGGGACGCCTCGGGCACCGTGCAGGTCGTGGTCCGCGACCTGGAGTCGGTGCACGGGCTGCGCTCCGAGTACTGCGTGAAGGTGGTCGGCGAGGTCCGGGTCCGCCCCGAGGGCAACGAGAACCCGGAGATCCCGACCGGCGCGGTCGAGGTCGTCGTCGAGTCGATCGAGGTGCTGTCCGAGGCCGCGCCGCTGCCGTTCCAGGTCGCCGAGTACGAGCCCGGTTCGGTCAACGAGGAGGTGCGGCTGCGCTACCGCTACCTCGACCTGCGCCGCGAGGGCCCGGCCCGCGCGCTGCGGCTGCGCTCGAAGGTCAACCACATCATCCGCACGGTGATGGAGGAGAACGACTACCTCGACATCGAGACCCCGTACCTGACCCGCTCCACCCCCGAGGGCGCCCGCGACTTCCTCGTCCCGGTCCGCCTCCAGCCGGGCCACTGGTACGCGCTGCCGCAGTCCCCGCAGCTGTTCAAGCAGCTGCTGA
Source organism: Kitasatospora sp. NPDC001540 (assembly GCF_042894345.1). Classification (NCBI taxonomy): domain Bacteria; kingdom Bacillati; phylum Actinomycetota; class Actinomycetes; order Kitasatosporales; family Streptomycetaceae; genus Kitasatospora; species Kitasatospora sp. NPDC001540. The sequence continues at coordinate 119,215 of NZ_JBIAVO010000015.1, forward strand.
TGGTGGCCGGCATGGAGCGGTACTACCAGATCGCCCGCTGCTTCCGCGACGAGGACTTCCGCGCCGACCGGCAGCCGGAGTTCACCCAGCTCGACATCGAGGCCTCCTTCGTCGACCAGGAGGACGTGCTGGCCCTGGGCGAGAAGATCGTCGGCCGGATCTGGAAGGAGGTGCACGGGTACGAGATCCCCAACCCGCTGCCCCGCCTCTCCTACGCCGACGCCATGGCGCGCTACGGCTCCGACAAGCCGGACGTCCGCTTCGGCCAGGAGCTCACCGACCTCACCGAGTACTTCAAGGGCACCGAGTTCCGGGTCTTCCAGGCTCCGTACGTCGGCGCGGTCGTGATGCCCGGCGGCGCCTCGCAGCCCCGCAAGCAGCTCGACGCCTGGCAGGACTGGGCGAAGGCCCGCGGCGCCCGCGGCCTCGCGTACGTCCTGGTGGACGCCGAGACCGGCGAGCTGCGCGGTCCGGTCGCCAAGAACCTGTCCGAGGAGCACCTGTCCGGCCTGGCCGCCGCCGCGGGCGCCAAGCCCGGCGACGCGGTGTTCTTCGCCGCGGGCAAGAAGACCGCCTCGCAGGAGCTGCTGGGCGCCGCCCGCCTGGAGATCGGCCGCCGCTGCAACCTGATCGACGAGTCCCAGTGGGCCTTCCTCTGGGTCGTGGACTTCCCGATGTTCGAGCCGATCGAGGACGACAAGGGCGAGTTCCAGGGCTGGCACGCGGTGCACCACCCCTTCACCGCGCCGACCGCCGAGTCGCTCGCCACCTTCGACACCGACCCGGGCAGCGCGCTCTCCAACGCGTACGACCTGGTGCTCAACGGCTCGGAGCTGGGCGGCGGTTCGATCCGCATCCACCAGCGCGAGGTGCAGAAGCGGGCGTTCGACGCGATCGGCCTGTCCGAGGAGGAGGCCGCTTCGCAGTTCGGCTTCCTGCTGGACGCCTTCAACTACGGCCCGCCGCCGCACGGCGGCATCGCGCTCGGCCTGGACCGCGTGGTCACCCTGCTGGGCGGCTACGACACCATCCGGGACGTCATCGCCTTCCCGAAGACCTCCACCGGCGGCGACCCGCTGACCGGCGCCCCCACCGCCATCACCTCGGCCCAGCGCCGCGAGGCGGGCGTGGACGCCCAGCCCAAGGCCAAGGAGACCGCCAAGGCCGAGGCCGAGCCGACCGCCTGACGGACCGTCACAAGACCCGTCGAATTCTGACGGGGCATCACAGAGATCACGATTTGTTCCGGCCCCGGCCGGTGCGCGCCCACCAGGAGTAGGCTGCCACCGCCCGGGGCCGGAACGCTGCACCGCCCGGAACGCTGCACAACGGGGTGCAGAGCGCAAGAAGGGTCGAGGATGACCGTACGAACCAGAGTGGAACTCCCCTCCGACACCGCCGAGACCCGGCGGGTGCACATGGCGGCCTTCCCCGGCCCCGAGGAGGCGGACCTGGTGGACGCGCTGCGCCGCGACACCGCCTGGCTGCCCGCCCTGTCGCTGGTCGCGGTGGACGAGCGCGAGGTGGTCATCGGCCACGCGCTGCTCACCCGGCTGCGGATCGGCAACGGCAAGGGCCTCGCGCTGGCGCCCGTCGCGGTCGCCCCCGAGTGGCAGCGCAAGGGCGTCGGCACCGCCGTGGTGCGGGCCGCCCTGGAGGCCGCGGCCGAGGCCGGGGAGCGCGTCGTGGTGGTGCTCGGCGATCCGGGCTACTACGGCCGGTTCGGCTTCACCCCCGCCTCCGGGCACCGGATCACCGGGCCGTTCGACGTCCCCGACGGGTACTTCCAGGCCCTGCGGCTGCCCGGCGCCGACGGCGCCCCGCACGGCGTGTGCCGCTACCCCGCGCCGTTCGCCGAGGTCTGAGGCCCCGTTCCCGCAGGTGACCGGCCGCCACCGGTCGCCCGGAACTGCACCTCGAAGTGCAGCCGACAGGACTCCGTGAACGCCTCCACGGCCGGTGTCGCCGCCCGGCCGGGCAGCCGGAACAGCCCCACCAGGCTCGGGCTCAGCCCGCGCACCGGCAGGCAGCGGACGTCCGGACGGCCCGCCCAGCGCCCCACCGAGCGCGGCGCGAACCCCACCCCCTGCCCGCAGGCCACCGCGGCCATCCACTCGTCCGAGTTGTGCGCCACCGCCCCGATCCGGGCCGGCCGCCCGCCGCGCTCCGGCGCGCCCAGCCAGTAGTCCCGCCACACCCCGGCCTGCTCCGGGACGGCCACGAACGGCTCGTCCCACAGCTCCTCCGCGTCCACCACGGACCGGGCCGCCAGCCGGTGGTCGGCCGCCAGCACCACCCAGCGCTCCTCGGTGCCCAGCAGCACGTGCGCGTACCGCTCGGTCATCGAGGCCGGGGCGTGCCACAGCGCCAGGTCCAGCTCGCCCGAGGCCAGGCCGGAGGACTCGTCGAACCAGTTGTTCTGCCGCATCCGCACCCGCCAGCCCGGCATCCGGCGGGCGAAGTCCTCCACCGCGGCGCGGCCCAGCAGGTTGATCGTCGATCCCTCGAAGCCCACCCGCAGCTCCCCGCCCGCCTCGGCCGCCGCCCTCCGGGTCGCCCGCAGCGCCTCCTCCCAGCCCGCCAGCAGCGGCGCGGCGTGCGCCAGCAGCTCGGCGCCCGCCGCCGTCGGCGCCACCCCGGCGTGCGAGCGGCGGAACAGCTCCACCCCCAACTCCCGCTCCAGCGCCCGCACCTGCTTGGTCAGCGTCGGCTGGCTCACTCCCAGCCGGGCCGCGGCCGCGGTCAGCTGCCCCTCCTCGCCGACCACCGCCAGGTAACGCAACATCCGGGTGTCCACATCCATGCCACCAGGTTATGGACCAATGCATTGGACCCGACCCCCGGGGGTGTCGCACAGTTGTCCGGCCTTCCCCGGCGCGACGGGCACCGGTGGTACGGGGGACCGCCGGTGCCCGTCCGGGGAAGGCGTTCGACCTGCGCGGAGACCCGCCGCGGCCTAGCCTGAGTGATCGTCGACGGCGCGGTGAGCGGAGGCACGCAGTGGCGGCAGGCAAGGGCAAGTCGAGCAAGGGCAAGTCGAGCAGGGGCGAGGCGGGCAAGGGCGACCGGGCGGGGAAGAAGCCCGGCCGGGTCAAGGGGATGCCCAAGAAGGTCTACGAGGACGAACTGCTCCGCCTCCAGGGCGAACTGGTCAAGCTGCAGGAGTGGGTCCGCACCGAGGGCGTCCGGATGGTCGTCGTCTTCGAGGGGCGCGACGCGGCGGGCAAGGGCGGCGCCATCAAGCGCGTCACCGAGTACCTCAACCCCCGCATCGCCCGGATCGCCGCCCTCCCCGCCCCCACCGAGCGCCAGCGCGGCCAGTGGTACTTCCAGCGCTACGTCGAGCAGCTCCCGGCGGCCGGCGAGATGGTCCTGTTCGACCGCTCCTGGTACAACCGGGCCGGCGTCGAGAAGGTCATGGGCTTCTGCACCGACGAGGAGTACTGGCAGTTCCTGCACCAGTGCCCCACCTTCGAGCGGATGCTGGTCGAGGCGGGCATCCTGCTGCGCAAGTACTGGTTCTCGGTCAGCGACGTCGAGCAGGAGCGCCGCTTCCGCGCCCGGCTCGACGACCCCATGCGGCAGTGGAAGCTCTCCCCGATGGACGTCGAGTCCATCACCCGTTGGGAGGACTACTCGCGGGCCAAGGACGAGATGTTCGTCTACACCGACATCCCCGAATCACCCTGGAACGTCGTCGAGAGCGACGACAAGCGCCGCGCCCGCCTCAACATGATCGCCCACCTGCTCTCCACCGTCCCCTACCACGAGGTCGTCAAGCCCGCCGTCACCCTGCCGCCCCGCCCCGGACCCCGCGGCTACCAGCGGCCCCCGCGCGACCTCCAGAAGTACGTCTTCGACCACGCCGCGACGGTGCTGGCGCAGGCCGGGCAGTAAGGTCGAGCAATGGCGAAGTACTTCGACGTGCACCCCGAGACGCCCCAGCCGCGCACCATCTCCACGGTGGTCGCCGGCATCCGGGACGGCGCCCTCATCGCGTACCCCACCGACTCCTGTTTCGCCCTCGGCTGCCGCCTGGACAACCGCGAGGGCCTGGAGCGGATCCGCACCATCCGACGGCTCGACGAGCGCCACCACTTCACCCTGATGTGCGAGGACTTCGCCCAGCTCGGGAAGTTCGCCCAGCTCGACAACAACGTCTTCCGCGCGGTCAAGGCCGCCACCCCCGGCAGCTACACCTTCATCCTCCCCGCCACCAAGGAGGTGCCGCGCCGGCTCCTCCACCCCAAGAAGAAGACCGTCGGCGTCCGCATCCCCGACCACGCCGTCACCCGGGCCCTGCTGGCCGAACTCGGCGAACCGCTGGTCTCCAGCACCCTGCTGCTGCCCGGCGAGGAGGAGCCGATGACCCAGGGGTGGGAGATCAAGGAGAGCCTCGACCACGTGCTCGACGCGGTCGTCGACTCCGGCGAGTGCGGGACGGTGCCGACGACGGTCGTCGACTTCTCGGACGGGGTGGCGGAGATCGTCCGGTACGGGGCGGGGGACCCGGAGCGCTTCGAGTAGCGGGGCCGGGGGCGGGGAGCTGTCGGAGGCGTCGCATAGGCTCGTGGCGTGGACGAGCCCGACCTTTTCACGCACGCTGCCGAGGAACGCCAGAGCGCCGAGCCCGGGCGCGCCCCGCTCGCGGTGCGGATGCGGCCGCGGACGCTGGAGGAGGTGGCCGGGCAGCAGAAGCTGCTGCGGGACGGCTCCCCGCTGCGGCGGCTGGTCGCGGGGGCGAAGGGCCCCGCGGCGACGAGCTCGGTGATCCTGTGGGGGCCGCCGGGGACGGGCAAGACCACGCTGGCGCACGTGATCAGCCAGGCGGTGGAGGGCCGGTTCGTCGAGCTGTCCGCGATCACGCACGGCGTCAAGGAGGTCCGGGCCGTGATCGACGGGGCCCGGCGGGCGGTCGGGATGAGCGGCCGGGAGACGGTGCTGTTCCTGGACGAGATCCACCGCTTCTCCAAGGCCCAGCAGGACTCGCTGCTGCCCGCGGTGGAGAACCGCTGGGTCACCCTGATCGCCGCGACCACCGAGAACCCGTACTTCTCGATCATCTCGCCGCTGCTCTCGCGCAGCCTGCTGCTGACCCTGGAGTCCCTCACCGACGAGGACGTCCGCACCCTGCTGCGCCGCGCCACCGTCGACGAGCGGGGCCTGGGCGGCAGCGTGGAGCTCAGCCCGGAGGCGGAGGACCACCTGGTGCGGCTGGCCGGGGGCGACGCCCGGCGGGCGCTGACCACGCTGGAGGCGGCGGCGGGGGCGGCGCTGGAGCAGGGCGAGAAGGTGCTGACCCTGGCGGCGACCGAGACGGCGGTGAACCAGGCCGCGGTGCGCTACGACCGGGACGGCGACCAGCACTACGACGTGGCGAGCGCGCTGATCAAGTCGATCCGGGGCAGCGACGTGGACGCCACCCTGCACTACCTGGCCCGGATGATCGAGGCCGGGGAGGACCCGCGCTTCATCGCCCGCCGCCTGATGATCTCCGCCAGCGAGGACGTCGGCCTGGCCGACCCGACCGCGCTGCCCACCGCCGTCGCCGCCGCCCAGGCGGTCGCGCTGATCGGCTTCCCGGAGGCGCGGATCATCCTGTCCCAGGCGGCCATCGCGCTGGCCCTGGCGCCCAAGTCGAACGCCGCGTACCTGGCCATCGACGCCGCCCTGGCGGACGTCCGGCAGGGCCTGGCCGGGGCGGTGCCGCCGCACCTGCGGGACGCGCACTACGGCGGGGCGAAGAAGCTCGGGCACGGCAAGGGGTACCAGTACCCGCACGACCTGCCGGAGGGCATCGCCGCCCAGCAGTACGCGCCGGACGAGGTGCACGGCAAGGAGTACTACAAGCCGACCAGGCGGGGCGGCGAGGCCCGGTACGCGGACATCGCGGAGTGGACCAGGGCCCGGCTCAAGGGGGAGTAGCCGAGGGGGAGCGGGGAGTCCCGTATAGTAGGGGGGTGTGTCCCGGGTCCGGGGTTCCGCGAGGAGCGACCGGCCGCACCAGCGGGGCATCGAACCGGGGCCTCCCGCAAGGGAGTTCCCCCAGGAGCGGCGCGCACCGGTCTTCGGTGTCGCGGGCAGCCCACCACCCTTCCCGGTCGGTGGGCCTCTCGTGTGCAAGCACATAGTGCCCGGTCGCGGAGAGCGGCTGACCGTCCGGCAACGGACGGTTTTTCTCCGGACCGCGAGAAGCGTCCTCCGTCAACACCTGGTGACAGCCGTATCTGAACAGGAAAAGGAAACATGGCGAACCAGAAGCGCCCCAAGGTCAAGATCGCCCGTGCTCTCGGCGTTCCGCTGACCCCGAAGTCCGTCAAGTACTTCGAGGCCCGCCCGTACCCGCCCGGCCAGCACGGCCGTGGCCGCAAGCAGAACTCTGACTACAAGGTCCGTCTGACCGAGAAGCAGCGTCTGCGCGCGCAGTACGACCTCAGCGAGAAGCAGATGGCGCGTGCCTTCGAGGCCGCCAAGAAGGTCGAGGGCAAGACCGGTGAGGCGCTCGTCGGCCTGCTGGAGACCCGCCTCGACGCCCTGGTCCTGCGTTCGGGCATCGCCCGCACCATCTACCAGGCCCGCCAGATGGTCGTGCACGGTCACATCGAGGTCAACGGCGCGAAGGTCAACAAGCCGTCGTTCCAGATGAAGCCGGGCTACGTCGTCACGGTGAAGGACAAGTCCAAGGAGAAGGTCCCCTTCCAGGTGGCTCGCGAGGGCGGCAACGCCGGCGAGGGCCAGACCCCGAAGTACCTCGAGGTCAACCTGAAGGCCCTGGCCTTCCGCCTGGACCGCGCGCCGCAGCGCCGCGAGGTTCCGGTCGTCTGCGACGAGCAGCTCGTCGTCGAGTACTACTCGCGCTGACCCGCGAGCGGAACGCCCCCTCGGTCCTCGGACCGCGGGGGCGTTTCCCGTTCCCGCCGGGAGTTCCCGGAGTTCCGGGGGCTCCGGGCCCCGGGGGCTCAGGCGCCGACGGGGGAGCACGGGCGGGCCGGGGCCGGTGGCGGGCCGGGGCGGTCGGGGCCGCTGCCGCCGCTGCCGCCCGCGGACGGGCCGGGGGGCTCGCCGCCGAGGGCGCGGCGGACGGCGGCGTCCAGGTCGAGCCGGGAGCCGAGCCGGAAGGCGGCCGCGTGCTCCTGCTCGGTCAGTCCGGCGCGGGCGCGCCGCTCGCACTCCCGGTGCGGGCCGTTGAAGGAGCGGGAGCCGAAGAACGGGGTGCCGACGGCCCGCCACAGCCGGTGCGCGGCGCCCTGCAGCACCCGGGCCTCGTGCAGGTCGGCGTCCGGCCCCTCGGTGGCCAGCAGCGCCAGCAGGTCCATCGACAGCACGATGCCCAGCAGGTCGCGGAACAGGTGGTTCAGCCGCATCGCCTCGCGGGCGAAGGCCCGGGCCAGCCGCAGGTCGCCCGCCTGCCGCCGGGCGAAGGCCATCGCGTACAGGCAGTACCCGTACACCCACTGCTCGCCGTACTCCTCGCAGGTCTCGCGGACCCGCTCGACCCAGGCCCGGCCGCTCTCCTCGTCGCCCTGGAAGAGGTGGGCGAGGGCGAGTTCGAACATGGCCATCAGGACGTTGGAGTTGAGCTCGCCGAGCGCGTCGTAGTGCCACAGCGCCTCCTCGAACAGCTCGGCGGCGCGGGCCGGTTCGTCGCCGATCAGGGCGGCGCAGCCCTGCCGGTGGACGGCGTAGGCCAGGGCCCGGTCGTCGCCGGTCTCCAGGGCCTGGCGGCGGCACTCCTCCAGGGCGGGGCGGGCCCGGTCCAGGTCGCCCTGCAGGGTGGCGAGGTAGCCGGTGACCCAGAGCGCCTTGGCCCGGGCGTCGGTGGGTTCGGGGGCGAGCGCGAGGGCGCGGTCGAGCCAGTGCCGGCCCTCGCCGAGGTGGCCGGTGCCGACCCAGAAGTACCAGAGCGTCCCGGCCAGGACGAGGGCGAACTGCTCCTCACCGGGCTCGGCGAGCGAGAACTCCAGGGCGGCGCGCAGGTTGGCGTGGGCGAGCCGGGTGCGTTCGGCGGTCTCGGCCTGCCGGGGGCCGAACCACTCGACCTCGCCCCAGGCGGCGACGCCGAGGTACCAGTCGCGGTGGCGGCGCAGCAGCCGCTGCTCGTCGCCGCTGGCCCGGAGCCAGTGGCCGCCGTACTCGCGCAGGGTGTCGAGCATCCGGAAGCGGGCGGGGCCGTCGTCGTCGAGCCGGTCCAGGACGGACTTGTCGACCAGCGAGTCGACCAGCTCCAGGACGTCGTCGGCGTCCAGGCCGCGGCCCGCGCAGACGTACTCGGCGGCGTCCAGATCGAAGCCCCCGGCGAAGACCGAGAGGCGGGCCCAGAGTAAACGTTCCTGCATGGTGCAGAGTTCGTGGCTCCAGCCGATCGCGGTGCGCAGCGTCCGGTGCCGGTCCGGGGACGTCCGGTCGCCGCCGGTGAGCAGCCGGAAGCGGTCCTCCAGGCGGGCGGCCAACTGCTCGACCGAGAGCGCGCGCAGCCGGCCGGCCGCCAGCTCCAGGGCCAGCGGGATGCCGTCCAGCCGACGGCACAGCAGCGCCACCCCGTCCCGGTTGCGGGGGTCCAGCCGGAAGTCGGGCCGGACGGCGGCGGCCCGGTCGGCGAACAGCAGCACCGCCTCGGACTCCGCGCCGTCCCGGTCGCCGGTCGGCCCGCAGGGCAGCGGGGCCAGCGGCAGCAGGTGCTCGCCCGCGGCGCGCAGCGACTGCCGGGAGGTGGCGAGCACCCGCAGGCCGGGGGCGGCGCGCAGCAGCGCGTCCACCAGCTCGGCGCAGGCGTCGACCAGGTGCTCGCAGCCGTCCAGCACCAGCAGGGTCTCGCGATCGGCGAGTTGCTCGACCAGCACGTCCAGCGGCGGGCGGGCGGTGTGGTCGGTCAGCCGCAGGGCTTCCAGCACGGCGTGGCCCAGCAGCAGCGGGTCCTGCACGGCGGAGACCTCGGCCAGGTGCGCGCCGTCCGGGAAGCCGTCGGCGAGCCGCGCGGCGGCGCGCAGGGCCAGCCGGGACTTGCCGACGCCGCCCGGGCCGGTCACCGTGACCAGCCGGGCCCGGCCCACCAGGGCGGTCAGCGCGGCGAGTTCGGCGCCCCGGCCGACGAAGCTGGTGACCTCGGCGGGGAGCCGCCCCGGGCCCCCGGGCGTCGCCGACCTGCTGACCATGGACGCCCCCGTCGCAATGGGAGAACCGGAACCTGCCGGCCCGCGCTCCGCGAGCCAAACCCCCAACGAGGTGACCTGACGGTAGGTTACGCGCGGCGTCCGCGCCTGCGGCCGGGCCGGGAACGGGTCCACCGGCGGATATACCGGTCGGGGAAGGCGGCGCTGTCGCGATAGGGTTCAACCCTGGGTTCGACGAATTGGCCGCACAGGCGAGGGAGCGCGCGAAGGTGTCCGTGGGAGAGCTGGCCGGGCTGCTGGTCGCCGTCTTCTGGGCGGTCCTGGTCACCCTGCTCGCGGTGGTGCTGGTGCGGCTGTCCAAGGTGCTGCGGGAGGCGACCGTGCTGGTCGCCGCCGTCACCGAGCAGGCCGTGCCGCTGCTGCAGGACGCGAACGCCGCCGTCCGCAGCGCGCAGGAGCAGCTGGAGCGGGTCGACGAGATCACCGCCAACGTGCAGGACGCGGCGGCCGACGCCAAGGCGCTGTCCTCCACCGTCGCCGCGACGCTGGGCGGGCCGCTGGTGAAGGTGGCCGCGTTCAGCTACGGGGTGCGCAAGGCCGTGGCCAGGCAGCGGGACGGATCGCTCGCGGTGCCCCAACAGGCGGGCGAGCGCGAGGAGTTGGCCCGGATGATCCGGGCCGAGGTGCGGGCCGCGACGGCTCCGCGCGGCGGGCTGCTGGCCCGGGTGCGCCGGGCCGTGAGGGGCTGACGACGATGGTGCGCAGGATCTTCTGGATGGCCGTCGGCGCGGGTGCCACGGTCTGGGCCATGAACAAGGCCAACGAGGCGGTGCACCGCCTCACCCCGGACTCGCTGTCCGGCACCGCCGCCCGCGGCGCCCTGCAGCTCGGCGACGCCGCCAGGCGCTTCGCCCGGGACGTCCGCTCCGGCATGGACGAGCGCGAGCGCGAGCTGCGCGCCGACCTCGGCCTGGACGGCACCGCGGTCGTCGAGCCGCCGCGCCGCCGGGCGCTGAGCGGGTCGGCGCCCGCGGACGACGGGGCCCGAGCTATCTCGGCGGCCCCGGGCTCCCCGGCCGCCGCCCTGCCCCCGTCCCCGCGCGCCCCGCGCCGCACCACCCCCCAGACCATCGTTGCCAAGCCCCGACAGCGCGAGCTGCCGGGCCGCACGACCGACCGGAAGGACCCCCACTGATGGAGTCGGCAGAGATCCGCCGCCGCTGGCTGCGCTTCTTCGAGGAGCGCGGCCACACCGTCGTACCGTCGGCCTCGCTGGTCGCCGACGACCCCACCCTGCTGCTGGTCAACGCCGGCATGGTGCCCTTCAAGCCGTACTTCCTCGGCGAGATCAAGCCGCAGTTCTCGCGCGCCACCAGCGTGCAGAAGTGCGTGCGCACCCTGGACATCGAGGAGGTCGGGAAGACCACCCGGCACGGCTCCTTCTTCCAGATGTGCGGCAACTTCTCGTTCGGCGACTACTTCAAGGAAGGCGCCATCAAGTTCGCCTGGGAGCTGCTGACCAGCCCGGTGGCGGACGGCGGCTACGGCCTGGAGCCCGAGAAGCTCTGGATCACCGTCTACAAGGACGACGACGAGGCCGAGCAGATCTGGCGCGACGTGATCGGCGTCCCGTCCGAGCGGATCCAGCGCCTGGGCATGAAGGACAACTTCTGGTCGATGGGCGTCCCCGGTCCGTGCGGCCCGTGCTCGGAGATCAACTACGACCGCGGCCCCGCGTACGGCGAGGAGGGCGGCCCGGCGGTCAACGGCGAGCGCTACCTGGAGATCTGGAACCTGGTCTTCATGCAGTACGAGCGCGGCCACGGCGACGGCAAGGACGGGTTCGAGATCCTCGGCGACCTGCCGAGCAAGAACATCGACACCGGCCTCGGCCTGGAGCGCCTGGCCGCCGTCCTGCAGGGCGTCGACAACCTCTTCGAGATCGACACCAGCCGGATGATCCTCGACCGCGCCGCCGAGCTCACCGGCCACACCTACGGCGCCGACACCAAGTCGGACGTCTCGCTGCGCGTGGTCACCGACCACTTCCGCACCGCGCTGATGCTGGTCGGCGACGGCGTCACCCCCGGCAACGAGGGCCGCGGCTACGTGCTGCGCCGCATCCTGCGCCGGGCGATCCGCAACATGCGGCTGCTGGGCGCCACCGAGCCGGTCGCCAAGGACCTGATCGACATCTCGATCAAGGCGATGGCCCCGCAGTACCCGGAGCTGGAGACCGACCGCAAGCGGATCGAGACGGTCGTCGTCGCCGAGGAGAACGCCTTCCTGCAGACCCTGCGCTCCGGCACCAACCTGCTGGACGCCGCGGTCACCGAGACCAGGCAGTCCGGCGGCGCGGTGCTCTCCGGCGAGCAGGCGTTCAAGCTGCACGACACCTACGGCTTCCCGATCGACCTGACCCTGGAGATGGCCGAGGAGCAGGGCCTGCAGGTCGACGAGGCCGGGTTCCGCCGCCTGATGCAGGAGCAGCGCGACCGCGCCAAGGCCGACGCCAAGGCGAAGAAGATGGGCCACGCCGACGTCGCCGCGTACCGCGAGGTCGCCGACCGGGCCGGGGCGTCCGTCTTCACCGGCTACGCCAACACCGAGGGCGAGGCCACCGTGGTCGGCCTGCTGGTGGACGGCGTGCCCTCGCCCGCGGCCACCGAGGGCGACGAGGTCGAGCTGATCCTCGACCGCACCCCGTTCTACGCCGAGGGCGGCGGCCAGCTCGCCGACCACGGCCGGATCCGGCTGGACTCCGGCGCGGTCGTCGAGGTCCGGGACGTCCAGCAGCCGGTGCCCGGCGTGATCGTGCACTCCGGCGGGGTGCTGTTCGGCGAGGTGGTGCTGGGCGCGTCCGCGTACGCCACCATCGACACCGACCGCCGCCGGGCCGTCTCGCGCGCCCACTCGGCCACCCACCTGACCCACCAGGCGCTGCGCGACGCGCTCGGCCCGACCGCCGCCCAGGCCGGTTCGGAGAACGCGCCGGGCCGCTTCCGCTTCGACTTCGGCTCGCCCGCGGCCGTCCCCGGCTCGGTGCTGACCGACGTCGAGCAGAAGATCAACGAGGTGCTGGTCCGCGAACTCGACGTCACCGCCGAGGTGATGACGATGGACGAGGCCCGCAAGCAGGGCGCCATCGCGATGTTCGGCGAGAAGTACGGCGACTCGGTGCGCGTGGTCACCATCGGCGACTTCTCCAAGGAGCTGTGCGGCGGCACGCACGTCGGCAACACCGCCCAGCTGGGCCTGGTGAAGCTGCTGGGCGAGTCCTCGATCGGCTCCGGCGTGCGCCGCGTCGAGGCGCTGGTCGGCGTCGACGCGTACAAGTTCCTGGCCCGCGAGCACACCGTGGTCTCCCAGCTGACCGAGCTGGTCAAGGGCCGCCCGGAGGAGCTGCCGGAGAAGATCTCCGGGATGCTCGCCAAGCTCAAGGACGCCGAGAAGGAGATCGAGAGGTTCCGCGCGGAGAAGGTCCTGCAGGCCGCCGCGGGCCTGGCCGAGGGCGCCGAGGACGTCCGGGGCGTGGCCCTGGTCGCCGCCCGGGTCGGTGACGGCACCGGCGCGGACGAGCTGCGCAAGCTGGTGCTGGACGTCCGGGCCCGGCTCGGCTCGCGCCCGGCCGTGGTCGCCGCGTTCACCGTCGCGAACGACCGCCCGCTGACCGTGATCGCCACCAACGAGGACGCCCGCGGGCGCGGCATCAAGGCGGGCGAGCTGGTCCGCGCCGCGGCCAGGACCCTCGGCGGCGGCGGTGGCGGCAAGGACGACGTGGCGCAGGGCGGCGGCACCAACCCGGCCGCCGTCGCGGACGCCATCGAGGCCGTGCGGGCGCTGGTGGCCGAGCGCGCGTGAGTGACGAGCACGACGAAGTTCCGGAGAAGGTCTTCCGGCGCGGCCGGCGGATCGCCGTCGACGTGGGTGACGCCCGGATCGGGGTCGCGGTCTGCGACCCCGACGGGCTGATCGCCACGCCGGTGGAGACCGTCCCCGCCGGGGGCCGCTCGCAGGCCCGGCTGAAGGCGATCGTCGAGGAGTACGAGGCGATCGAGGTGGTGGTCGGCCTGCCGCGCTCGCTGAACGGCAAGGAGGGTCCGGCCGCCGCCAAGGTCCGCGAGTACGCGGGCCGGCTGGCCGGACTGCTGTACCCCGTCGGCGTGCGGCTGGTGGACGAGCGGATGACCACCGTCACCGCCGCCGCCGGGCTGCGGGCCTCCGGCCGGTCGGCGAAGAAGGGCCGCTCGGTGATCGACCAGGCCGCCGCCGTGGTGATCCTGCAGTCGGCCCTTGAGACCGAACGGGTGAGCGGCCGGGCGCCCGGCGAGAGTGTCGAGCCGGTCATCTGATCGGCACGGGCTAGCTTCCCGGTAGAGGGGGGGGGGGGGGGGGGGGGGGCGGCCGCGCCCGCGCCCGGGGGGGCCCGCGGGGGGGGCGCGGCGGGGCGCCGGGGGGGGGGTCCTTGCGGGACTACGGTGCGGGTGGGGGTGGCTCCGCGGTGGTGGGGCGGGGGGCCGGGGCGCCCCCCCGGACCCTCTCTCCTTGCCCGCCGCCGGAGGCCCCCGTGACCGACCCGTACACCGCGCCCGGACTCACCCCCGGCCACCTCGGTGCCCCCGTCGTCGAGCCCGAGGGCGCCCCGCCCGGTCTGCCGTACGGCATCGAGCCGCCGGATCCGGAGCAACTGCGCACCCGCGCCGCGTGCTGCCTGAGCGTGGCCGGGCTGCTGGGCGTGGTGATGGCGGTGGCGCTCACGGTGTTCGTGCTCTGGCCCGAGGGCAAGCAGCCCGCGCCCGACTTCGCGGGCGGCGGCAGCGGGCAGGTGCAGGTGTCGGTCGCCCAGGGCGCCAGCCTCACCCAGATCGGCAGGACCCTGACCGACAAGCACGTGATCGCCTCCACCCGGGCGTTCACCGAGGCCGCGGCCAAGAGCCCGGCGGGCAGCAACATCCACCCCGGCACGTACACCCTCAAGGAGCGGATGTCGGCGGCCTCGGCGCTGAACGTGCTGCTCGACCCGTCCAACGCCAACGCGCTGACCGTCCCCGAGGGCTGGCGCTCCACCCAGGTCTTCGCCGCGATCGACGCCCGGCTCGGCCTCAAGCCCGGCACCACCAAGGCCACCGCCGAGCAGCACCTCGCCGACCTGGGCCTGCCCGCCGAGGCCGGCGGCCACCTGGAGGGCTACCTCTACCCCGCCACCTACCCCGTCACCGGCGACAGCACCGCCCTCACCCTCCTCCAGGACATGGTCAAGGAGGCCCAGGGCACCCTCGCCGGCCCCTCCGTCGCCGACGCCGCCGCCGCCAACGGCGTCTCCCCGTACGGGCTGCTGGCCGTCGCCAGCCTCGCCCAGGCCGAGGCGGACAACCCCGAGGACATGGCCAAGGTCGCCCGGGTCGTCTACAACCGGCTCGCCAAGAAGATGCCGCTCCAGCTCGACTCCACCATCAACTACGCGCTCGGCCGCTCCACCCTCACCACCACCCAGGACGACACCCGGCTCGACTCCCCGTTCAACACCTACGCCCACCCCGGCCTGCCGCCGACCCCCATCGGCAACCCCGGCCGGGACGCGCTGCGCGCCGCGATCAACCCCGCGGACGGTGACTGGCTGTACTTCGTCACCGTCCAGCCCGGCGACACCCGCTTCACCGACAGCGAGGAGCAGCAGCGCAAGAACGTCGACGAGTTCAACGCCTACCGGGCCCAGCACTCCTCGGCCCGGCCCTCCCCGTCCCCGTGAACCCGTCCCCGTGAACGGTGAACGCCCCTCGGTCGGGCCATTTGGCTACGCTGCGGTACGGTAACGTCTCCCACCACGTGCTGCGGATAGCACGCCGGTTCGACGGACACCCGGGATGCGGCAAAGGGGATCGATGACTGATCAGAGTGGGCGCTACGGCTCCCAGGGTGACCAGCCGTGGTACCCGGGGGAGCAGCACCAGCCCCAGGACCCGTACGGGCAGCAGCAGTTCGTGCAGCCGCAGCAGGGTTACCCGCCGCAGCAGGGCGGCTCGTACGGTGGTCAGCAGCAGTTCGCGCAGCCGCAGCAGGGCTATCCCCAGCAGCAGTTCGTCCAGCAGCAGCAGGGTTACCCCCAGCAGCAGGGCGGCCCGTTCGGCGGTCAGCAGCAGTTCGCGCAGCCGCAGCAGGGCTACCCCCCGCAGCAGGGCGCTTCGTTCGGCGGGCAGCAGCAGTTCGTCCAGCAGCAGCCCGGCATGCAGCAGCAGCCGCAGCCGCAGCCGCAGCAGGTCGGGCAGCAGCGCCCGGCGCCGCAGCCGGAGCCGGAGGCGGTGGGCGGGCCCGGGCCGGACGGGATCGACTGGGAGGCGGAGGCCGCGGCCCTCGACGGCGCGGCCGAGCAGCGGGTGGCGGAGCCCGAGGAGTGGGCCGAGGACGAGTACCCGGACGACGAGGAGAAGGACGGGGACGGCTCGTTCTTCTCCGGGCAGGACGACTCCCGCGAGGCCGAGCGCAAGCGCAAGGAGAAGGGCAAGAAGTCGGGCCGCCGCAACGGCGGCGCCTGCCTGCTGGTCGCCCTGGTGCTGCTCGGCGGCCTGGGCGGCGCGGGCTGGTGGGGCTACGGCTTCTACCAGGACAACTTCGGTCCGCCGCCGGACTACAAGGGCGCGGGCAGCGGCTCGGTGAACATCACCGTCAAGGACGGCGCGGGCGGCGACGCGATCGGCAAGGCGCTGCTGGACGCGGGCGTGGTCAAGAGCGTCAAGGCGTTCAGCGCCGAGTACGAGAAGGACCCCCGGGGCCGCACCATCCAGCCCGGCGTCTACACCATGAAGCACCAGATGTCCGCCGCCGAGGCGTTCAAGGAGCTGGTGGAGTCCAACGGCGGCAACGCGCTGATCATCCCCGAGGGCCTGAAGGCCGTCGACATCTACACCAAGATCGACACCAAGCTGAAGCTCTCCCCGGGCACCACCGCCAAGGTCGCCAAGGACCAGGCCGGCGGCCTGGGCCTGCCCGCCTACGCCAACAACAACCCGGAGGGCTTCCTGTGGCCCGCCCGGTACTCGATCGCCGACGGCATGAAGCCCGAGGAACTGCTCAAGCAGATGGTGGCCAACGCCGTCCAGCAGTACGGCGACCTCAAGCTGGACGAGGCGGCGCAGAAGCTCGGCCTGAAGAACGCGTACGAGGTGGTCACCGAGGCCAGCATCCTGCAGGCCGAGGGCAACAACTCCGAGGACTTCGGCAAGATGGCCCGCGCCATCTCCAACCGCCTGACCACCAACATCACCCAGCACAAGCTGGGCCTGGACACCACCCTGCAGTACGGTCTCGGCCGCACCAAGCTGACCGAGGCCGAGATCAACGACGGCTCCAACAAGTACAACTCGTACGTCAACCCGGGCCTGCCGCCGACCCCGATCGGCAACCCCGGCAAGGAGGCGATCGACGCCGTCCTCAACCCGACGCCGGGCAACTGGGCCTACTGGCTGGCCGTCTCGCCGCAGGAGACCAAGTTCGCGGCGACCGGCGAGGAGCACGCCAAGAACACCGAGGCGTGGTGCCTGGGCAAGGGCATGAAGTACGACGCCAAGCACGTCGCCTGCACGTCCTGACCGGGGCGCGGGCGACGGGCGTCCGGTGGGCGGTACGGCTTTGCGGGGCGGGTGGGTGGGGCGGGTAGCGTGAGGCGGATGGAGACACCGCAGAGCACCCCGCGCCCGTCCGAGCCCGAGCTGCTGGAGGCCGCCCGCGTCGACGTGGTGCGGGGCGGGCAGTACCTGCTGCGGGACGTGTCGCTGACCGTCCGGGCCGGGGAGCACTGGGCGGTGCTCGGCGCCAACGGGGCGGGCAAGAGCACCCTGCTGTCGCTGCTGGGCGCGGTCGAGCACCCCACCGCGGGCACGGTGAAGGTGCTCGGGCGGCAGCTCGGCAAGGTCGACGTCCGGGAGCTGCGCGCGCACCTCGGGCACGTCAACCCGCGGCACCCGCTGCGCTCCCCGCTGACCGTGCGGCAGGTCGTGCTGACCGGCGCCACGCAGACCATCGAGCCCGACCTGTGGAACAAGCCGACGGCCGAACAGCTCGACCACGCCGAGGAGTTGATCCGCGCCCTGGGCATCGCGCACCGCGCCGAGAGCCCCTGGACCACCCTCTCCCAGGGCGAGCGCGGCCGGGTCCTGATCGCCCGCGCGCTGATGCCCGAGCCCCGGCTGCTGCTGCTCGACGAGCCCGCCACCGGACTCGACCTGACCGCCCGCGAACAGCTCCTGGAGAGCCTGGACGAACTGCGCGCCCGCTACCCGGAGGTGGCCTCCGTGCTGGTCACCCACCACCTGGAGGAGCTCCCCGAGACCACCAGCCACGCCCTGCTGCTGCGCGACGGCCTGGTCACCGCGGCCGGCCCCGCCGTCGAGGTGCTCACCAGCGAGTTGGTCTCCGACTGCTTCCGCCACCCGATCCGGATCAGCCACAGCGAGGGCCGCTGGCACGCCCGCACCCGCCGGGAGCGGGCGTGACCTGGACGCTGCGCCCCGCCACCGCCGCCGACCTGGAGCCGCTGGCCGAGCTGCGGGCCGAGGCGATGCGCCCCGACCTGGAACGGCTCGGCCGCTACGACGAGCACCGGGTCCGGCAGCGGCTGCGCGACGCGTACCGGCCCGAGCACACCTCGGTCATCGACGCCCCCGGCCTGGTCGGCTGCCTGGCGCTCGCCCCCGACGAGCGCCCCGGCACCCTGCTGCTGGAGCACTTCTACCTCCGCCCGGCGCTGCACGGCCGCGGCCTGGGCACCGCCGTGCTGCGCGCGGCGCTGCGGCGGGCCGACGCCGCGGGTCTGGCCGTCCGGCTGAACGTGCTGCGGGGCAGCCCCGCCCGGCGGCTGTACGAACGGCACGGCTTCGTGCTGGAGTCCGAGGACCCGGTCGACGTCTTCCTGCACCGCCCCGCCCCCCTGGAAAGGCCCACCACGTGACCATCCCGCACCGGGCCGCCGTGCTCGGCTCGCCGATCGCCCACTCGCTCTCCCCGGCCCTGCACAACGCCGGGTACGCCGCGCTCGGGCTCACCGACTGGCGGTACGGCCGCCACGAGGTCGACGAATCGACACTGGCGGACTTCGTCACCGGGCTCGACCCCGCCGAGTGGGCCGGCCTGTCGCTGACCATGCCGCTCAAGCGGGCGATCCGCCCGCTGCTGGACACCGTCAGCGACACCGCCCGCGCGGTGGACGCCGTCAACACCGTGGTGTTCGACCGCGACGGGCGGCGGCACGGCGACAACACCGACGTCCCCGGCCTGGTCAACGCGCTGCGCGAGCGCGGCGTCGAGCGGGTCCCCTCGGCCGCGGTGCTGGGCGCCGGGGCCACCGCCTCCTCCGCGCTGGCCGCGCTGGCCCAGGTCTGCGACGGCGAGGTGACCGCGTACGTGCGCAGCGCCGAGCGGGCCGCCGAGATGCGGGCGCTCGGGGAGCGGCTGGGCGTGCCGGTCCGCACCGCCGACTGGGCGGAGGGTGCGCGGGCGCTGGAGGGGCCGCTGACCGTCTCCACCACGCCGGTCGGGGCGACCGACGACTTCGCGGCGCGGTTGACGGCGGCGCCGGGCGTGCTGTTCGACGTGCTCTACCACCCGTGGCCGACCGCGCTGGCCGCGGCCTGCCTGGAGCGCGGCGGCACCGTGCTGGGCGGGCTCGACCTGCTGGTGCACCAGGCCGTGCTGCAGTTCGAGCGGTTCACCGGCGTGGAGCGCGGGCCGCTGGCCGCGATGCGGGCGGCGGGGGAGGCGGCGCTCGCGCGGTGACGCCGCTGTCCAGTTCCTGACGTCGGCTGTCCGCCACGCGGACCGTGGCCCCGGTGACCTGCGGGACGTGAAAGGATCGGAGCCGCCCCGTCGCGTTCCGCGGCCGGGCAGGACGAGACGCCGGGCCGGCCGCCGTTCACGGCGCGGGCCGCTGACGAAGGAGCTTTCGGTGGGTAGCTTGCGCTGGCTCACGGCGGGGGAGTCGCACGGCCCCGCTCTGGTCGCGACGCTGGAGGGCCTGCCGGCCGGGGTGCCGGTCACCACCGCCATGGTGGCCGACGCGCTGGCCCGCCGGCGGCTCGGGTACGGGCGCGGCGCGCGGATGAAGTTCGAGCAGGACGAGGTGACCTTCCTCGGCGGCGTCCGGCACGGCGAGACCATGGGTTCCCCGGTCGCGATCATGGTCGGCAACACCGAGTGGCCGAAGTGGGAGCAGGTCATGTCGGCCGACCCGGTCGACCCCGAGGTGCTCGCGGGCCTGGCCCGCAACGAGGCGCTGACCCGCCCCCGCCCCGGCCACGCCGACCTGGCGGGCATGCAGAAGTACTCGATCGACGAGGCCCGCCCGATCCTGGAGCGCGCCAGCGCCCGGGAGACCGCGGCCCGGGTCGCGCTCGGCGCGGTCGCCCGCTCCTACCTCAAGGAGACCTGCGGCATCGAGATCGTCAGCCACGTCGTGGAGCTGGCCGCCGCCAAGGCCCCGGCCGGGGTGCTGCCGCTGCCCGCCGACGAGGCCCGGCTGGACGAGGACCCGGTGCGCTGCCTGGACGCCGACGCGTCCAAGGCGATGGTCGCCGAGATCGACCAGGCCCACAAGGACGGCGACACCCTCGGCGGCGTCGTCGAGGTGCTGGCGTACGGCGTGCCGGTCGGCCTCGGCTCGCACGTGCACTGGGACCGCCGGCTGGACGCCCGGCTGGCCGCCGCGCTGATGGGCATCCAGGCGATCAAGGGCGTCGAGGTCGGCGACGGCTTCGAGCTGGCCCGGGTCCCCGGCTCGCAGGCGCACGACGAGATCGTGCCGACCGCCGAGGGCGTCAGGCGCACCTCCGGCCGCTCCGGCGGCACCGAGGGCGGCCTGTCCACCGGCGAGCTGCTGCGCGTCCGGGCCGCGATGAAGCCGATCGCGACCGTCCCGCGGGCCCTGCAGACCCTGGACGTGCGCACCGGCGAGCCCGCCAAGGCGCACCACCAGCGCTCCGACGTGTGTGCCGTCCCGGCGGCCGGCATCGTCGCCGAGGCGATGGTGGCGCTCGTCCTGGCGGACGCGGTGGCGGAGAAGTTCGGCGGCGACAACGTCTCCGAGACCCGCCGCAACGTGCAGTCCTACCTCGACAACCTGATCGTCCGATGAGCGCGTCGGCCACACCCGCCGTGGTGCTGGTCGGCCCGCCCGGCAGTGGCAAGTCCACCGTCGGGCGGGTCCTCGCCGACCGCCTCGGCCTGCCGTTCCGCGACACCGACGCCGACGTCGAGCAGGCCGCGGGCAAGCCCATCCCGGAGATCTTCATCGACGAGGGCGAGCCGCACTTCCGGCAGCTGGAGCGGGACGCCGTCCGGGCCGCCACCACCGGCCACACCGGTGTGCTGGCGCTCGGCGGCGGCGCCGTGACGGCCGAGGAGACCCGGGCGCTGCTGGCCCCGCTGCCCGTGGTGTTCCTGGAGGTGGCGCTCGGCGACGCGGTCAAGCGGGTCGGCCTGGACGCCCCCCGCCCGCTGCTCGCGGTCAACCCCCGGGCCCGCTGGCGCGAACTGATGGAGGCCCGCCGCCCGCTCTACCTGGAGGTCGCCACCGCCGTGGTCGACACCGAGGGCCGCACGCCCGAGCAGGTCGCCGACGCCGTACTCGAAGCACTGGAGTTGAAGGACCCCCATGTCTGACGCCGACGTTGTCAGGATCCAGGTCGCGGGCAGCGACGGCCACGCGCCCTACGAGGTGCTGATCGGCCACCAGCTGCTCGGCGAACTCGCCCCGCTGATCGGCCCGAAGGCCAAGCGGGTCGCCGTCATCCACCCGGAGGCCCTGGAGGCCACCGGCGAGGCGATCCGCGAGGACCTCGCCGCGCAGGGCTACGAGGCGATCGCCCTGCAGGTGCCGAACGCCGAGGACGCCAAGAGCGCCGAGGTCGCCGCGTACTGCTGGTCGGTGCTGGGGCAGACCGGCTTCACCCGCAGCGACGTGGTCGTCGGCCTCGGCGGCGGCTCCACCACCGACCTGGCGGGCTTCGTCGCGGCCACCTGGCTGCGCGGGGTGCGCTGGATCTCGGTGCCCACCACGCTGCTCGGCATGGTCGACGCGGCCGTCGGCGGCAAGACCGGCATCAACATCGCCGAGGGCAAGAACATGGTCGGCGCCTTCCACCCGCCCGCGGGCGTGCTGGCCGACCTGGGCACCCTGGAGACCCTCGGCAAGCACGACTACGTCTCCGGCCTGGCCGAGGTGATCAAGGCCGGCTTCATCGCCGACCCGGTCATCCTCGACCTGATCGAGGCCGACCCCGAGGCCGCCACCACCCCGGCCGGGCCGCACACCCTGGAGCTGATCCGGCGGGCCATCCAGGTCAAGGCCGACGTGGTCTCCGGCGACCTCAAGGAGTCCGGCCGCCGCGAGATCCTCAACTACGGCCACACCCTCGGCCACGCCATCGAGCGCAACGAGCGCTACAAGTGGCGGCACGGCGCGGCGATCTCCATCGGCATGGTCTTCGCCGCCGAACTCGGCCGCCTGGCCGGGCGGTTGGACGACGCCACGGCCGACCGGCACCGGACGGTGCTGGCCTCCGTCGGCCTGCCGCTGACCTACCGCGCGGACGCCTGGCCGAAGCTGCTGGACGCCATGAAGATCGACAAGAAGTCGCGCGGCGACCTGCTGCGCTTCGTCGTCCTGGACGGCCTCGCCAAGACCTCCATCCTGGAGGGCCCCGACCCGTCCGTGCTGGTCGCCGCCTACGGGGAGGTCTCCGGATGAGCACCCGCGTCCTCGTCCTGAACGGCCCCAACCTGGGGCGGCTCGGCTCCCGCGAACCCGACGTGTACGGCTCCACCTCGTACGCGGGGCTGGTGGCGCGGTGTGCCGAGCTGGGTGCCCGGCTCGGTCTCGACGTCGAGGTGCGGGAGACCAACTCCGAGGCGGAGATGGTCGGTTGGCTGCACGAGGCGGCGGACGCCAGGACCCCCGTGGTGATCAACCCCGGCGCGTTCACGCACTACTCGTACGCGATGCGCGACGCCGCCGCCCAGCGCACCGCGCCGCTGATCGAGGTGCACATCTCCAACCCGTACGCGCGCGAGGCCTTCCGGCACAATTCGGTCATCGCGGCCGTCGCCTCCGGCACCGTCGCCGGGTTCGGCCTCGGCTCGTACGAACTCGCCCTGCGCGCCCTCGCCGAGCAGCTGACCAGCCGCTGAGCGCACCCCGGCCCGGTGGCGGACTTGTGCCCGCCACCGGGCCCACGTGTACATTCGGCGCAGGGAGGTGACGGTGAGCCAGTACGCGCAGAACCAACACGCGGGGGGCCAGGTGCCACCCCGACCGGCGGCGTCCCCGCAGCCGGTGGCGCCGCAACCGCCGTACCACGCACCGGCACTGCCGCCCGGGTCCACCCAGCCGATCCCCGTCCTCGGGCCCACCGCGCCCCGGCCCGACCGGCCGACCGTCCCGCTCAAGGCCGTCGCCCCGGTCGTCCCCGGCGGCACCGGTCACTTCCTGCTCCCGACCGGAGGGACCGTCCAACTGCCCGCCCCGCCGCCCCAGTCGCCCGCGCCCCCGGCCCCGCTGCCGATGGGGCCGATCGCCGTCCTGCTGATCGGCGCGGCCGGCGCGGGCAAGACCACCGTCGCCCGCTACTGGGCCGAACGCCGCCCCACCCCCACCGCGCACATCAGCCTCGACGACGTCCGCGAATGGGTCCAGTCCGGCTTCGCCAACCCGCAGTCCGGCTGGAACACCGCCTCCGAGGCCCAGTACCGGCTGGCCCGCCGCACCTGCGGCTTCGCCTGCCGCAACTACCTCGCCAACGGCATCTCCTGCATCATCGACGACGCGGTCTTCCCCGACCGCCCCGCGATCGGCCTCGGCGGCTGGAAGCGCCACATCGGTCCCGGCATGATCCCCGTCGTCCTCCTCCCCGGCCTCGACCGCGTCCTCGCCCGCAACGCCGAGCGCTCCGGCAACCGCCGCCTCTCCGACGACGAGGTCGCCCGCATCCACGGCCGCATGGCGGGCTGGCGCACCTCGGGGCTGCCGATCATCGACAACTCCAACCTGAGCGTGCCGGAGACGGCGGCGGCGCTCGACCACGCGATCCTGAGCCGGCTGCACGCGCGCTGAGGTGCCGCTGCGCGGTGAGGGGGTTCCGCTTCGCGGAGAGGGACGGCGGCGGCGCTCGACCACGCGATCCTGAGCCGGCTGCACGCGCGCTGAGGTGCCGCGCTGCGCGGGGCCGTTGCGGGGGATCTTGGCGGGGGTGGGGGCCGCTGCGCGGAGAGGGGCGGCGGGGCTGTTGCGGGGTGGGGCGGTGGGGTGTTCGGGCTGCCTGGTGGTCGGGGTCAGGCCTCGGTGAAGTAGTGGTCCTGGTCGAGGTCGTCGAGCAGGCCCGGGTGGGTCGGGTGCCAGTCGAGGAGGGCGCGGGTGGCTTCGGCGGAGGCGGGGAGGTCGAGGGGGACGACGCGGGCGAGGAAGCCGAAGTGCTCGTCGGCCCGGGCGTCCTCGACGGGGGCGGTGGGGAGGCCGAGGCGGATGCCGATGCGTTCGGCGATCTCGCGGAAGGGGACGCCCTCGTCGTCGACGGCGTGCAGGCGGGTGCCGGCCGGGGCGTGTTCGAGGGCGAGGCGGTAGAGGCGGGCGGCGTCGAGGGTGTGGACGGCGGGCCAGCGGTTGGTGCCGTCGCCGAGGTAGCCGGAGGTGCCGGTGGCGCGGGCGGTGCGGATCAGCAGGGGGACGAAGCCGTGCCGGTCGAGCGGGCTGTGGACGACCGGGGGGAGGCGGACGACGCTGGTGCGCACGCCGTCGGCGGCGGCGTCGACCAGGGCCTGTTCGGCTTCGGTGCGCGGGGCGCCGGGGGCGACCCGGCTCTCCAGGGAGAGCCGGCCGGGGGCGCTGCCGCCGCCCGTCCCGCCGGTGCCGACCAGGGGCTTCCCGGTGCCCGCGAGCGCTTCGACCAGGGCGCGGACGGCCTTGAGGTCGTCGGCCATCGCCCCGGCGTAGTCGCCGCCGAGCATCGCCTCGTGCTTGAAGGCGAGGTGGACGACGCCGTCGGCGGCCGCGGCGGCGGCCCGCAGGCCGTCGAGGTCGTCGAGGTCGCCGCGGCGGACGTCGGCGCCGAGGGCGGTGAGCGCGGCGGCGGAGGCGTCGGAGCGGGCGAGGCCGGTGACGCGGTGACCGGCGGCGAGCAGATCGGGGACGAGCGCCGAGCCGAGGTGGCCGGTGGCTCCGGTGACGAGGACGTGCACGGTGGACCTCCGAGTGATGAGACCTTGTCCCATCACCATAGCCTGCCGGGCCCGGTGATGCGACCATGTCCCGTCACGTAGAATCCGGATCATGGCCAGATGGGACCCGAACGCCCGCGGGCGGCTGGAGCGCGCCGCGCTGGAGCTCTTCGTCCGGCAGGGCTACGACCGCACCACCGTCGCCGAGATCGCCGAGCGCGCGGGCCTGGCCAAGAGCACCTTCTTCCGGCACTTCGCGGACAAGCGCGAGGTGCTCTCCGGCGGCGACGCGCTGACCCGCCTGCTCACCGGGGCGGTCGCCGCCGCCCCGCCCGGGGCGGGCCCGCGGCAGGCCGTCGAGGCCGCGCTGGCCGCCGTCGGCGCGCAGGCCTTCACCCCCGAGCGCCACGGGACCGTCCGGGAGCGCCAGCAGGTGGTCGCCGCCAACCCGGAGCTGACCGAGCGCGAACTGCTCAAGCACGAGGCGCTGGCCACCGCCTTCGCCGACGCGCTGCGCGAACGCGGCACCCCCGACCCCGCCGCCCGTCTCGCCGCCGTGCTGGGCCTGCTCGCCCTGCGCGCCGCCCTCGCCCGCTGGACCGCCCGCCCCGGCCAGGACTTCACCGCCCTGGCGCTGGCCGAGCTGGCCGCCCTGTGCGAGGCCGCGGCCGCGCTCTGAGCCCCCGGGCCGGCCGTCCCGGGTGTCCGAGCGGCCTGGGAGAATGGGGTTCTCACGACACGCCGACCGAGGAGTTGACGCCGGTGCCCGAGGGGCATGTGATCCACCGCCTGGCCAGGGAGAACGCCGCGCTGTTCGGCGGCCGCCCGGTGCGGGTGTCCAGCCCGCAGGGGCGCTTCGCGGAGGGGGCCGCGCTGATCGACGGGCGGGTGCTGGACGAGGCGGAGGCGCACGGCAAGCACCTGTTCCTGGGCTTCGGCGAGCACTGGCTGCACGTGCACCTGGGGCTGTACGGGAAGTACGACTTCGGCGCGGGCGAGCCCCCTGAGCCGGTCGGCCAGGTCCGGCTGCGGATGGTGAACGACCGCGGCTACGCCGACCTGCGCGGCCCGACCGCCTGCGAGCTGCTCACCCCCGCCGAGAAGGCCGCCGTCCACCGCCGCCTGGGTCCGGACCCGCTGCGTGCGGGCGAGGCGGGCGACGAGGCGTGGCGGCGGATCTCCCGCAGCGGCAGCACGGTCGCCGCCCTGCTGATGGACCAGAAGGTGCTGGCGGGCGTCGGCAACGTCTACCGCGCCGAGGTGCTGTTCCGCCTGGGCATCAGCCCGCACCGCCCCGGCCGCGACCTCTCCCGCGCCGAGTGGGACGCGATCTGGGCCGACCTGGTCGCCCTGATGCACGACGGCGTGGCCGCGGGCCGGATCGACACCGTCCGCCCCGAGCACACCCCGGAGGCGATGGGCCGCCCGCCGCGGGTGGACGACCACGGCGGCGAGGTGTACGTCTACCGGCGGCACGACCAGCCCTGCCTGGTGTGCGAAACACCGGTCCGCACCGAGGAGTTGGCCGCCCGGAACCTCTTCTGGTGCCCGCGCTGCCAGCAGGCCTGACGCTCCGTCACCACGGCAAGCCTTGACGCAAGGTTGACCAGCGCTTGGGCGAGGCCCCGGAAGGGCGCTCCTATTGTCGGGGCCATGCCCGTACAACCCTTCCGGGGCCCGCGCCCCACCCCGGCGCTCCCGGTCCTGCCGTACCGCAAGCCCACCAGGGGACGCGACTACTGGGTGCTGGACGACGTCCTCCCCGACCCGGACGCGGTGCGGGCCCGGCACCTGGCGCGCACGGACTGGGAGGAGGGATACCCGCACCGGCCGGAGCCCTGGCCGGGGCTGCGGGCGATGCCCGGGCTGGAGCCGGACGAGCTGGCGCACGTGGAGGGGCTGGTCCGGGCGGCGACCGGGGCCGGGCGGATCTGGGCGCTGGACGAGGCCGAGGGCGGCACGTTCAACCACAACTGCGTGCAGGTGGTCGGCGCGGGGGAGTGCGAGCCGCGGCCGCACACCGACTCGCGCGCGCTGTGCCGCTACGCGGCCGTGCTGTACCTGAACCCGGCCGTCCCCAAGCGCTGCGGCACCAGCTTCTATCGGCAGAGCCTGCCCGGCGGGCGGCTGGGCGGCAACAGCGTGGTGGCCCCGCACAACAACCTGGTGGACGCCCTGGGCACCCGCTTCGTCCCGCCGGACTCCTTCACCGAGGACCTGGCCGTCCCGCACCGCTACAACCGGCTGCTGCTCTACACCGCCAACCTGATCCACACCGCGACCGAGTACCACGGCGCGACGCTGGAGGAGAAGCGGATGACCTGCGTCTTCTTCTGGATGGCCTGACGCGCCCGGGCGGCCTGACGCGCCGTCACCACGGCCCTGAACAGGCGTGATCTCCGCCACCCGGGCCGGGGTGCGCTCTTGCCGCCACGCCCGCGGCGGGCCTACGGTGGGCGGGCCGTGGTGCTCGGGAAGCCGGTGCACTGCGTCCGTCACGGGAGTGAGGGGCGCAGGAGTCCGGAGCGGCCCTCGCCACTGTGATCGGGGAGTCGTCGGCTCCCACCCCGTGCCACTGGCCGCTCGCGGCCGGGAAGGCCGGGAGCCGGCGCGCAACACCCCGTCAGCCAGGAGACCGGCCACGGCATCTCACGAAGTGATCCACGAGGTGCTGGAGCGTGAACGCGGATGACCGCGCATGAAATCACCCTGCCCGGGAACGAACCCGGCTCCCCCCTGCCCGTCTTCCGCTGGCGGCGCGAGGACACCCTGCGCACGGCCGGCCTGATGGCGGTGATCCTGGCCATGCACCTGGCCGCCTTCGGGACGCTGCTGTTCCTGGTGGCGCCGCACGAGTACAAGGTCGGCACCCAGGTGTTCGGCGTCGGCCTGGGCGTCACCGCGTACACCCTGGGCATGCGGCACGCCTTCGACGCCGACCACATCGCGGTGATCGACAACACCACCCGCAAGCTGATGGCGGACGGCCGCCGCCCGGTCTCGGTGGGCTTCTGGTTCGCCCTCGGCCACTCCTCGATGGTGGTGATCATGGCCGCCCTGGTGGCCGGCGGCGCGGCGCTGGCGGGCACCCTGATGGACGAGGACTCCACCACCCACCGGGTGCTCGGCACCATCGGCACCACCGCGTCCGGCGCCTTCCTCTACCTGATCGCGGCGCTCAACCTGGTGGCCCTGCTGGGCATCTGGCGGGTGTTCCGGGCGATGCGGGCCGGGCAGTACGACGAGGCCGAGCTGGAGAAGCACCTGAACGCCCGCGGCTTCCTGGCCCGGCTGCTGGGCCGGGCCACCCGCTCGATCAGCCGGCCCGGCCAGATGTTCCCGGTCGGGATGGTGCTCGGCCTGGGCTTCGACACCGCCACCGAGGTGACCCTGATGGTGATGGCGGGCTCCGGCGCGGCCTCCGGGCTGCCCTGGTACGCGGTGGTCTGCCTGCCGCTGCTGTTCGCCGCCGGGATGAGCCTGTTCGACACCCTGGACGGCACGTTCATGAACTTCGCCTACCAGTGGGCGTTCGCCAACCCGGTCCGCAAGGTGTACTACAACCTGACCATCACCGGGCTGTCGATCGCGGTGGCCTTCGTGATCGGCACCATCGAGCTGGTCGCCGTGCTGCACGACAAGTTCGACCTGGCCGACCCCGTCACCGGCTGGATCGCGGGCCTCAGCCTGGACAACGTCGGCTTCGTGATCGTCGGCCTGTTCGTGGTGGTCTGGGCCGCCGCGATCGGCTACTGGCGGATCGCCAAGCGCTCCCGGGCGTTCGCGGGAGCGGGGGCGGAGGTGTCCTGACCGGGCGTCAACCGGCGGCCAGGATCAGCGTCCCGGCCACCGCGAGGCCCGCGCCCAGCACCTGCACCCGCAGCAGCCGCTCCTTCAGCAGGCCGCGCGCCATCAGCGCGGTGACCACCGGGTAGAGCGAGGCCAGCACGGCCGCCACCGCCACCGAACCCAGGTGCGAGGCGGCCGCGTACAGGCCGTTCGCGGCCACGTCGGCGACCCCGACGGCGGTCAGCGCGGGCAGCGACCGCGCGCCCGCCGACAGTCCGAGGGGCTGCCGGCGGGCCGCGAAGGCCAGCATTCCGGCGCCGATCGCCGCGTTGGTCAGCCGCTGCACGCACAGCGTCAGCAGCAGGGCGCCGCCCGCGCTGGCGTGCGCGACCAGGGCCAGCACCGCGCCGAAGGCGAAGGCCGCGCCGAGGGTGAGCAGCAGCACCTGCCGGCTCACCGCCGTCCCGCCGCGCTGCGGACCGCCGGCCAGGGCGACCCCGGCGACGGCCACCGCGATGCCCAACCCCTGGACGGCGCCCGGCCGTTCGCCGAGGAACAGGCCGACCCCGATCGGCACCAGCACGCCGACGGTGGCCAGCGGCGACACCACGCCCATCGGGCCCAGCGCCAGCGCCCGGTAGAAGGCCAGCAGCGCGAACGGCCCGATCACGCCCGCCGCCACCGCGTACCAGAGGGCCGGGGAGGCGCCGGGCCAGCCGCCGGTGGCGGTCACCGCGACCGCGAGCACAGCGGCGGCGGCCGTCTGGGAGAGCACCACCACCGTCAGCGCGGGCACCCGCCGGGTGATCGCCCCGCCCCCGTAGTCGGCGACGCCCCACAGCAGGCTGGCGAGCAGGGCGAGGGCGGCGCTCATGAGGCGGGGAGGTGGGCGGACAGCATGGTGGACTCCGCAGTACAGTCGGTGGATCTGGCGATGCCGCCGCAGCATAGTTCAACTCAGTGCACCGACCCAACCAGAATATTGGACTGCCCGTGCCGGACGCCGACCTCGTCACCCAGGCCCTCGCCCGCAACCTCAAGCGCCTGCGCCTCGACCGCGGCCACACCCTGGACGCGCTGGCCGCCCGCTCCGGGGTCAGCCGCGGCATGGTCGTCCAGATCGAACAGGCCCGCACCAACCCCAGCATCGGCACCGTGGTCCGGCTCGCCGACGCGCTCGGCGTCTCGATCGCCCGGCTGCTCGACTACGACGCCGCCTCGGAGGTCAGGATCGTCCCCGCCGAGGACGCCGTCCGGCTGTGGAGCGGCCCCGGGGGCGGCAGCGGCACCCTGCTCGGCGGCACCGAGGCCCCCGGCCCGCTGGAGCTGTGGTCCTGGCACCTGCACCCCGGTGAGGCGCACACCTCCGACCCGCACCCGCCCGGCAGCGTCGAGATCGCCCGGGTCGACGAGGGCGTCCTCACCCTCGTCCTGGACGGCCGCGAGCACCGCGTCCCCGCCGGGTCCACCGCCTCCTACGAGGCCGGCGCCGCCCACGGCTACCGCAACGACGGCGAGGTGCCCTGCCGGGTCACCATGGTGGTCTCCGTCCCCCCGCCCGGCGCATGACGAAGGGCCCCGGGGAGGAAGCCCCGGGGCCCTGCGGTGCGTGCCGTCAGCCGCCGTACCGGCGCCGGTACAGCTCGACCCGGCCCTCGGTGTCCAGCAGGCGGGCCCGGCCGGTGTAGAACGGGTGGCTCGCCGAGGACGTCTCGACGTCGACCACCGGGTACGTCCGCCCGTCCGCCCACTCGACCGTGCGGTCGCCGGAGGCGGTGGACCTGGTCAGGAACGACAGGCCCCCGGCCTTGTCCCGGAACACCACCGGACGGTACTCGGGGTGGATTCCCTGCTGCATGACTGCTCCTCCTCGCTGGGTGCGTGTGCGATCGGACGGGTGCGCCGCCCGCATGGTCAGCGGGCCTCGCGGAACTCCACGTGCCGCCCGGCCACCGGGTCGAACTTCCGCAGGGCCATCCGGTCGGGGTCGTTGCGGCGGTTCTTCCTGGTCACGTACGTGAAGCCGGTGCCCGCCGTGGACCGGAGCGTGATCACCGGTCGCAGTTCGCTGCGCGCCATCGTCTCGGCCTCCCTCTCCCGGCAACGATTGCCGTTTTCACCAAGCCACAACGCGAGGCCCCCCGCCCGCATTCCCGACCCCGTCCGCCGGTCCCGACAGGCGCCCCGCCGCCCCCGTTCGTACGCTCGGACCATGTCCGACGCGCACTCCGCCCGACGCGAACGCCTCCGCGAGTACTGCAGCGCCTCCGGTGCCGACGCCGCGCTGGTCACGCGCCCCGCCAACGTCCGCTACCTCACCGGCTGCCCGCCGGTGGGCGCCGCGCTGCTGCTCACCCGCGAGCGCGCCGTGCTCGCGGTGCCCGAGGGGGCGGAGGACGCCGAGGGCGGCGAGCGGCAGGCCGAGGCGGAGGTCACCCGGATGCCGGTGCCCGCCGAGGCCGACGCCGCGTTCGCCGCCGCCGAGGCGGCCGCCCGGCTGCGGGTGCACGACCTCGCGGTCGAGGAGCACGACCTCACCGTCACCCGGCACCGCACCGTCGCCCGGCTGGCCGGGGCGACCCGGCTGCTCGACCTGGACCGGGCCGTGGAGCGGCTGCGGGTGGTCAAGGACGAGCACGAGATCGCCGACCTGCGGATCGCCGCCGAGATCGCCGACCAGGCCCTCGGCGAGTTGCTCGAATCCATCCTGGTCGGCCGCACCGAACGCCACCTGGCGATGGAGCTGGAGCGCCGGATGATCGACCACGGCGCCGACCGGGCCGCCTTCCCGGTCTCCGTCGGCACCGGCGGCAACTCCGGCCTGGAGCACCACCAGCCCACCGACCGCCGGGTCGAGGAGGGCGACTTCCTCACCGTCGCGCTCGGCGCCCGCTACCGCGGCTACGGCATCTCCACCGCCCGCACCTTCGTGATCGGCGCCGCCCCCGCCGCCTGGCAGGTCGAGCTGCACCGGCTGGTCTTCCGCGCCCAGCGGGCCGGCCGGGAGGCCCTCGGGCCCGGAGTCGAGCAGCACGTGCCGGACGACGCGGCCCGCTCGATCCTCCAGGCCGCGGGCCACGCCGAGCACTCCGTCCACGCCCTGGGACACGGCATCGGCCTGGAGATCAGGGAGGCTCCGCGCCTGGGGCCCGCCGACATGGGTAAACTGGACAATCGCGTGCCGGTCACTGTCGGCCCCGGGGTCCATCTCCCGGGTCGGGGCGGGGTCCGGATCGAGGACACGCTCGTGGTGCGGCCTCCCGAGGAGGGCGGGCCCGAGCTGCTCACCATCACCACCAAGGAGCTCCTCGCGCTGTGACCGAGCCCGGTCCCGGCGGCGCACGGCTTGGTGTTCTTTGACAGCGGACATATCAGGAGTAAGTGCGCCCGTGGCTACCACGAACGATCTCAAGAACGGCATGGTCCTCAAGCTGGACGGCGGCAAGCTCTGGTCCGTCGTCGAGTTCCAGCACGTCAAGCCCGGCAAGGGCCCGGCCTTCGTGCGCACCAAGCTGAAGGAGGTCCTCACCGGCAAGGTCGTCGAGAAGACCTTCAACGCGGGCATCAAGGTCGAGACCGCCAACGTCGACAAGCGGACCATGCAGTACTCGTACCGCGACGGCGACGCGTTCATCTTCATGGACATGGACACCTACGACCAGGTCCCGGTCGACTCCGCCACCGTCGGCGACGCCGCCAAGTACCTGCTGGAGGGCTTCGAGGCCCTGGTCGCGCAGAACGAGGGCGTCCCGCTGTACGTCGAGCTCCCGGCCGCGGTCGAGCTGACCATCGCCGAGACCGAGCCGGGTGTCCAGGGCGACCGCTCCACCGGCGGCACCAAGCCCGCCACCCTGGAGACCGGCGCCGAGATCCAGGTGCCGCTGTTCGTCACCACCGGCGAGAAGGTCAAGGTCGACACCCGCGACGGCAGCTACCTCGGCCGGGTCAAGTAACCGTGGCCGCTGCTCGTAGCAAGGCCCGCACCCGGGCCTTCCAGATCCTGTTCGAGGCGGACCACCGCGGTGTGTCCCCCGAGCGGGTGCTCGCCGACTGGATCGCGCGGGCGCGCGACCCCCGGCCGGACGAGGGCATTCCGCAGGTCGCGGAGTACACGATGCAACTGGTCGAGGGGTACGCGCAGCACGCGCGCACCATCGACGACCTGATCTCCACCTACGCGGTGGGCTGGACGCTCGACCGGATGCCGATCGCCGACCGCAACGTGCTCCGGCTCGGCGCGTACGAGCTGATCTGGGAGGACGGGACGCCCGACGCGGTGGTCCTGGACGAGGCGGTGGAGATCGCCAAGGAGTTCTCCACCGACGAGTCGCCGGCCTTCGTGAACGGCCTGCTCGCCCGGTTCATGGAGCTCAAGCCGAGCATCCGGCGCTGAGCCCGCACGCCCCAGGAGGCCGCCGGACCCGTCGGTCCGGCGGCCTCCGCGCGTAAGACCGGCCGGCAGACGGGGGCAGCGTCGCGGGCCGATGGCTGTCTCCCCCAGCCTTCGGCCGGGAGGTGCCCCCTTGACGGCTTCTCCTCGGTCGCCGTGGCTCCGCCACGGCTCCCTCGTCGGCACCGCCAGGACTCGGCCCTCGACCCGCTCCTTCTCCTACCCCCCGTCTGCCAGCCGGTCTAAGCTACTGGCAAGTAATCTCTCTGTCCGCCGCGCAGAAGGGCCGCGAAGCCATGCCGGAGACCACCCCCGCCTTCGAGTTCGACCAGGCCGTCGCACTCACCCCGCACCCCACCGAGCCGGGCCGCTACGACGGCGAGCTCGGCGAGGGCTGGCAGATCGGCGGAGGCGTCAACGGCGGTCTGCTGCTCGCCTTCGCCGCGCACGCGCTCGCCCTGGAGGCCGGGCCCGGCCACCCGCACCCGCTCACCGTCAGCGGCACCTACATATCCGCCTCCCGGCCCGGGCCCGCCACCGTCCGCACCGAGATCGTCCGGCGCGGCCGCAGCCTGGCCACCGGCAGCGCCGTCCTCTCCCAGGGCGGCGAGGAGCGGCTGCGGGTCACCGCCGCCCTCACCGACCTCGCCGCGCTCGACGAGGAGGTCGCCACCACCGCGCTCCCGCCGCAGCTGCCCGCGCCCGAGCAGTGCGTGGGCGTCGAGCACGCCCCGCGCGAACTCCTCGACCAGGCCGCCCTGCTGGAGCGCCTCGACCTGCGCCTGGACCCGGCCACCATCGGCTGGGCGCTGGGCCAGCCCTCGAAGCAGGGCCGCATCCAGGGCTGGTTCCGCCTCGCCGACAAGCGCCCCGCCGACGCGCTCTCCCTCCTCCTCACCGCCGACGCCCTCCCCCCGGTCACCTTCGACCTCGGCCGCCCCGGCTGGGCCCCCACCATCCAACTCGCCGTCCACGTCCGGGCCCTGCCCGCCGACGGCTGGCTGCGCGTCTCGCACGCCACCCGCAACCTGGCCGGCGGGTACTTCGAGGAGGACTGCGAGATCTGGGACGAGAGCGGCCGACTGGTCGCCCAGTCCCGGCAGTTGGCCATGGCGCCCCGCTGACACTCCGGACGGTTCACGGTCAGTTGCAGAGTTGTGACAGGCCGTGCGTGTGGGGCGGGTGCGGACGGGGAGGACTCGGTCAGCAGTTGCCAGAGCGAGACCCCCGGGAGCCACCGATGTCCAGGAACAGCCGCCGGCCGCGCCGTTGCAGTGCCGAATCCTCGCGGCGGAGCGAGGAGGCGTTCGTGACGGGCATCCTGACCAGCGAGGCGGACTTCGAGCGGGTGCGGGCCTGGCAGGTGACGGACGCCCCGGACCACGCCGCCTACCTGCGGGAGGCCGGGCAGTTGCTGGCCGAGGCGGTGGAGGAGTACGGGACGGTCCGGGCGCGGATGTTCCACCCGGAGGACTTCGCGGACTACTGCCTGCTCCACGGGCTGGACGTGCGCGAGCAGGCCGCGCGCGACGGGTACCTGGTCAACCCGCCGCTGCGCACCCAGCTGGTGACCTACCGCGGCGAGGACCTCGCCGACTTCCTGCCGCGACTGGTCCGGGCCCGGGAGGGCGGCCTGGTGATGCGCCACGCCGACCTGCTGATGGACGGCGCGCTGTGCGGCACCGAGCAGCCGGCCCCGGCCGACCCGCGGGTGCGGTGGACGTACCAGCAGGCGTCCGAGGTGTTCCGCCGGGTGCTGGTCGGCGCCGGGTGCGGGGCCTACGAGTTCCGGGTCGTGGTGGACGCGCCGGGCGGGCCGCTGGAGGCCCGGGCCCGGGCGCTGCACTGGGAGGACGGCGCGGTGCGGATCAACGACGAGGACCTGGACCTGGTCACCGCGGTGCTGTGCGCCGGGCTGTACTGCGAGCTGCCGGGCGCCGCGGTGCTGCACGGGACGCAGGGCTCGGGCGCGCTGTGCGGGGAGTACCGGCAGGTCGCCTGGGCCTGGCGGAGCACCGGTTACGAGTGGTCGCCGGCCGAGCTGGCGGTGGCCGGGGTGGCGGCGGGCCCCGGGTTCAGCCTGGGCACCGTGGTGTGAACCGACGACAGCGGGGCGGGGGGGGGGGGGGCCCCGGCCCCCCCCCCGGGGGAGTGTTGATTACGACCCGGGCGCCGGCCGCGGCGCGCCGCCGCCGCGCCGCGGGGCGGCGGCGCGGGGGGGCGGGGGGGCCGGGGGGGGCCGGCGGCGCCCCCGTGGGGGCCGGCGGCCGGGGGCGGCCGCCGGCCGGGGCGGCCCCCCCCCCCCCCCCCCCCCCCCCCCCCCCGCTGTGACGTTTCTTCAAACGCAGCGGCCGACCGCAGGTCAGCTCGCGTCCTCCTCGCGGACGGCGCGGCGCGCGTCCGGGTTCAGCACGCCCCAGCTGATCAGCTGCTCGGTGAGGATCGAGGGGGACTGGTCGTAGATGACGGCCAGCGTGCGCAGGTCGTCCTGGCGGATCGAGAGCACCTTGCCGTTGTAGTCGCCGCGCTGCGACTGGATGGTCGCGGCGTAGCGCTGCAGCGGCCCGGCCTTCTCGGACGGGACCTGGGTCAGGCGCTCCAGGTCGAGCACCAGGCGCGGCGGCGGCTCGGCGGCCCCGCCCGGGGTGCCGCCGGGCAGCAGCTCCTGGACCGGCACGCCGTAGAACTCGGCCAGCTCGGCGAGGCGCTGGACGGTGACCGCGCGGTCGCCGCGCTCGTAGGAGCCGACGACCACAGCCTTCCAGCGACCCTGGGACTTCTCCTCGACGCCGTGCAGGGAGAGCCCCTGCTGAGTGCGGATCGCCCGGAGCTTGGCCCCGAGCTGCTTCGCGTAGTCGCTGGACATGGATCTCCCCGGACGAGATTGCTTCGCGTGCGCTGAAATGGGAGCGACGAGGGTCTCTGCGGAGCACCTTCGTAACTCACTGTGAGGTTACGTAGAGTGAGGGTTGCGCGTCAAGCCGAATGGGGCACTCGTGCGAACGGGCGGCGAACGGGCTCCGATCAGCACGCTGCTACCATGGGCGAGGCTCCGGCTGCGGCCGGGAACCATTCCAGACATCCTTTAAGACCCGTCCCGTGAGGCGGGGAAGGAGGTCCGCTTCGGCATGACCACACCCAGTTCCGCCCCCCGCGCCCCGCACCAGGTGCTGGACGCCACCGACATCGCCCGGGTCATCACCCGGATCGCCCACGAGATCGTGGAACGCGCCAAGGGCGCGGAGGACGTGGTGCTGCTCGGCATCCACACCCGCGGTGTCCACCTGGCCCGGCGACTGCAGGCCAGGCTCACCCAGATCACCGGCCGGGACATCCCGTTCGGGACGCTGGACATCACCATGTACCGGGACGACCTGCGGCTGAAGCCCGCCCGGGCCCTGGAGCACACCGAGATCCCCGCCGAGGGCATCGACGGCAAGCTGGTGATCCTGGTCGACGACGTGCTGTTCTCCGGCCGTACCATCCGCGCCGCGCTCGACGCGCTCAGCGACATCGGCCGCCCGCGCGCCGTCCGCCTCGCCGTGCTGGTCGACCGCGGCCACCGCGAACTCCCCATCCGCGCCGACTACGTCGGCAAGAACCTGCCCACCTCGCTGCGCGAGGCCGTGCAGGTCCGGCTGGCCGAGTCCGACGGGCTGGACGCCGTCCTGCTGGGCGACCGCGACTACGCCGCCCGCTCCTCCCAGGCCCTGGCCGCCGACCCCGAACTCCCGGAGTAGAACCGCGTGAAGCGCCACCTCGTCTCCACCGCCGACCTCGGCCGCGACGACGCCCTGCTGATCCTGGACACCGCCGAGGAGCTCTCCCAGTTCTCCGGACGGGCCGTCAAGAAGCTGCCCACGCTGCGCGGCCGCACCGTGGTCAACCTGTTCTTCGAGGACTCCACCCGCACCAAGACCTCCTTCGAGGTCGCCGAGAAGCGGCTCTCCGCCGACGTCATCAACTTCTCCGCCAAGGGCTCCTCGGTCTCCAAGGGCGAGAGCCTCAAGGACACCGCGCTGACCCTGCAGGCGATGGGCGCCGACGCGGTGGTCATCCGGCACCACGCCTCCGGCGCGCCCGCCCGGCTCGCCGACTCGGACTGGCTGCACGGCTCGGTGATCAACGCCGGCGACGGCACCCACGAGCACCCGACCCAGGCCCTGCTGGACGCCTTCACCCTGCGCCGCCACCTCAACCCCGGCGCGGGCCGCGACCTGGCGGGCCGCAAGGTCGCCATCGTCGGCGACGTCCTGCACAGCCGGGTCGCCCGCTCCAACGTGCACCTGCTGACCACGCTCGGTGCGCAGGTCGTCTTCGTCGCCCCGCCGACCCTGCTGCCGATCGGCATCGAGACCTGGCCCTGCGAGGTCTCCTACGACCTGGACAGCGTGCTGCCCAAGGTCGACGCCGTGATGATGCTGCGCGTCCAGCGCGAGCGGATGAACGCGGCGTTCTTCCCCACCGAGCGCGAGTACTCCCGGCGCTACGGGCTGGACGGCGTCCGGCTCGGCAAGCTGCCCGAGCACGCCGTCGTCATGCACCCCGGCCCGATGGTCCGCGGCATGGAGATCACCGCCGAGGTCGCCGACTCCCCGCGCTGCACCGTGGTCGAGCAGGTCGCCAACGGCGTCTCCGTCCGGATGGCCGTGCTCTACCTGCTGCTCGGCGGCGCGGTCTTCGCCGACGCGCCCGCCGACGCCCCCCGCACCACCGAACTCCCGGAGGCCGCCCAGTGACCACCTACCTGATCCGCAACGCCCAGATCCTCGGCGGCGCCCCCCGGGACATCCACATCGTCGACGGCGTCTTCGCCGCGATCGGCGAGGACCTGGACGTCCGGGCCGACATCGACATCGACGCGCACGGCCTGGTCGCCCTGCCCGGCCTGGTCGACCTGCACACCCACCTGCGCGAGCCCGGCCGCGAGGACGCCGAGACCGTGCTGACCGGCACCCGGGCCGCCGCCATGGGCGGGTACACCGCGGTGCACGCGATGGCCAACACCTTCCCGGTCGCCGACAGCGCGGGCGTGGTCGAGCAGGTCTGGCGGCTGGGCCGCGAGTCCGGCTACTGCGACGTGCAGCCGGTCGGCGCCGTCACCGTCGGCCTGGAGGGCAAGCAGCTCGCCGAGCTCGGCGCGATGCACGACTCCGCCGCCGGGGTCCGGGTCTTCTCCGACGACGGCAAGTGCGTGGACGACGCGGTGATCATGCGCCGCGCCCTGGAGTACGTGAAGGCCTTCGACGGCGTCGTCGCCCAGCACGCCCAGGAGCCGCGGCTGACCGCGGGCGCCCAGATGAACGAGGGCCTGGTCTCCGGCGAGCTCGGCCTGGGCGGCTGGCCTGCCGTCGCCGAGGAGTCGATCATCGCCCGGGACGTGCTGCTCGCCGCGCACGTCGGCTCCCGGGTGCACATCTGCCACCTGTCCACCGCCGGGTCGGTCGAGATCGTCCGCTGGGCCAAGGCCAAGGGCTGGGACGTCACCGCCGAGGTCACCCCGCACCACCTGCTGCTCACCGACGAACTGGTCCGCAGCTACGACCCGGTGTACAAGGTCAACCCGCCGCTGCGCACCGCCGCGGACGTCGAGGCGCTGCGCGAGGCGCTGGCCGACGGCACCATCGACGCCGTCGCCACCGACCACGCCCCGCACCCCGCGGAGGACAAGGACTGCGAGTGGGCGGTCGCCGCCATGGGCATGGTCGGGCTGGAGACCGCGCTGTCGGTCGTGCAGCAGACCATGGTCGACACCGGCCTGCTGAACTGGGAGGGCGTCGCGGACCGGATGTCGCACCGCCCGGCCCGGATCGGCCGGCTCGCCGGGCACGGACGCCCCGTCTCGGTGGGCGAGCCTGCCAACCTGGTGCTGTTCGATCCCGCGTACCGTGGAGTGGTGAACCCCGACACCTTCGCGACCCGCTCCCGCAACAGCCCGTACAAGGGCATGGACCTGCCCGGACGGGTGCACGCCACCTTCCTGCGCGGCGAGGCCACCGTGCTCGCCGGCGAGCTGGTCGAGCGCTGATGCTCGCCACCGAGAAGGGTCAGGTCACCGACTGGCCCGGGTACATCGGCGCGACGGTCGGCCTGCTGGTCCTGATCGCGCTGGTGTACTGGTTGATGCGGCAGGGCTGGAACTGGCGGCGCACCCTCCAGTCCGACCTGCCGGAGCTGCCCGCGGTGCCGCGGGACCCGGGCCCGGCGCTGCTCGCGGCGCCCGGCCGCTACCACGGTTCCACCACCGCCGGGAACTGGCTGGACCGGGTCGTCGCGCACGGCCTGGGCACCCGCAGCCTCGCCGAACTGACCCTCACCGAGCGGGGCCTGCTGGCCCGCCGCCCCGGCGACACCGACCTGTGGATCCCCGCCGCGGCGCTCACCGGCGCCCGCACCGACTCCGGCATCGCCGGGAAGGTCGTGCCCAGCGGGCTGCTGGTGGTCGGCTGGACGCACGGCGACCGCGCGCTGGAGAGCGGCTTCCGGCTGGACGCCGCCGCCGCGCACGAGGACTGGGTCGAGGCCGTCGAGGCACTAGTGACACGTACGAAGACGATGAAGACGGAAGAGGCCGCCACATGACCGCACCTGCCCCCACCACGCAGCGCACCAGGCGGGAGCGCGTGCCCGCCGTGCTCGTCCTGGAGGACGGCCGGACCTTCCGCGGCCAGGCGTACGGCGCGGTCGGCGAGACCTTCGGCGAGGCGGTCTTCAACACCGGCATGTCCGGCTACCAGGAGACCCTGACCGACCCGTCCTACCACCGCCAGGTGGTCGTGATGACCGCCCCGCAGATCGGCAACACCGGCTGGAACGACGAGGACGACGAGTCGCAGCAGATCTGGGTGTCCGGCTACGTGGTCCGCGACCCCTCCCGGGTCGCCTCCAACTGGCGCTCCCAGCGCTCGCTGGACGAGGAGCTGGAGCGCCAGGGCGTCGTCGGCATCAGCGGCATCGACACCCGCGCGCTCACCCGCCACCTGCGCGAGCGCGGCGCGATGCGGGTCGGCATCTTCTCCGGCCCGGCCGTCGCCGACCAGGCCGAACTGCTGGCCAAGGTGCAGCAGGCGCCCGAGATGAAGGGCGCCGACCTGTGCGCCGAGGTCGCCACCAAGGAGGCCTACGTCGTCCCGGCGATCGGTGAGAAGAAGTTCACCGTCGCCGCCCTCGACCTGGGCATCAAGGGCATGACCCCGCAGCGGATGGCCGAGCGCGGCATCGAGGTGCACGTGCTGCCCGCCAACTCCACCGTCGAGGACATCTACGCCGTGCAGCCCGACGGCGTGTTCTTCTCCAACGGCCCCGGCGACCCGGCCACCGCCGACCGGCAGGTCGAGGTGCTGCGCGGCGTGCTGGCGAAGAAGACCCCGTTCTTCGGCATCTGCTTCGGCAACCAACTCCTGGGCCGGGCCCTCGGCTTCGGCACCTACAAGCTCAAGTACGGCCACCGCGGCATCAACCAGCCGGTGCAGGACCGCACCACCGGCAAGGTCGAGGTGACCGCCCACAACCACGGCTTCGCCGTGAACGCGCCGCTGGACAAGGTGAGCGACACCCCCTTCGGGCGGGTCGAGGTCTCCCACGTCTGCCTCAACGACGACGTGGTCGAGGGCCTGCAGGCGCTCGACGTCCCCGCCTTCAGCGTGCAGTACCACCCCGAAGCGGCCGCCGGCCCGCACGACGCCGCGTACCTCTTCGACCGCTTCGTTAGCCTTATGGAGGGCCAGCGTGCCTAAGCGCACCGACATCAAGTCCGTCCTGGTGATCGGCTCCGGCCCGATCGTCATCGGCCAGGCGGCGGAGTTCGACTACTCGGGTACGCAGGCCTGCCGGGTGCTCAAGGCCGAGGGGCTGCGGGTCATCCTGGTCAACTCCAACCCGGCGACCATCATGACCGACCCGGAGATCGCCGACGCGACCTACGTCGAGCCGATCACCCCGGAGTTCGTCGAGAAGATCATCGCCAAGGAGCGCCCCGACGCGCTGCTGCCGACCCTGGGCGGCCAGACCGCGCTCAACACCGCGATCTCCCTGCACAAGGCCGGCACGCTGGAGAAGTACGACGTCGAGCTGATCGGCGCCGACGTCGAGGCGATCAACAAGGGCGAGGACCGCGAGCTCTTCAAGGGCGTCGTCGAGGCCGTCAACGCCAAGATCGGCCACGGCGAGTCCGCCCGCTCGGTGATCTGCCACTCGATGGATGACGTCCTCGCGGGCGTCGAGACCCTCGGCGGCTACCCGGTCGTGGTCCGCCCCTCCTTCACCATGGGCGGCGCCGGCTCCGGCTTCGCGCACGACGAGGAGGACCTGCGCCGCATCGCCGGGCAGGGCCTGGCCCTCTCGCCGACCACCGAGGTGCTCCTGGAGGAGTCCATCCTCGGCTGGAAGGAGTACGAGCTGGAGCTGATGCGCGACAAGCACGACAACGTCGTGGTGGTCTGCTCCATCGAGAACTTCGACCCGATGGGCGTGCACACCGGCGACTCGATCACCGTCGCCCCGGCGATGACGCTGACCGACCGCGAGTACCAGATCCTGCGCGACATCGGCATCGCCGTGATCCGCGAGGTCGGCGTCGACACCGGCGGCTGCAACATCCAGTTCGCGGTCAACCCCGCCGACGGCCGGGTCATCGTCATCGAGATGAACCCGCGCGTCTCGCGCTCCTCCGCGCTGGCCTCCAAGGCCACCGGCTTCCCGATCGCCAAGATCGCCGCGAAGCTCGCCGTCGGCTACACGCTGGACGAGATCCCCAACGACATCACCGAGCAGACCCCGGCCTCCTTCGAGCCGACCCTCGACTACGTCGTCGTCAAGGTGCCGCGCTTCGCGTTCGAGAAGTTCCCGTCCGCCGACGCCACGCTGACCACCACCATGAAGTCGGTCGGCGAGGCCATGGCGATGGGCCGCAACTTCCCCGAGGCGCTCAACAAGGCGCTGCGCTCGCTGGAGAAGAAGGGCTCGCAGTTCAGCTGGGTCGGCGACCCGGGCGACAAGACCGAGCTGCTGGCGAAGGCCGTCGTCCCGACCGACGGCCGGATCAACACCGTCATGCAGGCGATCCGGGCCGGCGCCACCCCCGAGGAGGTGTTCGAGTCCACGAAGATCGACCCGTGGTTCGTCGACCAGCTCTTCCTGATCCACGAGATCGCCGTCGAGCTGGGCGCGGCCGACGAGCTCGACCCCGAGCTGCTGCGCCACGCCAAGCGGCACGGCTTCTCCGACCAGCAGATCGGCGAGATCCGCGGCCTGAAGGCCGACGTGGTCCGCGAGGTGCGGCACGCGCTGGGCATCCGCCCGGTGTTCAAGACCGTCGACACCTGCGCCGCCGAGTTCGCCGCCAAGACCCCGTACTTCTACTCGTCCTACGACGAGGAGAGCGAGGTCGCCCCGCGCACCAAGCCCGCCGTGATCATCCTGGGCTCCGGCCCGAACCGGATCGGCCAGGGCATCGAGTTCGACTACTCCTGCGTGCACGCCTCCTTCGCGCTCGCCGACGCCGGGTACGAGACCGTGATGGTCAACTGCAACCCGGAGACCGTCTCCACCGACTACGACACCTCCGACCGGCTCTACTTCGAGCCGCTCACCCTGGAGGACGTGCTGGAGATCGTCCACGCCGAGCAGCAGGCCGGGCCGCTGGCCGGCGTGATCGTGCAGCTCGGCGGCCAGACCCCGCTGGGCCTGGCGCAGGCGCTCAAGGACAACGGCGTGCCGATCGTCGGCACCCCGCCGGAGGCGATCCACCTCGCCGAGGAGCGCGGCGCGTTCGGCCGGGTGCTGCGCGACGCGGGCCTGCCCGCCCCCAAGCACGGCACCGCGTTCTCCTTCGAGGAGGCCAAGGCGATCGCCGACGAGATCGGCTACCCCGTGCTGGCCCGCCCGTCCTACGTGCTCGGCGGCCGCGGCATGGAGATCGTCTACGACGAGCCCTCGCTCGCCTCCTACCTGGAGCGGCACGCCGGCCTGATCTCCGAGCACCCCGTGCTGATCGACCGCTTCCTCGACGACGCCGTCGAGATCGACGTCGACGCGCTCTACGACGGCGAGGAGCTGTACCTCGGCGGCGTCATGGAGCACATCGAGGAGGCCGGCATCCACTCCGGCGACTCCGCCTGCGCGCTGCCCCCGATCACCCTCGGCGGGTACGACATCAAGCGGCTGCGCTCGGCCACCGAGGGCATCGCCAAGGGCGTCGGCGTGCGCGGCCTGATCAACATCCAGTTCGCGCTCTCCGGCGACATCCTGTACGTGCTGGAGGCCAACCCGCGCGCCTCCCGCACCGTGCCGTTCACCTCCAAGGCCACCGCCGTCCCGCTGGCCAAGGCCGCCGCCCGGATCTCGCTCGGCGCCACCGTCGCCGAGCTGCGCGCCGAGGGCCTGCTGCCGCGCGAGGGCGACGGCGGCACCCTGCCCGCCGACGCGCCGATCTCCGTCAAGGAGGCCGTGATGCCGTGGTCGCGCTTCCGCGACGTGCACGGCCGCGGCGTGGACACCGTGCTCGGCCCCGAGATGCGCTCCACCGGCGAGGTCATGGGCATCGACCGGGTCTTCGGCACCGCGTACGCCAAGTCCCAGACCGGCGCGTACGGCGCCCTGCCGACCAAGGGCAAGGTGTTCGTCTCGGTCGCCAACCGCGACAAGCGCAACCTGGTCTTCCCGGCCCGCGCGCTGGTCGAGCTCGGCTTCGAGCTGCTCGCCACCACCGGCACCGCCGAGGTGCTGCAGCGCGGCGGCATCCCCGCCACCGTGGTGCGCAAGCACTCCGACGGCGAGGGCCCGGGCGGCGAGAAGACCATCGTCCAGCTGATCCACGAGGGTGAGGTCGACCTGATCATCAACACCCCGTACGGCACCGGCGGCCGCCTCGACGGCTACGAGATCCGCACCGCCGCGGTCTCCCGGGGCGTGCCCTGCCTGACCACCGTGCAGGCGATGGGCGCGGCCGTGCAGGGCATCGCCGAGCTGCGGCGCGGCGAGGTCGGCGTGATGTCGCTGCAGGAGCACGCGGCGCTGATCAACTCCGGCCGCAACTAGGTCGAAACCGTGGGGGGCACGCCGGTCCGGTTGCCGGGTGCCCCCCACGTCCATGTCCAGGCTCGGTCCGGCTGACGGAGGTCACCCCCGCGA
Source organism: Kitasatospora sp. NPDC001540 (assembly GCF_042894345.1). Taxonomy (NCBI): domain Bacteria; kingdom Bacillati; phylum Actinomycetota; class Actinomycetes; order Kitasatosporales; family Streptomycetaceae; genus Kitasatospora; species Kitasatospora sp. NPDC001540. The sequence goes on from NZ_JBIAVO010000015.1 coordinate 162,832, forward strand.
TGTACAAGCTCCTGTTCAACCTGGTGTTCAAGAAGATGGACCCGGAGAAGGCCCACCACCTGGCGTTCTTCTGGATCCGACTGGCCGCCTCGGTGCCCGGCCTGCGCTCGCTGGTGCGCGCCGTGCTCGCCCCGCGCGACCCCCGGCTGCGCACCACCGCGCTCGGCCTCGACCTGCCCGGGCCGTTCGGCCTCGGCGCGGGCTTCGACAAGGACGGCATCGGCATCGACGGCCTGTCGATGCTCGGCTTCGACTTCGTCGAGATCGGCACCGTGACCGGCGAGCCGCAGCCCGGCAACCCCGCCCCGCGGCTGTTCCGCCTGGTCGAGGACCGGGCGCTGATCAACCGGATGGGCTTCAACAACCAGGGCTCCGCCCGGGTCGCCGCCCGCCTCGCCGCCCGCCCGCACACCAGCAGCACGCCCGTCATCGGCGTCAACATCGGCAAGACCAAGGTCGTGCCGGAGGACGAGGCGACGGCCGACTACCTGAAGAGCGCCAGGGCGCTGGCCCCGTACGCGGACTACCTGGTCGTCAACGTCTCCTCGCCGAACACCCCCGGGCTGCGCAACCTGCAGGCCGTGCAGGTGCTCGGGCCGCTGCTGTGGGACGTCCGCAAGGCCGCCGACGAGGTCACCAACCACCACGTGCCGCTGCTGGTGAAGATCGCCCCCGACCTCGCCGACGAGGACATCGACGAGATCGCCGACATGGCCCTGCACCTCGGCCTGGACGGCATCATCGCCACCAACACCACCATCGGACGGGAGGGGCTGCGCACCCCCGCCGACCGGATCGAGGAGATCGGCATGGGCGGCCTCTCCGGCGCCCCGCTCAAGGAGCGCTCGCTGCAGGTGCTGGAACGCCTGCGCAAGCGCACCGACGGCCGGCTCGCCATCGTCTCCGTCGGCGGCGTCGAGACCGCGGAGGACGCCTGGCAGCGGATCCTGGCCGGCGCCGACCTCGTCCAGGGCTACTCCGCGTTCGTCTACGAGGGCCCGTTCTGGATGCGCAAGGTGCACCGGGGCCTGTCGGCCCGGCTGCGGGCGGCCGGGTACGCGACGATCGGCGAAGCGGTGGGCAAGGGCAACCGCTAGGGTCCGTCTTCAAACCCCCGTCGCAGCCCTGCGGCGTCTGGTGCGTGCTCTCGGCGTGCCGGGTGGAAGGCCTCGTACTGGGTGTACTTGGTCTTTCGCCCGGTGCGGCGAGAGGGCGTGCCAGGCGTCGTGGGGCAGGCGGGGGTTTGAAGACGGGCCCTAGGGCCCCGGGACGAGGGAGAGGAAGGGACGGCGGGGATGGCCAATCCGGTGGTGGCCCGGGCCGAGGTGGTCGGCACCCGGGCCGACGGGCCCGCCCGGCGGGTCACCGTGCGGTGCGCCACGGCGGCGGCCCGGTTCCGGCCCGGGCACTTCGCGGCCCTGGCCGCCCCCGCGGGCAGCGTCGACGTGCTGCGCCACGCCGTGCCCCTGCTGCGGGCCGACGGCGACACGCTCGACCTGCTGCTGCCCGCCGACCCCCCGCCGCTGCTCGACCTGATCGCCCCCCTCGGCACCCCCTACCCGCAGCCCGACGCCCCCGGCTGCGCCCTGCTGCTGGGCGAGGACACCCAGGCCGGACCGCTGCTCGCCCTCGCCGAACAGCTGCTCGCGGCGGGCGGCCGGGTCGCCTTCGTGCTCGCCGCCGGGAGCGCCGGACGGCTGTACGGGGTCGACGCCGCCCGCGAACTGACCGCCGACGTCCTGCTGCTCACCGCCGACGGCAGCGCCGGGCTCCCGATCGGCGACGACCCCGCCGCCCTCCTCGACCAGGCCCTCGCCGCGCTCGACGCCGACCTGCTCTACACCGCCGCGAGCCCCGAACTCACCGCCGCCGCGGTCGCCGCCGCGACGGCCCGCGGGGCGCGCAGCTGGACGGCGGTCGCCACCGAGACGCCCTGCGGCACCGGCCTGTGCCTGGGCTGCGTGCTGCCGGTGCGCGACGCCGACGGCGTCAGCCGCCTGGTTCGCGCCTGCGCCGAGGGGCCGGTGTTCGACGGCGTGCGGGTGCGCTGGAGCGGACTGGAGACCGTACCGGCGGACGTGGAAGGGGCGGACGCGGGAGGGACGGGGGCGTGACGGAGCGTCAGGAGGTGGACCTCACCGCGCCGTTGGGGACCGGGACGGTGCCGAACCCGCTGTCGACGGCGGCCGGGTGCGCCGGGTTCGGGCGGGAGCTGGCGCGGTTCGTGCCCCTGGACGAGCTGGGGACGCTGACCACCCGGACGGTGCTGCCGCGGGCCGGGGCGGGGGCACCGGGGCCGCGGGTGGTGCCGGTGCCGGCCGGGGTGCTGAACGCGGTCGGCGGGCAGAACCCCGGGCTGGAGGGCTTCCTGCGGCGGGAGCTGCCCTGGCTGGCGGAGCGCGGGGTGCGCACCGTGGTGTCGATCGGCGGGCACCGGCTGGAGGACTTCGCCGAGCTGGCGGCCCGGCTGGCCGGGCGGGACGGGGTGCGCGGCCTGGAGCTGAACCTGTCCGTGCCGGGGGCCGCCGACCGGGGCGTGCCGTTCGCGGCCAACCCGGCGGTCAGCTACGACGTGGTCGCCGCAGTCAAGGCCGTCGCCCCCGACCTGCCGGTCTACGCCAAGCTCGCCCCCGACACCGGCACGGTCACCGAGGTCGCGGCCGCCTGCGCGGCGGCCGGGGCCGACGGCCTGTCGATGGTCAACACCGCCCGCGCGATGGCCATCGACCTGGACGCCTGCCGCCCCGCCCTGGCGGCCGGGGCGGGCGGCCTGTCCGGGCCCGCGCTGCGCCCGATCGCGGTGCACTGCGTGTTCCAGGTGCACGCCGCGATGCGGGCCGGGCGGATGCCCGCGGTGCCGATCCTCGCGATGGGCGGGGTGCGCACCGGGCGGGATGCCCTGGAGTTCACCCTGGCCGGGGCGTCCGGCGTCGCGGTCGGCTCGGAGCTGCTGCGCGACCCGACCGCCCCGCTGCGGATCCTCGACGAACTGCGCGCGGAGCTCACCACCAGGGGCTTCGCCGCCTACACCGACGCGGTGGGACTGGCCCACCGCGCCACCACGACGGAAGACGGAAGACCGTAGATGACTGACACCACGCCCTTCGGCACCCGCCTGCGGACCGCCCTCGACACCCGGGGCCAGCTCTGCGTCGGCATCGACCCGCACGCCTCGCTGCTCACCGCCTGGGGCCTGGGCGACGACCTGGCGGGCCTGGAGACGTTCTCCCGCACGGTGGTGGAGGCGCTGGCGGACCGGGTCGCGGTGCTCAAGCCGCAGGCCGCGTTCTTCGAGCGCTTCGGCAGCCGCGGCGTCGCCGTCCTGGAGCGCTCGGTGGCCGAGGCCCGGGCGGCCGGGGCGCTGGTGGTGATGGACGCCAAGCGCGGCGACATCGGCTCGACCATGGCCGCGTACGCGGAGGCGTTCCTGTCGCCGGACAGCCCGCTGTTCTCCGACGCGCTGACCGTCAGCCCGTACCTGGGCTTCGGTTCGCTGCAGCCGGCCGTCGACCTGGCGAACGCCAACGGCTGCGGGCTGTTCGCGCTGGCGCTGACCTCGAACCCGGAGGGGCACGAGGTGCAGCGGGCGGTCGGGGCGGACGGGCGGAGCGTGGCGCAGGAGGTGCTGCGGCGGCTGGCGGCGGAGAACGCGGGCGCCGAGCCGCTGGGTTCGTTCGGCGCGGTGGTCGGCGCGACGCTCGCCGACGCGGGCGCGGACCTGGCGATCAACGGCCCGCTGCTGGCCCCCGGAGTGGGCGCGCAGGGCGCCACCGCGGCCGACCTGCCGCGGGTCTTCGGCGACCAGGTGCGCAACGTGGTGCCCTCGGTGAGCCGGGACGTGCTCAAGCACGGACCGTCGGTGCAGGCGCTCCGGCAGGCCGCGCAGGCGTTCGTCGACGATGTGAGGGCCGTCACAAACGCATGACCGGAGGGCCGTCAACTCGGTTGATTTGACCGGAAAACTCCCAGGTCGGCCCCTGCTGACCTGGACTTTTCGTGTTCTTTTCCTGACGCGGCGGCCCAAGTTGGGTAGTGTCCGGCGGTAGGACGCCAGTTGGCGGTGGTCACGGCCACCTCCGCAGGTCAGAGCCTGTGGCGTCCGGGCACCACCAAGTCATGGCTCATCCCTTCCATCCACACCTGAGGTGAACGGCGTGGCTCTTCCGCCCCTTACTCCCGAACAGCGCACCGCCGCGCTCGCCAAGGCCGCCGAGGCTCGCCGGAAGCGCGCTGACGTCAAGAACCGGCTGAAGCACTCGGGCGCCTCGCTGCACGACGTCATCAAGGCCGGCAAGTCCGACGACGAGGTCATCGGCAAGATGAAGGTCTCCGCCCTGCTGGAGTCCCTGCCGGGCGTCGGCAAGGTGCGCGCCAAGCAGATCATGGAGCGCCTGGGCATCTCCGAGAGCCGTCGCGTGCGCGGCCTCGGTACGAACCAGATCGCTTCCCTGGAGCGCGAGTTCGGCGGCGCCGCCTCCTGAACGGAGGCCGGTGTCGGCGGAACGTCCGCGATCCGGGATAATCGGTGCATGAGTGAGCGTCCGCGGCTGACCGTGCTCTCCGGCCCCTCCGGGGTCGGCAAGAGCACGGTCGTCGCTCATATGAGGAAGCAGTTCCCCGAGGTCTGGCTGTCGGTGTCGGCGACGACCCGGCACCCGCGCCCCGGCGAGCGCGACGGCGTGCAGTACCACTTCGTCGACAACGAGCAGTTCGACAAGCTGGTGGCCAACGGCGAGCTGCTGGAGTGGGCCGTCTTCGCCGGGAACCGGTACGGGACGCCGCGGCAGGCGGTGCTCGACAAGCTCGACAAGGGCGAGCCGGTGCTGCTGGAGATCGACCTCCAGGGCGCCCGGCAGGTCAAGGAGTCGATGCCCGAGGCCCAGCTGGTCTTCCTGGCCCCGCCGAGCTGGGAGGAGCTGGTGCGCCGGCTCACCGGCCGCGGCACCGAGCCGCAGGACGTGATCGACGAGCGGCTGGCCGTCGCGAAGGTCGAGCTGGCGGCCGAGGCGGAGTTCGACACGACGCTTGTCAACACCTCCGTCGAGCAGGTAGCGGCCGAACTGCTAGCCTTGCTCGGTGTAGCCTGACCGGATCGGCTGCACCCAGCCGGTCCGGACAGAGTTCCTGACAAACCACTTCGGAAGGTTCAGCGTGTCCTCTTCGATGACCGCGCCCGAGGGCATCATCAACCCGCCGATCGACGAGCTGCTCGAGGCCACCGACTCCAAGTACAGCCTGGTGATCTACGCGGCCAAGCGCGCCCGCCAGATCAACGCGTACTACTCGCAGCTGGGCGAGGGCCTGCTGGAGTACGTCGGCCCGCTGGTCGACACCCACGTGCACGAGAAGCCGCTGTCGATCGCGCTGCGCGAGATCAACGCCGGCCTGCTCACCGCCGAGGCGGTCGAGGGCGCCTGAGCCCCGAGAGCCACCGCAGGGCCCGTTCCGTCGCCGTCTTCCGGCAGCGGGGCGGGCCCTGTGCCGTGTGCGCCCCGACACGTCGCAGGCGGGCGGCGGGGGGCCGTAGGGTGGGCCCGAGCCGTCGCAGCACGTCGCAGCACGTCGCACTAAGGAGAGCCGACCGTCATGAACGCGTCCCGTGTGGTCCTCGGGGTGAGCGGCGGGATCGCCGCCTACAAGGCCTGTGAGCTGCTGCGGAGGTTCAGCGAGTCCGGGCACGAGGTGACGGTGGTGCCGACCGCGGCGGCGCTGCACTTCGTCGGGGAGGCGACCTGGGCGGCGCTGTCCGGGCGGCCCGCGGCGACCGAGACCTGGGAGCGGGTGCACGAGGTCCCGCACGTGCGGATCGGGCAGCAGGCGGACCTGGTGGTGGTCGCCCCGGCGACCGCGGACCTGCTGGCGAAGGCCGCCCACGGCCTGGCGGACGACCTGCTGACCAACACCCTGCTGACGGCGCGCTGCCCGGTGGTGTTCGCGCCCGCGATGCACACCGAGATGTGGGAGCACCCGGCGACCCAGGAGAACGTCGCCACGCTGCGGCGGCGCGGCGCGATCGTGATCGAGCCCGCGGTGGGCCGGCTCACCGGCGTCGACACCGGCAAGGGGCGGCTGCCCGACCCGGGCGAGATCTTCGCGGTCTGCCGCCGGGTGCTGCTGCGCGGCGCCCTGGAGCGGGACCTGACCGGCCGTCACGTGGTGGTCTCGGCGGGCGGCACCCGCGAGCCGCTCGACCCGGTGCGCTTCCTCGGCAACCGCTCCTCCGGCAAGCAGGGCTACGCGCTGGCCGCCACCGCGGTGGCCCGCGGCGCCCGGGTCACCCTGGTCGCGGCGAACACCGCGCTGCCCGACCCGGCCGGGGCGGACGTGGTCCGGGTCGGCACCGCGATGCAGCTGCGCGAGGCGGTGCTGAAGGCCGCCGAGGACGCCGACGCGGTGGTGATGGCCGCGGCCGTCGCCGACTTCCGGCCCGCCGAGTACGCCACCGGCAAGATCAAGAAGGTGGACGGGGTCGAGCCCGCCCCGGTCGCGCTGGTCCGCAACCCCGACGTGCTGGCCGAGGTGTCGGCCGACCGGGCCCACGACGGGCAGGTGGTGGTCGGCTTCGCCGCCGAGACCGACGACGCGCTGGCGAACGGCCGGGCCAAGCTGGCCCGCAAGGGCTGCGACCTGCTGGTGGTCAACGAGGTCGGCGACGGCAAGGCCTTCGGCCAGGAGACCAACAGCGCGGTGCTGCTGGGCGCCGACGGCTCCGAGGTCCACATCGCGGACGGGCCGAAGGAGGTCCTGGCCGACGCGATCTGGGACCGGGTGGTCGCCCGGCTGCCCGCCCCCGGCCCGGAGGCCGACCGGTAGCCGCCGCAACGCCCCTGGTCGCTCCGGCAGTTGGATCCCTCCCGGCCGGGAGGTTCGGCTGCGACCCGTCCTGACCGGCGCAGACCCCGTCGAGGGGGATTCCGGTCGCGGACACGACGGACCTCCGTAGGGAGTGTTCGGGATCGGTAGCCGACCGTTACACTCCACACCAGGAATCAAGTCTTTCCGGATGCCGCGGGACTTCCGCGCGCATTCAGTCAGCAGCCGCTGCAACCCCAGGGAGCGCTGTGTCTCGCCGCCTGTTCACCTCGGAGTCCGTCACCGAGGGCCACCCCGACAAGATCGCTGACCAGATCAGCGACACCATCCTGGACGCCCTCCTCAAGGACGACCCGACCTCCCGCGTCGCCGTGGAGACGCTGATCACCACCGGCCTGGTGCACATCGCCGGCGAGGTCACC
>NZ_JBIAVO010000016.1:0-168302 GCF_042894345.1 Kitasatospora sp. NPDC001540
CGGCCGACCGGTGGTGGGTGCGGAGGGACGGTCGGCCGCGCCGGGGGAGGGGCCGGTGGGGGCGGCCCGTGGCCGGTGCCGGTGCCGGTGCCGGTGCCGCGTCAGCGCGGGGCGCGTTCGGCGGCGTGGCGTCGTGCCGTCAGCCGAAGTACCACTTCTGCGCGCCGGTGCCGTTGCAGGTCCACAGCTGGAGCTTCGTCCCGTCGGCCGCGGAGCCGTTCGGGGAGTCCAGGCACTTCCCGGAGCCGGGGTTGAGGAGGTCGTTGCCGGAGCGGTGCGTCCACTGCTGGGCGCTGGTGCCGTTGCAGGTGTAGAGCTGGATGGCCGCGCCGTCGTTGTGGGAGGCGGCGGCGACGTCCAGGCACTTGCCGAGGGCGCGGACGGTGCCGTCGGTGCCGACCGTCCACTGCTGGGCGGCGTTGCCGGTGCAGTTGTGCAGCTGGATGGGGGTGCTGTCGGCGCTGGAGCCGCCCGCCACGTCCATGCACATGCCGCCGGGGCCGGTGATCCGCCCGGTGTAGGTGCCGGTGCTGCCGCCCCAGGTGGTGGTGTGGACGTAGTCGACGGTCATGGTCTGCGGGTAGGTGGAGGAGCCGTCCGGGTTGCCGGGCCAGTCGCCGCCGACCGCGAGGTTGAGGATCACGAAGAACGGGTGGTCGAACACCCAGCGGTTGCCGCCCAGGTCGGCGGGGGTGCGGGTCTGGTAGGCGGTGCCGTCCACCGACCAGGTGATGGCGGTGGGGCTCCAGTCGACCGCGAAGGTGTGGAAGGCGTCGGCGAAGGACTGCCCGGCGGGCAGGCTGTACGGCGCGCCGATCCCGGCCGCGCCGGAGTAGCCGGGGCCGTGGATGGTGCCGTGCACGGTGCCGGGCTCGCGGCCGATGTTCTCCATGACGTCGATCTCGCCGCTGTTGGGCCAGCCCGCGGTGGAGATGTCGTTGCCGAGCATCCAGAACGCGGGCCAGATGCCCTGCCCGCGCGGGATCTTGATCCGGGACTCGAAGTGCCCGTACGCCTGGGTGAAGGTGCGCGAGGTGTTCAGCCGGGCGGAGGTGTACTGGCAGGTGCCGTACCAGCAGGACAGCCCGGCGTCGGTGTTGCGCTTGGCGGTGATGACCAGGTGGCCCTGGCCGTCCAGCGCGGCGTTCGCGGCGCCCGCCGTGTAGTACTGCAACTCGTGGTTGCCGTTGCCCGAACCGCCGGTCTCCATCGTCCACTTGGCGGGGTCGACGGCCGAACCGGCCGGTCCGTCGAAGTCGTCGCCCCAGCTACTGGCGGCCACCGGTGCGGCGGCCAGCGGGGCGACGGCGGTGGGGGCGGTGCCGGTGGGGGAGGAGCCGAACGGCGCGGCGGCCGCCAGGGCGGCGGTCAGGAGGAGCACGAATCCGCCGAGGGGCCAACGGCGCGTGCGTGGGGCAGCAGCCATGGTGGAATCCTTTGTCTGAGAGCGCTCTCTGCGGCGGGGCGCCTCCGCCGGTTGGCCTGAATCGTACGGACGGGATATCGGCATGGCAATGTCAAAGAACGGGGGATTTCTCGGACCTTTGACGACCTCTGGTCGCAACTCCCCTTCAGATCTTGAAAGCTGAGGCCGGAGCGGCCGCCGGGGTTCGTGAGAGCGCTCTCTGCGTGGGCGGCGGCTGCCCCGCCCCGGCCGATCGCCCGACCGGGGCGGCTCGCTGTCTGATGGCCGGTCAGTCTCCTTGCGCGGTACGGCCCGAGAGCTCGACCGACAGGAAGGCCACCGCGTCGTCGATCAGCCCCTCGGTGTCCGGGTACTCGCCGAAGCAGTGCCCGGCCCCCTCGACCGGCACCAGGACGGAGCGGGCGCCCGCCGCCAGCAGGCGCTCGTGCAGCGCCTCGGACTGGGACAGCGGCACCAGGTCGTCCTGCACGCCGTGCACCAGCAGGAACGGCGGAGCGGCGGGGGTGACCTGCCGGACCGGGCTGGCCCGGTTGGCCTCCGCGACGAGCTCGGACGAGCAGCCGCCCAGCAGTTGGGTGACCGGGGAGTCCGGCCCGTGGTGGTTCAGGGCGGCCAGGTCGGTGGGCGGGTACCAGCAGACGGCGGCCGTGACCGCGTCGGTGGTCAGCGCCGCGAGCGCGGCCAGCGTCCCGCCCGCGGACTCGCCCCACACCCCGAGCCGGTCGGTGTCCAGGCCGAGCTCCCCGGCGTACTCCCGCAGGTAGCGCAACGCGGCCGTCACGTCGTCGAGTTGGGCCGGGTAGTGGGCCTCGCCGGAGAGCCGGTAGTCGACCGTCGCGACCGCGAGGCCCGCCGCCACCAGCGCCTCGAACACCGAACCGGGCCGCAGCGTGCTCGGCAGGTAGCGGCGGTCGCCCTCCCGGAACGCGCCGCCGTGCAGCCACACCACCACCGGGAACGGCCCCTCCCCGGCCGGTACGTGCAGGTCCAGCAGCAGCGGGCGGAAGCCGGTGCGCAGCGCGTAGCTGACACCGTGGCGGGCGAGGCCGCCGTACGGCGACGGGACGGGGGCGACCGGGGGCAGAGAGAGATCCATGACGGCCCCGAGCACCCGCCCCCCGCCGTTCATTCCCGCCCGGCGGGGCGTCTCACAGGTCGAACGGTCCCGCAGCGTCCTGGGACCGACCCCGCGGCGGCCGGTGCGGAGCAGGCGGCGGGTCAGTGGGTGGTGGCGGCGCCGACGGCACCCGCGACCGCCAGCCAGAGCGCCGCGGCCGCGAGGTCGACGCCGAGCATGGCGAGTGCCTTGACGGGGGTGGACAGCTCCTTCCGGACGACCTTCAGGTTGGCCATCGCGGCGCCCGCGCCGAGGGCCGCGCCGACGGCGCCGAGGACGAGGACCAGGGCGAGGCCGAGGGGGAGGAAGGTGAGGAGGAGCTGCCAGTACGTCAGGCCGGCGAACGGGCCGCCGACCGCGCTGTACTTGTCGAGCGGGGTGGTGGAGGGCTGCTTGGGCACGATGGTTCCTTCGTGGTGGGGCGTACGGGGCGGGAAGCGGGGCTGCCCGGCCGACCGCTGTCGGCCGGGCAGCCCGGGTGGGACGGTCAGACGAGCGGGATGAAGGCCCAGGTCTGGGCGTTGGTCCTGTTGCAGTCCCAGAGTTGGAGCTGGGTGCCGTTGGCGGGGGAGCTGTTCGGGTCGTCGAGGCAGCGACCGGAGACGGGGTTGAGCAGGGAGCCGTCGGCGCGGGGGATCCAGCGCTGGTTGCCGCCGCCGCTGCAGGTGTAGAGCTCGACCAGGGTGCCGTTGGCGGTGCCGTTGGCGGTCGCGTCCAGGCACTTGCCGCCGAACCGCACGGTGCCGTCGTCCTTGATGGTGAAGTTCTGGGCGCCGCTGCCGTTGCAGTCCCAGATCTCGATGACGGTTCCGTCCGCGGTGCCTCCCCAGGCGGCGTCCATGCACTTGCCGGGGGCGACGGCGGAGACGAACGGTCCCGGGACGGATCCGCCGGGGGTGGTGGCGAAGGGGTAGACCGCGAGGTCCGCGACGGCGCCCTTGAAGGGGCCGGCGGCCGTGCCGTTGGCCTGGTGGTGGCCGATGACCACCGGGCCGGTGCCGGTGACGGCGGTGGTGTGGGTGCCGGTCGCGGCGAGGGCGCCGTTGACGTAGAGGGCCGTCTGGTGGGTGGTGGCGTTGTAGCTGGCCACCAGCTTGGTCCAGGCGCCGGTCCGGACACGGGCGGAGGAGTTGACGGTTTCGGTGGTCGCGTCGTAGGAGACCGTTCCCGCCGTGTCGGAGGTCGCCATGGCGAAGCGCCAGTTGACGCCGGAGGCGTCGGTGGCGGGCCACAGCTTGAAGTTGCTGGCCTGGGCGCCGTTCTGGCTGACGACGGTGCCGTCGGTGAGCTGGTCGGCGCGGGCCCAGGTGGAGACGGTGAACGACTTGGTGGTGTCGACGGTCAGGCCGTCCGCCTTGACCTCGCCGTTGTTGGTGGTCCCGGCGTTGAAGGTGGCGGCATTGGAGGGGGTGGTGGCGCTGGTGGCGCCGAAGGTGACGTCACCGCTGACCGTTCCGGGGTGGCTGCCCAGCGCGTCCGGGGTGTGGGTGGTGTCGGTGCTGCTGACGGGACCGGCCAGCGGGTAGCGGCCCAGGGGCGCCCGCGGGTCGCCGATCGCGTTGCCGGAGGCGAACCCGGTCACCTTGCCGGGGTGGCCGGTGGGGTCGCCGACCACGCCGGGCCAGATGACGATCCGGCCGGCGGTGTTCTGGGCGTACAGGTCCGCGATGCCGTCGCCGGTCAGGTCGCCGACCGATCCGGCCACCGGGTAGTCGGCGGCCGTGACGGTCGAGCCGATGGCCGTGCCGGCGCTCGGGTCGGACAGGGCGGAGTAGTCGTTGGCGCAGCCGTTGTTCGGGTTCTTGGTGATCGGGTAGGCCAGGATGCGGCCGGTGCTGCGCTCCCGGGCCCACAGGGTGGTCTGGGCGGTGGTGGCGGTGGTGCCGTTGCTGGTGCAGGTGGTGGTCCCGTTGGCCGGGCCGGGGCCGATCAGGTCGTAGTCGCTCCAGTCGAGGGAGGAGACCCGGGTGTCCTTGGTGGCCAGGAGGCGGATGTTGTTGCTGCCGGGGGAGAACAGCCAGAGCTTGCTGTCGATGACCGCGAGGACGGAGGTCTTGGCGGTGGGGGTGGTGGTCTCGTTGTCGGGGGATCCGACGGCGAGGACCTGGGTGGCGCCGGACCAGTCGGTGCCCAGGTCGCTCGGGCAGCCGGAGGTCTGGGTCGCGTCCACGGGCAGGCCGTCGGCGTTGGTGCAGGTGACCGGGCCCTGGGTGGTGGTGCCGTTGAGGTAGAAGGAGGTGCGGGTGTTGAAGGATCCGGTGCCGGCGTTCTGGTAGAGGAACAGCTGCGGGTTGCCGGCCGGGTGGGCGATCAGGTCGTCGACGGTGACGCCGCCGCGGAGTGAACTGCGGTGGGTGGTCTGCACGTTCTGCCAGGTGCCGGTCGGCGAGGTGGCGGCCGAGCCGGAGAGCCAGCCGGCGTTGACCGGGTCGGCGGTGTTCTGGACGAGCCGCAGGCCGCCGTTGCCGTCGGGCAGCAGGATGTCGGGCCGCTGGTCGCCGGTGATGTCGCCGTAGGTGGGTCCGTGGGCGGGGTTCCAGGGGGCGTAGAAGCTGTAGGCCGCGGGCTGGCTGTAGTTGCCGGCGTTGTCCTGGGCCTGGACGAAGAGCGTGTTGGTGCCCCAGTGCGGCGGGGTGAAGGCGTAGGTCGCCCTGCCCGTGGCGTCGGGCAGGGCGACGGTGTCGCTGGTGGTGGTGGCGTCGTTGCAGTGCCAGCCGGTGACCGGGGTGGAGGCGGTGCTGATCCGGTAGCAGGCCAGCCCGGAGGTGTCGCCGCCGCCTGCCGGGGCGGGGTCGGTCCCGGTGACGGTGAAGGTGCCGCTCTGGCCCGCGTAGGTGAGCGTGGCGGGGGCGGGGGAGCCGGACGGCGGGAACTGGGCGGAGCTGACGCTCACCGTCGGCGCGGTGCGGTCGAACCGGAAGTAGCAGGGCCCGACGACGGGTGAGGTGAGGGAGTCGTCGGTGGTGGTGGCCTGCCAGCGGTAGCGGTGACCGTCCGTCAGCAGGGAGCCGGGCAGGTTCACCCAGTTGTTGCCGTAGGCCGACGCGGGGGTGGACAGGGTCGGGAGCGCGCTGCCGGTGGTGTCGTCCCAGGTGGCGAATTTGTCGGTGAGGTTGACGCCGATCGGGGACCACTGGCTGACGGTCAGGGCGATGTTCTCGGCGGCGCCGATCCAGCCGGGATCGGCGCTGCCGGGGCAGTCCGCGCCGGTCGGGGTGCCCTTGCCGTCACCGCTGTTGGCGAAGCCTACGGAGGGGGAGGAGCGTGGCCACCACGCGCTGGGGGTGATGTCGTAGTTGGTGGCGATGGAGATGCTGCTCTGGACGTGGTGGCGGTAGGACATGTTGGTCTCGTCGTCGGGCGCGAGGCCGACCGTCCAGGTGCCCCACTTCTGCGAGGCGGCCTGCCGCATCTGCGCGGTCACGTCGAAGTTGATCGGGCCGGTGCCCTTGATCCACTGGGAGCCCCCGACCTTGCCGCAGCCGCCGAACGTCCCGCCGCCGTTGCACGGCTGGTTCTTCCAGGTGGTGGCGTCGTCGATGGTGCCGGTCCAGTAGAGGCCGATCGGGGTGTTGGTGTCCGGAGCCGAGGCTCCGTCGACGTTGACGCTCAGCTTGGAGTCGTAGACGGTCGGCGGGGCCGGGGCACCGCTGGGCTGGGTGTAGATGTTCGCGCTGACGCCGATGGTGAAGTAGGCGCGCTCGCGGCCGTGGCCGGGGCAGTTGGGGTAGCCGCAGTAGCCGATGCCGAGATCCTGGGCGCCGGTGCTGTAGTAGGTGGAGGTGGGGAGGTACTCCTGCACCTGGGTGGCGCCGATGGTCTTGCTCACCGCGCCGACGGTCGGGTCCAGGTACCAGGGGCCGGTGCCCTTGCCGAACGTCGCCTTGTCAGGGATGAGATCGATCCCGCTGCCGGTCGCCGCGACGCCCATCGAGGCGACGACGGCCGTGGCACCGGGGCCGGCCGCGTTCGACCCCGCGGCCTGCGGGGTGTCCTGCGGGGCGACCGCCGGCGAGCGCGGTGCGGCCGCGCCGCCGCCGGAGGCGAGCGGCACCGCGGACGAGACGGTGGAGTCCCACTGCAGCGGCGTGGGGGCCTGGAAGCGCACCTCGCCGCCGGAGTCCTTGAAGCTGACGTTGCCCGCCGGGTCGGCGGCCACCGTCAGGCCGGTGGTGGTGACCGGGAAGTGCAGGGTGGCGAGCCGGGGGTCCGCGGCCGCCGCCGCGGTCCTGACCACGATCACGTCCCGCCAGCCGCCGTTGGAGAGCGCACTGACCTGCAGGTCGACGTCGGGCAGCACACCGGCGTAGGTCGCCGTGGCTCCGTCCAGCGACGGTGCGGGCAGTGGGAACGGCGCGGTGACGGCCAGCTTCTTGCCGTCGGAGGTGGTGATCGTGGCGAACGGACCGGTGCCGCCCCCGGACAGCGTCAGGGAGTCCTGGGTGGCCGCCGGGCTGATCGTCCCGTCCGCGTTCCGGTGCAGCGTCGGGTCCAGGTCCACCCACGCACCGGCCCGCCGGGTCCGGACGGCCTGCGCGTTGTCGGTGGTGGTCAGCGTGCCGTTCGGGTTCGCCACCGTCCTGGACGACTCGGTCGTCATCGCGTCCACCACCACCGGCTGACCGGTGGACCTGGCCCGCGCCCGGGCGTCCTGGATCGCCTGCTGCTCCGGCGTCACGACGGGGGAGGCCGAGGAGGGCGAGGAGGGCGAGGCGGTGGGGGAGGCGGTGGCCGGATCGGCGTGGGCAGCGGGGACGCCGAAGAACCCGAGGCCGAGCGCGCCACAGGCGGCCAGCGACACCAGCCGGGGCAACCGGCCCGTTCCGGCGGACGACGGCCGCTGTGCACGAGGGATGGAACTTCGAGAGGACATCGAGGGGACTCAATCTCTGCGAGAACCGTATACGAGCGCTCCAGATGGTCTCCGGATAATCCACGGCTTGTGAAATCTCCATATCCGCATATGTCCGAACCGGTTCGACAGATTCCCCGTAACGATCCAGTGACGGTGAACCACCCGCGCGCGGCGAAAACCGAACAGGTCCGACATGTCGCGCCCGAACTCGATTTCCACCTTCCGGACGAATCCCCGCCTATCCCTCCGTACAAGCGGGGGAGGTGGGGAGAACGGGGGGATCACCGCTTCGCCTTCGGCGTCCTCCGCATACCATCGGATACCGCAGAGTTCACCCCAGGCGAGGGCAGCAGGGTCGATTCGGACGTACGCTGACACATCGTCAGCTGGAATTGCAAAGATTCGTTAAACCCTTTCGAGGGCGTCCGGTCCCCCCTGCCGCGACCTTTCCGATGTCTTTAGCATCTCCCCCGGTGCGCACTGGATCGCACACCGCGGGCGCACGTGCGCACGGGTTCATCGGATAACTGGAGATCGCCGTGAGGGCTTGGCGTACGAAGACGCCGGCGGGACGCTGGTTGTGGGGAAGGCACCGATGGCTGGGGATCTTCACCCTGCTGTCGGTGCTGACGGGTCTGCTGGCGGCGCCGTCCGCCGAGGCGTTGGCGGCCAAGCACCGGGGCAGGGACTGGAAGCCCAAGGCCGCGGTGACCGGTCTGGAGTCGGTGAAGGGCGCCGACCTGGTGCCGGCGAAGCCGAAGGCGCCGGACTTCCCGGTGCCCCGGGACTGGCAGCCCTCCGCGCAGACCGCGGCGGCGCCGAGCGGGAGCGCCGAGGTGGTCATCGGGTCCGGCTCGGCGGCGGCGAAGGAGGCTGCCGCCGCGACGGGCGGGGCCTCTCCCTCCTCCGGCGGCCGGGGCCTGGTGAAGGCCGGTTCGCTGCCGGTCGCCCTGGGCGTCGGCGGGGGCGGTTCGGCTGCCGCCCGCTCGGTCAAGGTCGAGGTCGCCGAGCAGGCGAAGGGCCGGGCGGCCGGGGTGAGCGGCCCCGTCGTCGCGCTGACGGACGGCACCGACCCCGACGCGAAGACGGACCGGAAGGTGACCGTCGAGCTGGACCTGAAGGCCTGGGGCGCGCAGTGGGCCGACCGCGCCCGGCTGGTCGCGCTGCCCGCCTGTGCGCTGACCACCCCCGACAAGCCCGAGTGCCGGGTGCAGACGCCGGTCGAGAGCAGGGTCGACGTCGCCTCCGGTCGCCTCAGCGCCGACGTCGTCCTGCCGGGCGCCACCTCGGGTGCGGTCAAGTCGTCGGCGAACGGCCCGGGCGGCACGCTCACGCAGGCGTCGTTCCCGACCGCTTCCGGCACCGCCGTGCAGGCCTCGGCGGGTACGGCCGCGCCGATGGTGCTGGCGGCCACCGCGAGCTCCTCGGGCGCCTCCGGCTCGTACCAGGCGACCTCGCTGTCGCCGTCCGCGGCCTGGAGCGCCGGAACGAACGTCGGCAACTTCACCTACTCCTACCCCGTCCAGGTGCCCGCGGGCATCGCCGGGGCGACGCCGTCGGTGGCCCTGTCCTACGACTCGTCGGCCCTGGACGGCAGGACCTCCTCGGCCAACGCGCAGTCCTCGTGGATCGGTGACGGCTGGGGGTACGAGCCCGGCTTCGTCGAGCGGTCCTACCAGAGCTGTTCGAAGGACGGCATCACCGGCTCCGCCGACCTGTGCTGGGGCGGCCAGAACGCCAGCATCTCGCTGGCCGGGCACTCCGGCACGCTGGTGCGCGACGACACCAGCGGCGTCTGGCACCTGATGGGCGACGACGGCACGAAGGTCGAGCTGCTGACCGGCGCACCCAACGGTCTGAAGAACGGCGAGTACTGGAAGGTCACCGTCGCCGACGGCACCCAGTACTGGTTCGGGCAGAACCACCTGCCCGGCGGCGACGGCACCGACCCGGCGACGAACTCCGCCTGGTCCGAGCCGGTGTACTCGCCCAACAGCGGCGACCCCTGCTACAACTCCACCACCGGCAAGGCGTCCTGGTGCAGCATGGGCTGGCGCTGGAACCTCGACTACGTCGTCGACCTCCACCAGAACCTGATCAGCTACACCTACGCCACCGAGACCAACAACTACAGCCGCGGTGCGGGCCAGAACAGCGGCAACGGCACCCTGACCCCGTACGTCCGGGCCGGCTACCCGACGCAGATCGCCTACGGCCAGCGCCTGCCCGAGCAGACCGCCGCCCACGGCACGCTCAACCCGGCCGCGAAGGTGGTCTTCACCACGTCCGAGCGGTGCCTGCCCTCGGGCCCGATCACCTGCGACCCCGCCCAGCGCACCGCCGCGAACGCCTCCTTCTGGCCCGACGTCCCGGTGGACCAGCTGTGCACCACCAGCTGCACCGTCCCCAACCCGAGCTTCTTCAGCACCAAGCGCCTGACCGGGATCTCCACCCAGGTCCTGGTCGGCACCGCCTACCGCACGGTCGACACCTGGACGCTCACGCACTCCTTCCCCGACCCCGGCGACGGCACCAAGCCCACGCTGTGGCTGGCCTCGATCCAGCGCACCGGCACCAACGGGCAGGCGGAGGCCAAGCTGCCCGCGGTGTCCTTCACCGCGCGCGAGCTCGCCAACCGCGTCGACGGCCTCGTCCCGGCGCAGCCCGCGTTCAACCGGCCGCGCATCCAGCAGATCACCACCGAGACCGGTGGGCAGATCACGGTCTCCTACTCCGACCCGGAGTGCTCGCGGGTCAACAACCACATGCCGTCCTCCGAGGACGGCAACACGATGGCCTGCCAGCCCGTGCACTGGTACCTGCCCGGCTCGTCCTCGCCGGACCCGGTGAACGACTGGTTCAACAAGTACCTGGTCACCGCCGTCGCCGAGCAGGACGCCGTCACCGGCTCACTGATGGTCAAGAAGACCTCCTACACCTACAACGGCGGCGCGGCCTGGCACCGCAACGACGCCGAGTGGACCGACCCGAAGACCCGCACCTGGGACAACTTCCGCGGCTACCAGTCGGTCGACACCTTCCTGGGCACCGGCAACGCCGGTGAGGCCCCCCGGACCCAGCAGCGGGTGACCTACCTGCGCGGCATGGACGGCGACGTGCTGGCCAACGGCACCAGGCGCAGCGTGAGCGTCGCCAACCCGCTCGGCGGCAGCGTCACCGACAGCGACTGGCTGGCGGGTTCGACGGTGGCCACCGAGGTCTACGACCAGGCCGGCGGCCAGGTCGTGGCCGTGAACGGCGGCACCAGCAACGGCCAGCAGGTCACCGCGACGCACAAGCAGAGCGGCGGCATGCCCGACCTGGTGGCCCGCTACCCGGCCTCCCAGATCACCTCGGTGGCCAAGAGCAAGCTCACCGACGGCAGTTGGCGCACCACGACGATGGTCGCCACCACCGACCCCGCGCACGCCAACCGCGAACTGCAGGTCGACGACAAGGGCGACGGCACCGCCGCCACCCCCGAGGTCTGCACCACCACCGGCTACGCCACCAGCAGCAACCCGGCCCTGGTGAACCTGGTGAGCGAGAAGAAGTCGGTCGCGGGCCCCTGCGGCACCGCGGCGAACGCCGCCACCACGCTCGCCGACGTCCGCACCCTGTACGACTCCAAGCCGTTCGGGCAGGCCGGAACGCTCGCCGAGGCCACCGGTGCCCAGACGCTCGACCACTACGACGCCGCCGGCAACCCGGTCTACGTCAACACCGCCACCACCACCTTCGACGTCTACGGCCGCCCGGTGTCCGACACCACCGGCGACGGCTCCACCTACGACGCCGCCGGCAACCAGCTGACCGGGCGCGACCCGGCCGCGAACGCCGCGAGGACCACCACCTCCTACACCCCGGCCACCGGGGCGATACCCACCACCGTCACCTCGACCAACCCGATGGGCGGCGGCTGGACCTCCACCGCCACCCAGGACCCCGGCCGCAACCTGCCGCTGACCTCCACCGACCTCAACGGCCGCACCACCACGCAGCAGTACGACGGCCTCGGCCGCCTGACCGCCGTGTGGCGCCCGGGCCGGGCCACCAACCTGTCCCCCGACAACAAGTTCTCCTACGCGGTCAACGGCGTCACCGCGCCCTCGGTCGTCACCTCGCAGAGCCACGTCGAGAGCGCCGGCGACGTCTACCTGACCACCACCCAGCTCTACGACGGCCTGGGCCGGATCCGGCAGACCCAGACCAACTCGGCGGCCACCTGGGAAGGGCGTCTGGTCACCGACACCTTCTACGACTCCCACGGCTGGGTGACCGGAACCTCCGACCCGCACTACGACAAGACCACCTCGCCGAACGGCACCGTCTTCGTCGCGGCCGACTACCAGGTCCTGGCGCAGACGCGGCTCACCTACGACGGCATGGGCCGGGTCACCAAGTCGGAGTTCAAGGCCAACGGGCAGCCCCAGTGGTCGACCACCACCGCCTACCCCGGTGCGGACCGCACCGACGTGACACCCCCCAGGGGCGGCACCCCGACCACCACCTTCAACGACGCCCGGGGCCGCACCACGGCGCTGTGGCAGTACCACGGCTCCACTCCCACCGGCAGCGCCGCCGACGCGGACGTCACCACGTACGCGTACACCCCGTCCGGCCAGACCGCCTCGCGCACCGACAGCCAGGGCAACACCTGGAGCTACGGCTACGACCTGCGCGGCCGGCTGGTCTCCTCCACCGACCCGGACACCGGCACCAGCCGCACCGCCTACGACGTGAACTCCCAGGTCGCCTCGACGACCAACGCCAAGGGCGACACCCTCGCCTACAGCTACGACCTGCTGGGCCGCAAGACCGGCCTGTACGCGGGCAGCGTCGCACCGGCCAACCAGCTGGCGGGCTGGACCTACGACACCGTCAGCGGAGCCAAGGGCCACCCGGCCTCCTCCACCCGGTACGTGGGCGGCGCCACCGGCAAGGCCTACACCACGGCGGTCACCGGGTACGACACCGACTACCGGGTCACCGGCAGCAGCGTCACCATCCCCTCCAGCGAAGGAAAGCTCGCCGGCACCTACACCACCACCAACGCCTACACCCCGGTCCTCGGACTGCTGGACCACACCAACCTGCCCGCCGTCGGCGGCCTGCCCGCCGAAGAGGTCGACTACCTCTACAGCGACACCGGCCTCATGTGGGGCTCCGCCGGTCTGAGCAGCCTGATCACCGACGTCCACTACGACGAACTCGGCCGCCCGACCCAGACCAAGCTCGGCGACGACGGCACCTTCGTCTCCTCCACCCAGACCTACGACCCCGCCACCGGACGCATCACCCAGTCCGTCCTGGAGCGGCAGACCTCCACCACCGCGGTGGACACCACCAACTACACCTACGACCCGGCCGGCCGGATCACCTCGGTCAGCGACATCCAGGGCCCCTCGGCCACCGACACCCAGTGCTTCACCTACGACCACCTGGGACGGCTCACCAACGCCTGGACCGACACCGCCGGCACCACCACGGCCCCCATGCCGTCCGTCCCGGGCATCGGCGCCTGCGTCAACGCCAACGGCCCGGCCACCACCCCCGGCCCGGCGAGCACGTCCAGCGTCGGCGGCCCCTCGCCGTACTGGCAGACCTACGGCTACGACGCCACCGGCAACCGCACCTCCCTGGTGCAGCACGACATCACCGGCAACACCGCCAAGGACGTCACCACCACCCAGACCTTCGGCGCGCCGAAGTCCGTCAACACCCCCACCACCGCGCCGAACACCGGCGGAGGCACCGGCGGCCCGCACGGCCTGCTGTCCACCTCCACCAAGTCGGCCTCCGGCACCACCGCGACCACCTACCAGTACGACGCGGTGGGCAACACCACCTCGATCACCGACACCAGCGGCACCACCACGCTCACCTGGGACGGCGAGGACAAGCTCGCCTCGGTCACCAAGACCGGCGAGGCCCAGGGCACGTCGTACCTGTACGACGCCGACGGCAACCAGCTCATCCGCCGCAACCCCGGCAAGACCACGCTGAACCTCGGCAGTGACGAACTCACCCTCGACACCACCACCAACACCCTGTCCGACGCCCGCTACTACGGCGCACCCGGCGGACTGACCATCACCCGCGTCACCTCCGACAACGGCAACGGCACCCTCGTCTACCAGTGCGCGGACCCGCACGGCACCAGCAGCGTCCAGATCGGCACCGACGCCGCCCAGACCGTCACCCGCCGCCCCACCGACCCGTTCGGCAACCCCCGCGGCACCCAGCCCGCACCGAACACCTGGTCCGGCGACAAGGGCTTCGTCGGGGGCACCCTCGACACCGCCACCGGCCTGACCAACCTCGGAGCCCGCGAGTACGACCCCGTCCACGGCCGCTTCGTCAACCCCGACCCGCTGCTCGACGAGGGCAGCCCCCAGCAGTGGAACGGCTACGCCTACAGCGGCAACAACCCGGTCAACAGCTCCGACCCCTCGGGCCTGATGACCAACGCCAACTCCGCCGACGGCGGGGAGTTCCTCGTCCCCCACCCGGAGGCCTTCTGCGTCACCCTGTCCTGCGCCCAGCAGACCAGCACGCCGGAGTACTGGCAGCAGAAGATCACCTCCGACGGCAACTTCGCCGCCGCACAACAGCAACGGGGCACCAGCAGCGACAACGGCAACGGCTCGGGCGGCAACGGCCGGGGAACCAAGAAGTGCACCGGCAACTTCCTCGAGAAGGGGATCTGCCACACCGGCAACGGACTGAAGCGGATCCAGAACTACACCACGGACCACCCCCTCGTCCGCGCCGTCGTCGTCGCCGTCGTCGAAGGAGTCGCCGGCGCCCTCTGCTACGGAGGCGGCATCGCCGGAGCCCTGGAGACCGGAGGCACCAGCGCGGTCGCGGCCGCCACCGGCTGCGCCGCAGCGGTCGGCGCCCTCGGAGCCGCCGTCGACAACGCGCTCGACGGCAACGCGGACCACTCCGCCGGAGGCATCCTCCAGGCGGAAGTCATCGGCGCCGTGACCTCCGTGGCGACCGAAGGCACCAGCGCGGTCCTGGGGCAGGAACTCAAGCAGGCCGGGAGCGCGGCAGCCAAGAAGATCGGAGGCTGGCTCGGCGGCGGCTGCAAGAACAGCTTCCCCGCCGGAACCGCCGTCCTCCTGGCCGACGGCACCGTCAAGCCCATCGACCAACTCACCGACGGCGACACCGTCCTGGCCACCGACCCGCAGACGGGCGAAACCCGCCCCGAACCGGTCACCGACACGATCGTCACCCCCGACGACACCGAGTTCACCGACCTCACCCTCACCACCAAGGCCGGCACCGAGGCCCTCACCTCCACCCAGCACCACCCCTACTGGGACCTCACCACCAACCGCTGGACCAACGCCGCCGACCTCAAGCCCGGCGACCACGTCCTCACCACCGACGGCCAGACCGTCACGGTCGAAACCGTCCACAACTACCGGACCGAACCCCGCACCGCCTACAACCTCACCATCGCCGACCTCCACACGTACTATGTGCTGGCCGGAACCACGCCCGTCCTGGTTCACAACTGCCCGCCAGGCATCGGGAGCATCTTCAAGAGGGCGAAGCAGGAAGGACCGGCTCCGAACGCGACGGTCCGCGACCTGGCGAGCATCGAAATCCGGGACGTTGGTGGGACGGCGGGCAGCAGCACACAGATGGACGCCCTGAAAGGGCTGAGCGACGATGACCTGCTGGCATCCGTGTTCACGCCCAAGAGCGGCCCCAAGGACGTTCTGACCGTGGGACTCCAGGAAAAGGTGCTGCAGAACGGCAACCACCGCGCCTACCTGCTGAAAGCGGCGGCAGACCGGCACAGGCGGACCGGCCAGGGGAAAATCACCTGGGACACTCCGATCTACATTCGAGACTACGAGCGATGGGCGGGCTAGCTGATGGCGGGTCGGTGGCCCGGGCGCACAGCGTCCGAGCGGTTGTCAGTGGCAGGAGCGCTGTCCTGCCTCATGGCGAACGGATTTCTGGAAATTCGCTACATGGCGGAGAACGGTCGCGTTTTCCGAGGGGTCGAGACCCTCGACCCCGACGAGCCCAGGGACAGCGATCCGACAGCCAGGACCGCCATGATTTCGGACGTCTGCCACGGGTTCGCCGAGGCGCTCGCCGAACCTCGAAACCGTCGGAGGGAACTGTTCGCCGCTGAGGCGGTCAGGTGGCGGTGGAAGTGTTCGGATGCCTCCGCCCGGCGTTGGATCCGAGCGAAACTGATGGATCGCGACACGGGCTACCGGAGCGTGATGGCCGGGATCGGGGTCGACCTGGACGACATCGACCCCGATTGACGGTGCACCGGTCGCCGGCCTGTTGCCACCGCGGCCGCGCCGCCGAAAGGCGGGACGAAAATCCGTGGTTCCCGGCAGCAGGTTCGGCGTGGGCCGGGCGAGTCTCCTCGGGCCGGGACTCTCCCGGCCCGAGGGGCTGCGCGGTGGACCCCGGCGGGGGCGGCCTCACAGCACCGGCGGCCGCCCCAGCCGGGTCATCCGGGCCACCGTGCGCCAGCGCATCGGGCGGCGGGGCGGGCACGGGGTGCGGACGCCCTCGGCGAAGCCGGCCGCCCAGGCGCGCAGGGCGGCGCGGGGCGGGCGGCGCAGGACGGTGACGGCGAGCCAGGCGCCGAGGTGGAGCGGGACGAGCGGGGCGGGCAGGTGGCGCTTGGCGAGCCAGACCCGGTTGCGGGCGGTGCGGCGGTAGTAGGTGGCGTGCCGGGCCGGGTCGGTGCGGGGGTGCTGGAGCAGCAGGTCGGCCCGGTAGTCGATCCGCCAGCCGGCGTCCAGGGCGCGCCAGGCGAAGTCGGTCTCCTCGTGGGCGTAGAAGAACTCGGCCGGGAACAGGCCCACTTGGTCGATCACCGACATCCGGATGGCGTGGCCCCCGCCGAGGAAGGTGGTGACCGGCCCGGAGCGCATCGGGTCGGCGTTGCCCAGCCGGGGCACGTGGCGGCGCTGGGTGAACCCGGTCTCGTCGGCGATCCGGAACGCCAGGACGCCGAGTCCCGGGTCGGCGGCGAACGCCTCGCGCACCAGCCGGAAGGTGTCGGTGCGCGGCAGCAGCCCGTCGTCGTCGAGCACCACCAGCACGTCGGTGCCGCCGAGTTCGCGCAGCCGCTCGATGCCCGCGTTGCGGCCGCCGGGGATGCCCAGGTTCTCCGGCAGCTCGATCACGTCCACCCAGTCGGGCTGCGGCGGCAGCGGGGTCCCCTGCCCCAGCAGCACCGTCCGCACCCCGTGCTCCGCCCCCTGCTGGGCGGCCACCGAGGCCAGCAGCGCGGCGAGTTCGGCGGGCCGGTCGCCCATGGTCAGCACCACCACGCCGAGTGTCGGTTCCATGCGATCGTGTCCCTTCGCGCGCCTGCCGGTCCGGCCCACGGTAGCCGTTGCCCAGCGCACCGTGGCGACCGTCCGCCGGTGACCGTCCGCCGGCGACCGCCCGGCATTGCGGCCCGCCCCGCCCGCGGGGAGGCTTGATCCAGCGGGCGGGTGCCCGTCCGCGGGAGCCGAGGAGGCCACCGGTGAGGTTCATCCAGATCATCGAGTACCGGACCGGGCGGATCGACGAGTTCAACGAGCTGCTGGACGAGTGGGTCGCCAGGAACGAGGGCCACCGCCTCGCCGTGCGCGCCCTGCAGACCAGGGACCGCGACGGCACCGACACCTACCTGAACATCGTCGAGTTCCCCTCGTACGAGGTGGCGATGGAGAACTCGCGGCGCCCCGAGACCGCCGAGTTCGCGGCCCGCGCCGCCGCGCTGTGCGACGGCCCGCCGACCTTCCGCAACCTGGACGTGATCGGCGACCGCACGCTGTCGGACTGAGCGGCGCGCCGGATCCCGGAAGGGGGCTGGTCAGCGCGGCCCCGGGTGCGCAGCATGGGTACTCGCCGGTACCACCGCTCCCAGGAGGCCCCCTTGTCCCGTGACCAGCTCAGCCACTCCTCCGGCCCGACCGGTACGCCGCTGCTCGACGACACGATCGGCGCCAACCTCGACCGGGCGGTGCGCGCCTTCCCCGAGCGGGAGGCGCTGGTCGAGTGCGCCACCGGCCGCCGCTGGACGTACGCCGAGTTCGCCGCCGAGGTGGACGCGGTGGCGCTCGGGCTGCGCGCGCGGGGCGTCGGCCGGGGCGACCGGGTCGGCATCTGGGCGCCCAACCGGGCCGAGTGGACGCTCACCCAGTACGCCACCGCCCGGCTCGGCGCGGTGCTGGTGACGATCAACCCGGCCTACCGCGCGCACGAGTTGGCGTACGTGCTGGGCCGGGCGGGCGTGCGGCTGCTGGTGGCGGCCGAGCGGTTCAGGAGCTCCGACTACGCGGCGATGATCGCCGAGGTGCGCCCCCACTGCCCCGAACTGCGGGACGTGGTGCTGCTGGACGGCCCGGACTGGCCGGAGCTGACCGCGGCCGGAAGGGCCGGGGACCGGGCGGAACTCGCCTCCATCGAGCGGGAGTTGACCCCCGACGACCCGATCAACATCCAGTACACCTCGGGCACCACCGGCTTCCCCAAGGGCGCGACCCTCTCGCACCGCAACATCCTGAACAACGGCTACTTCGTCGGCGAGCTGTGCGGCTACACCGAGCGCGACCGGATCTGCCTCCCGGTGCCGTTCTACCACTGCTTCGGCATGGTGATGGGCAACCTCGCGGCCACCTCGCACGGCGCCTGCACGGTGATCCCCGCCCCGGCCTTCGACGCCGCCGCCACCCTCGCCGCGGTGGCCGCCGAGCGCTGCACCTCGCTGTACGGGGTGCCGACCATGTTCATCGCCGAGCTGGCCGACCCGGGCTTCGACGGGTACGACCTGTCCAGCCTGCGCACCGGCATCATGGCGGGCGCCCCGTGCCCGACCGAGGTGATGAAGGGCGTGATGGAGCGGATGGGCATGACGGAGGTGTCGATCTGCTACGGCATGACGGAGACCTCCCCGGTCTCCACCCAGACCCGGGTGGACGACCCGGTGGAGCGCCGGGTCTCCACCGTCGGCCGGGTCGGCCCGCACCTGGAGGTCAAGGTGGTCGACCCGGAGACCGGCCGCACCCTGCCGCGCGGCGTGCCCGGCGAACTGTGCACCCGCGGCTACTCGGTGATGCTCGGCTACTGGGCCGAGCCGGAGAAGACCGCCGAGGCGGTCGACCGGGACGGCTGGATGCACACCGGCGACCTGGCGGTGATGGACGCGGAGGGCTACCTGTCGATCACCGGCCGGATCAAGGACATGGTGATCCGCGGCGGCGAGAACGTCTACCCGCGCGAGGCCGAGGAGTTCCTGTACGCCCACCCTGACGTGCTCGACGTCCAGGTGATCGGGGTGCCCGACGCCCGGTACGGCGAGGAGCTGATGGCCTGGGTGCGGATGCGCGAGGGCGCGCCGCCGCTGACGGCCGAGGCGGTGCGCGCGTTCTGCGCCGGCCGACTCGCCCACTTCAAGATCCCGCGGTACGTGCACGTGGTCGAGGAGTTTCCGATGACCGTCACCGGCAAGGTCCGCAAGGTCGAGATGCGCGAACTGGCGGCCGCCCTCCTCGCGGCGGAGGACGGCGCCGGGTGCTGACGCGCGTCGACCCGCCCTGACCAGGGGCTTCACCGAGGCCGGACTCCGCCAGGGGTCCGGCCTCCGCGCCCGGCGCCCGGGACGGAAGCTGTCACAGGTCTTGACGCCCACTTTTCTCATACGTTAAATCTCGGCGTGAAGTAAGCGGTCGGGGTCCGCGACTGACGTGCGGTCAGCACGCCGCCCCGAGCCCGGCCGCCGTCCCCCGGATCCCACCAGACGGGTGTGCACCCCCATGAACCGAGCTCCCCGGTCCCGCCGCTACGGCCTCGCGGCGGCCGCCGCCACCGCCCTGGTCGCGGCCCTCGTCGCCCCCACCACCCAGGCCGCCGCGGCCCCCGTGCCGCCCGGCGGCGGCAGCCTCGGCGAGAACGTGATCGTCCTCGACCCGAGCATGCCCAAGGCCCAGGTCCAGGACCGCCTGAACGCCCTCGCCCGGGCCCAGGCCGGCAACGAGTTCGGCCCCCAGCGCTACGCGGTCCTGTTCGAACCCGGCACCTACGGCACCGCCGCCGACCCGCTGGTCTTCCCGGTCGGCTTCTACGAGAGCGTCGCGGGCCTCGGCCGCAATCCCGGCGACGTGGTGATCAACGGCTCCGTCAACGTCTACAACCAGTGCGTCGGCGGCGACCAGTCGCAGTGCTACGCCACCACCAACTTCTGGCGTTCGCTGAGCAACCTCACCGTCAACGTCGCGGGCCAGAGCGGCTGCTACGGCAACACCGACTTCTGGGCGGTCTCCCAGGCCGCCCCGCTGCGCCGGGTCCAGCTGAACGGCAACGTGACGCTGATGGACTACTGCACCGGCTCGCCCGCCTGGGCCAGCGGCGGCTTCATCGCCGACTCCAAGTTCACCGGCGGCACCGTGATCAACGGCTCCCAGCAGCAGTTCTTCACCCGCACCAGCAACCTGGACGGCTGGACCAACGCCGTCTGGAACCAGGTGTTCTGCGGCACCGAGGGCGCCCCCGCCCAGTCCTTCTCCACCGAGCAGGGCGCCGCCCCGTACACCACCCTCGACACCTGCCCGGTCACCCGCGAGGCCCCCTACCTGTACCTGGACGACCAGGGTCGCTACCGGGTCCTGGTGCCCGCCGCGCAGCGCGACTCCCGCGGCACCACCTGGGAGGACGGCCCCACCCCCGGCCGCTCGCTCGCCCTGGACGACTTCTTCGTGGTCCGCCCCGGCGCCACCGTCCCGCAGATCAACGCCGCGCTCCGGGCGGGCCGCAACCTGCTGTTCACCCCCGGCGTGTACGAGCTGCCCGAGGCGATCAAGGTCACCCGCCCCGGCACCCAGGTGATCGGCCTCGGCTTCGCGACCCTCGTCCCGACCGGCGGCAACGCCGCGATCAAGGTCGACGACGTGGACGGCGTCAACCTCTCCGGCCTGATCGTCGACGCGGGGGAGCGGAAGTCGCCGGTCCTGGTGCAGATCGGCAACCGCGGCAGCAAGGCCGCGCACCGGACCGACCCGATCGCGCTGTCCGACGTGTTCTTCCGGGTCGGCGGCGCGCTGAACGGCGCGGCCGACACCGCGCTGGAGGTCAACAGCGACGACACCCTGATCGACGACGCCTGGATCTGGCGCGCCGACCACGGCACCGGCGGCGGCAACTGGAACAGCGCCCGCAGCGACACCGGACTGGTCGTCAACGGCGACCGGGTCACCGCCACCGGCCTCGCCGTCGAGCACTTCCAGAAGACCGAGGTGCAGTGGAACGGCGAGCAGGGCCGGGTGGTGTTCTTCCAGAACGAGAACCCCTACGACGTGCCCAACCAGGCCGCCTGGATGGCGAGCGCGCAGCAGAAGGGCTACCCGGCGTTCGCCGTCGGCCCGAAGGTGAAGGCCTTCGAGGGCTGGGGCATGGGCAGCTACTCCTACTTCAACCAGGGCGTCGACATCCGCAACTCGATGGCCTTCCAGGCGCCCACCACCCCCGGCGTGGAGTTCCACGACCTGCTGACCGTCTTCCTCAACGGCTCCGGCGGCATCGACTCGGTGATCAACGGCACCGGCCGCACCGTCGACCCTGCCTTCGGCGGTCCCAGCAACGTCGTCTCCTACCCCCTGGCCACCCCCTGACGGCCACCCCCCGACGGCTCCCCGGCCGTCCCTCCGACCCGGCCCGCCGCGCACTCCGGCCCGAGCGCGCGGCGGGCCCGGTGCCCGTCGGGCCGAACGGCGCAATTCTCAGAAAATACTCAGGGAATGCTCAGGAATGCCGTCGTTCGGCCCAATGCCCCGATCTACGGTCTGACGGATGATCAGGTGGACGTGCCCTCCCATCAGGGCAGATGACCATCCGTCAGAGGAGATCACGCCTTGTCCCGTCCCCGCCCCACTCGGCGCACCCTGACCGCCACCGCTGCGTTCGTCGCCGCCGCGAGCGCACTGGCCGTCCCCGCCGCGCACTCCACCGACAGCCGTCCCACCGCGTCCCGCGACCGGATCGCCGCGGCGACCACCATCACCGAGAACCGGCTGCCGTTCACCACCCGGTTCGAGGGCGACTTCCACGGCGGCATCACCCACATCGGCAACACCCTGATGACCTGCGACGAGACCCAGCCCCCCGTCGACCCCGCCCAGGCCCCCTGCGAGCAGGCCCGCAACGGCGACGGGCCCCGCCCGATCAACAACAACTTCCCGATGAAGTACATCAACATCGACGGCCCCGGCCACGTCGGCCCGCTCGGCGACCCGATCTACTCCTCCAGCTCCGCCGACCTGCAGATCCCCGAGGACGCCACCGTCAAGTTCGCCCGCCTCTACTGGGGCGGCACCCGCGGCATCGGCGACACCGTCCTGCCCGAGAGCCAGATCGACGAGATCTACCTCAAGTTCCCCGGCGACGCCCAGTACACCAACGTCGCCAACCAGCAGCCCTCCATCGGCTACATCACCACCAACGAGGAGAGCAGCTACCAGGCCTCCGCCGACATCACCGAGCAGGTCCGCAACCACGGCTCCGGCACCTACGAGGCCGCCGACATGGACTCCGTCGTCAAGGCGCACAGCTGGGGCGGCTGGACGATCGTCGTCGCCTACGAGCGCGAGTGCGAGCCCCTGCGCCACCTGCACGTCTGGGACGGCTTCCAGCCCGAGCTCCCCAACAGCCCGGCCCTCACCGGCACCCTGAGCGGCATCAAGACCCCCGCCGCCGGCCCCGTCACCGGCCACCTCGGCTGGGTCGTCTACGACGGCGACCACAAGTGGACCGGCGACACCATGGACATGAAGTCCACCAACGGCCCGCTCACCCGCTTCAGCGACGCCCTCCACCCCGCCGACGACGCCTTCACCTCCAACCTCGACAACGCCGACCCGGCCCAGCGCTTCCCCCGCAACCCCGCCTACCCCAACACCTTCGGCTACGACGCCAACCGCTGGGACGTCTCCCCGTACCTGCGCAACGGCGACACCGACATCAGCGTCACCGTCAACACCCAGGGCGACGGCTACAACCTCGGCGTCTTCTACGCGGACGTCGACATCGACCCGGCCACCCTGCGCACCGCCAAGGCCCAGCCCCGCTCCGCCTGGAGCGGCCAGCAGTAAACCGGCCCGCCCCGACCGGCCCGCCGCAGGCAACCCGCCCGCGGCGGGCCGTCGCCGTGCGCGAGGGGCCGGCGGGGGCGCGGGGGTCCTTCCGACCCGCCCGGGGTTTCGGCTGTTCGGGGGCCGGGGAACCGATGGCGGATGGACGTGCTCGCTGTGGTGTTCGCGGTGCTCGGAGCCGCCTCCAACGCCGCCGGGACCGCCTTCCAGCGGAAGGCGGCCGCCCGGCTCGACCGGGGCGGGGGACTGCGGTTCCTGCTGGTGCTGGCCCACGACCCGGCGTGGGTCGCGGGCATCGCCGGGGTGGCCGGGGCGGCGCTGTTCCAGGCGCTCGCGCTCGCCTTCGGGCCGCTCGCCCTCGTGCAGCCGGTGTTCGTCCTGGAACTGCCGTTCGCCCTGCTGATCGCCGCCCCGCTGCTGCACCGCCGGATGCCCGCCGCCGGATGGGCGGGCGTCGCGGCGGTGGTCGGCGGCCTCGCGCTGTTCCTCGGCTGCGCCGCCCCCTCCGGCGCCGAGGACCAGGCGCCGATGAGCCGCTGGGCCCCCGTCCTGACCGGCTGCCTCGGCGCGATGGCCCTGGGCGTCGCGGCCGCCCGCGACCGCCGCCGCAGCCCGGTGTTCCGCGCCGCGGCCCTCGGCACCGCCGCCGCGATCGGCAACGCGCTCACCGCGGCCCTGCTCAAGTCCGCCACCGGCACCCTCTCCGACCACGGCCTGCCCGCCTTCCTCACCACCTGGCAGACGTACGGCTTCGCCCTCACCGGCATCGCCGCCGTCCTCCTGCTGGAGAACGCCCTCCAGGCGGGCCCGCTGGCGGCCTCCCAGCCCGCCCTGACCATCGGCGACGCCGCCGTCAGCCTGCTGCTCGGGGTGGTGCTGTTCGACGAGACGGTCCGCACCGGCTGGCTGCTGGTCCCCGAACTCCTCGCCGTCGCCCTGGTGGCCGGCGGCGTGGTCACCCTGGTCCGGGCCGTCCCGCACATCCGCGAGACCGCGCACTGACCGGTTGTCGGGGCCGTCCGGCACCATGCGGGCACGGGAACCCGGGGCACCGGCCCGTTCGACGACGACGCCGCCGCCGAGCTGCGCCCGCTCGCCGTCGCCGCGCCGGAGCGGGTCCTCGCCGACCGGGACGGGCGGCTCGGGTCCTGGGTCCCGCGCGCCGAGGCCCGCGCCTGGACGGGTGAACCGCACGCGCCGCGCGCACTGCCGGCGGCGGGTGGAACCGCGGCGGGCGGGCGTCCGTCCTTCCCGACGGCGGCCGGGTGATCATGGCCGTCGGCCGACGCCCTGGGAGGAGCGCCGTGACGGACGGTACGGAGAGCACGCCGGAGGACGGGGCGCCCGCGGGGCGCCGCAGCCGGAGCCGGGGCCGGTGGCGGGTGGCGGCGCTGGTGGGCTGCGGGGTGCTGCTGGCGGGCCCGGCCGTGCTCGCCGCGGTGCGGCTGTTCGGGTGGGACGACGGCACCTGGTGGGCGCTGCCGATGTCCGGGCTGCCGTACGCGGCGCTGCTGTGCGTGCTGCTGCTGGGCGCGGCCGCGGCGCTGCGCGAGAGGTGGCTGGGCGCGGTCGCGGCCGTCCTGGTGGTGCTGCAGCTGTGGTGGCTGGTGCCCCGGTTCCTCCCGGACGGGGGAGACGTCCCGGCCGGGGCGCCCCGGCTGCGGGTGGCGACCAGCAACAACTTCATGGGGCAGATCTCGCCGAAGGCCCTGGTCGACCTGGTGCGCGAGCAGCGGATCGACGTGCTCGCCGTCGAGGAGCAGAGCGACTCCGCCGCCGCCGCGCTGGACGCGGCGGGCATCCGCGACCTGCTCCCGCACCGCGAACGCCCCGCGGACGGCGACACCGCGCTCTACACCCGGCTGCCCGTCAGCTCCGCCGCCGACCCCGCCTGGCCGTACCCCAACCTGACCGTCGACGTCTCCGGCCACCCGGTGCAACTGGTCGCCGTGCACACCTACTACCCGCTCGGCGACACCCGCCGCTGGGCCGAGGGCCTGCACCGGCTGGCCGCCGCCGCGCCCGGGCGCACCCGCGACGCCGTCCTGCTGGGCGACTTCAACGCCACCCTCGACCACAAGCCGATGCGCGACCTGATCGACACCGGCCTGGTCGACACCCACGAGGAACTCGGCGCCGGACTGTTCCCGACCTGGCCGCAGGACCACCCGGACTTCCGGGGCGTCCCGCCGGTGATCCAGATCGACCACGTCCTGCACGGCGCCGCGCTGACCGCCGTCGACGTCTCCGAGCACGCCCTGCCGCGCACCGACCACCGCGCCGTGGTCGCCGAACTCGCCGTCCGGGAGTAGGGGTCGTCAGTCGTCCGCGCGGTGGGCCCCGTTCCGGTGGTCGGTCCCGTTCCGGTGGTCGGTCTCGTCGCGGTGCTCCCTGCGGCGGCTGCGGAAGTGGTGCACCAGCAGGGCGAGGACGAGGACCGCGGCCGCGGCCACCGCCACGGAACGGCCGACGGTGCCCTCCACCTTCGAGTAGGCCGCGCCCGCGAAGTAGCCCAGCAGCACGCAGCCGACGCCCCACAGCAGGCCGCCGAGCGCGTTGAAGAACAGGAAACGGCGGTACGGCATCCGCGAGACGCCCGCCAGCGCGGGCATCAGGGCGCGGAAGAAGGCCACGAACCGGCCCAGCAGCACCGCCGCCGGGCCCCGACGCCGGATCAACTCCTGCGCCCGGCCGATCCGGTGCGCGTGGCGGCGCATCGACCTGGTCTCCAGCACCCGCGGGCCGAGCCGGCTCCCCACCTCGTAGCCGACCGAGTCGCCCAGCACCGCCGCCGCCACCACCGTCACCAGCATCCAGCCCAGCGAGACGCTGCCCTGGTGGGCCAACACCCCGCCGAGCACCGCCGCGGTCTCACCCGGGAGCACGAAACCGAAGAACAGCGCGTCCTCGGCGAACACCAGCGCTCCCACCACCGCGTACACCACCGGCCCGGACAGGCCACCCAGCCAGTCGGTCACCGCGCCCATCCGACCACCCCGCTTCCTCGTCGCCCCCCGCCCACCGTAACCCGCGGGCCCGGCCGGCAGGGTCCGGACGGCACCGCAGCGGGCAGACTGGGGAGGTGACCGTGACTCCACTCGCCAAGGGCGCCAACCTGCCGATCGCCGCCGACGCCGTCCGGGCCGAACTCGTCCGGACCGCCGGGCCCGGCACCCCCGCGGTGCGCACCGCCGCGCTGCTGCTGGGGGCGGACGGCGGGCCGCGGCTGCTGCGCGAGGGCGAACGCGCCCCCGGTGCCGCGGTCGGGCCCGACGTGACGGAACTCGACCTGGACGCCCTGCCGTCCGGCGTCCAGCGGGTGCTGCTGCTGGCCCTCAGCGCGGACGGGAGCGGCCTCGGCGCCGTCCCCGGGCTGTCGCTGCTGCTCGGCGACGCCCGCACCGGGGCCGCGCTGGCCCGCTTCGACCCCGGGGCGGGCGCGGAGAGCGCGCTGGTCTGCGGCGAGCTGTACCGGCGCGACGGCCGCTGGAAGTTCCGCGCGGTCGGCCAGGGGTGGACGGACGGCCTGGCCGGTCTCGCCGTCGCGCACGGGTTCACCCTCGTCGAGCCCGCCCCGGAGCCGGAGCCGGAGCCGGAGCCGGAGTTCGTGGTGGAGACGGAGCCCGTGGTGGAGACGGCGGAGGAGCGGGCGCTGCCCGTCGACATGCGCAAGCGGCTCACCCTGCGCAAGCAGCAGGTCGCGGTCAGCCTGCGCAAGCACGGCGCCCAGCGGCTCACCGCCCGGGTGGTCCTGGTGCTGGACGCCTCCGGCTCGATGAGCACCCTCTACCACCGGGGCGTGGTCGCCGACGTGGTCGAACGGATGGCCGCCGTCGCCGCCCAGCTCGACGACGACGGCACCATGCAGGCCTGGACCTTCGCCACCCAGCCCGCCCGCCTGCCCGACCTGCGGCTGGCCGACCTCCCCGAGTGGCTGCGCCTGCACGTCCGGGTCGGTGAGATGTCGCTGTTCGGGCGCCGCCGGATCCGTCCGCCGATGCCCGACGGGCGGGTCGACATGAAGGCCGTCGGCATCCAGAACGAGGAGCAGAAGGTCATCGCCCAGGTCCGCGACCACGTCCGGGCGAACCCGGCGGACGCGCCGACCCTGGTGCTGTTCTTCTCCGACGGCGGGGTCTACCGCAACGCCGAGATCGAACGCGAACTGCGCGCCGCCGTCGAGGAACCCGTCTTCTGGCAGTTCGTCGGCCTGGGCCACGGCGACTACGGCGTCCTGGAGCACTTCGGCACCCTCCCGGGCCGCCGCGTCGACAACGTCGGCTTCTTCGCGGTCGACGACATCAGCACCCTCCCGGACCCGGAGCTCTACGACCGCCTGCTGTCGGAGTTCCCGCGCTGGGTGGCGGCCGCGCGCCGGGCGGGGATCGTGAGGTAGGCGGGGCGGGGGCGGAGGGGTCGGGGGCCGGACGGAACGCAACGATAGGGTCACGTTCCGTTCTGTTAAATAGAAGTGTTTGTCTGTTCACGGACAGGCTCTCGGTCGGCTACCCCTCAGCTACCCGACTGGAGTCCCGCGTGAGCCCCTCCTCCGCGCGCCGTCGCGCCCTCGGCACGGCCGCCCTCGCCGCCACCGCCGCCCTCCTGCTCAGCTCCGTCACCACCGGCAGCGCCGCCGCCGCGTCCGGCCGGGACGACGCCGTCGCCCGGGCCCGGGCCAACGTCGCCCGGCACGCCGCGCTGTTCGGCTACGGCCCGGGCCAGGACCTCGTCCTCAAGGACGTGGTGCTCGACCCGGACGGCACCCAGCACGTCCGCTTCGACCGCACCTACCAGGGCCTGCCGGTGGTCGGCGGCGACCTGGTGGTGCACCAGGACGCGCGCGGGCGGCTCGCCGACTCCTCCCGCGCCAAGGGTCACGACCCCAAGGTGCCCACCACCCGCCCCGCCGTCCCGGCGCAGCGCAGCGCCGCCGAGGCGCTGGGGCAGGCGCCGGGCATATCCGGCGCCACCTCGGCGCCCGAACTGGTGGTCTGGGCCGCCGACGGCACCGCCCGCCTCGCCTGGCGCACCACCGTCAGCGGCACCGGCAAGCAGGGCCAGCCCACCGGCCGGGTGGTGGTCACCGACGCCACCACCGGCGCGGCGATCGAGAGCTACGACGCCGAGCACTCCGCGACCGGCACCGGCCACTCCGAGTACACCGGCGACGTCACGCTCTCCACCACCCAGCAGGCGGACGGCAGTTACGCGCTGATCGACCCCGTCCGCGGCCACACCACCAAGGACGCGCACAACCTCTCCGCCAGCAGCGTCAAGGCCACCTCGGGCACGCTCTACACCGACGCCGACAACGTGTGGGGCGACGGCCGGAAGTTCTCCACCGACCGGGCCACCGCCGCCGTCGACGCCCACGCCAACACCGCCTGGACGTACGACTACTACAAGAACACCTTCGGCCGCAGCGGCATCAAGAACGACGGCAAGGGCGCCACCGTCTTCGTCCACGTCGGCACCAACTGGGACAACGCCCAGTGGTCGGACGCCTGCTTCTGCATGATGACCGGCGACGGCAACGGCAGCACCGACCCCGAGCAGGTCGACCTCGACACCATGGGCCACGAGATGACCCACGGCGTCACCAGCGCCACCGCCAACCTCCGCTACAGCGGCGAGTCCGGCGGCCTCAACGAGTCGACCAGCGACATCTTCGGCACCATGGTCGAGTGGTACGCCAACAACGCGGTCGACAAGGGCGACTACCTGTTCAGCGACCAGTCGACCCCGCCGTGGCTGCGCCGCTTCGACAAGCCCTCGCTGGACGGCGGTTCGGCGGACTGCTGGAGCAAGTCGGTCGGCCGGCTGGACGTGCACTACTCCTCCGGCGTCGGCAACCACTGGTTCTACCTGGCCAGCGAGGGCAGCGGCGCCAAGACCGTCAACGGCGTCGCCTACAACTCGCCGACCTGCAACGGCTCGACCGTCACCGGCATCGGCAACCAGAAGGTCGCCGCGATCTGGTACCGGGCGCTGACCGTCTACATGACCTCCACCACCGACTACAAGGGCGCCCGCACCGCCTCGCTCAACGCCGCCCGCGACCTGTACGGCGCGGGTTCCGCCGAGTACGCGGCGGTGGGCGCCGCCTGGAGCGCGGTGTCCGTCTCCTGACCCGTCGCCGACCCTGCGTCAGGCCCGGTACGCCAGGGCCCGGCGCAGGTGGTGGTCGGCGATCTCCAGCATCCACCGCCGGTCGGGGAAGTCGCCCGCGGCGATCCGCAGCGGGCCGCCGACCAGGTCCAGGTGCATGGCGTACCGGTAGAAGGCCAGGCGGCGCGGGTCGAGGGCGGGGTCGCGCAGCGCCTCGTGGTGCGGGCCGAAGCGCATCCGCAGCCAGCAGTGCTCGACCTCGGCGTCCGCGTACAGCAGGCCCTCGACGTCGATCAGGACGGGCTCGCCGTCCGGCCCGACCAGGACGTGGTCGGGGCCCAGCTCGCCGTGGACCACGCCGAGTTCGGCGCGCGGCTCGACCCGGGCGTACAGGGCGTCCAGCTTCTCGGCCAGCGCGCCCTCGGCCGCGGCGGCGCGCGGGTCGCGGGCGACGGCGGTGGCGAGGTTGACCAGGGCCCGGTCCCGGTACGCGCGTTCGCAGGCGTCGCCGGTCGGGGTGCCGCCGCCGTCGATCCAGGCGACCCGGCCGAAGGCGGGGGCGCGGTGGGCGTGCATCCGGCGCAGCACCGGAGCGAGTTCGGCCAGGACGTGCCGCCCGGCGGCCGGGTCGCGCTCCAGTAGGGACTCCAGGGTGCCGCCGCGGACGTCCTCGACGACGGCGAGGTCGGCCGGGTGCAGGCCGCGGCCGCGGTCGGTGAACAGCAGGCGCGGGACGCGGGCGCCGACGGCCTCCAGGCGGCGGGTGGCGCCCTCCAGCAGGTCGAGGCCGGAGGCGTGCGAGAACGGGTCGGCCGGGTCGTCGCGGCCGTCCGGGAGCAGGCCGCTCCAGTAGTCCTCGTCCGGACTCCACAGGTAGACGACCGCGCTGGTGGCGTCGTCCAGGGCGACCCGGTAGACGCCCTTCCTGGTGCCGCCGGTCAGCCGGTCGACGGCGGTGATCCGGCGGTCGGTGCCGAAGACCTCCCGGACGACGGGGGCCAGCGCGCGGGCGTCGGCGAACGATCGGTGCGGCGGGTGCGGTGGGTGCGCGGTGTCCATCGGCGCAGTCTCCCACCGGGCGGGCGCGGGGCCGGAGCGGTTTTCCGGGGCTCCGGCCGCGCCACCGGCCGGGTCGGCCGGTGCGGGGTCAGCCTGGTGCGGGGTCAGCCGGTGAGAGCCTCGACCAGCGTCCAGGTGGCCAGCACGGCCATGCACAGGCCGCCGACCCGCTGCACGGTGCGCAGCGGGACGCGCTTGGCGATGAAGCGGCCGACCAGCAGGGCCAGCGCGGAGACCGACATCAGGGCGGCCGCGGAGCCGATCGCGGTGGGCAGCCAGCCGTTGGTGGCGGCCAGGTTGGCGGTGGTGATCTGGGTCAGGTCGCCCCACTCGCCGATGAACACCGTCGTGAACGCGGTGCCCCACACCGGCCAGAAGCCGGTGACCGTCCGCGGGCCGCCCTCCTCGTCGTCCTCGTCGCCGCCCGAGCGCAGCAGCACGAAGGCGCCGAAGCCGAACAGCGCGGCGGAGACCAGCTTGACCGCGAGCCCGGGCAGCAGGCCCAGTAGGCTGCCCGCGCCGACCGCGATCGCGACGTGCACGACGAACGCCGCGGAGGTGCCGAACCACACGTACAGCGGGCGCATGCGGGTGCCCATCGCCAGCGAGGCGAACATGGTCTTGTCGGGGAGTTCGGCGAGGAAGATCAGCCCGAAGGCGGTGAGCATCGCCAGGGGGTCGAAGGACATCGGAGCGCTTTCTGCAGGGGCCGGGCCGCGGGGCTCGAACGGCACCGGGCGGGCGACGGGCGAACCTCTCGGCCCGGCGCGACGAGACCTGCCGCACGGTGGGTGCGGCAGGGCCATGCACGGGCCGAAGGTCTCGTCCGTCGCGGCAGTGGCCTGCGGCGACCCACGGGCCGGGACGGGTGACCGTCCAGTGTGTCGACCGGTGGTGTTTCGGGACTACTCCCCTTCGCTCCGGCGAGTCTAGGCGACGGGCAAAGCCCGGGTAAAGCCGCCCCCGTCCGGTGTGAGCCGCCGCACCCCGGGCACGCGCGGGGCCGGAGGACCCGGGGCGGAGGGACGGAGGGTCGGGGGCGGAGGGTCGTGAGGAGAGGAGCGAGGAGATGGACGCGATGGACGAGTTGCCGCAGGGCGGCGCGGGCGGCGTGCCGCACCGGCCCGACCCCGACTACGCGGGCGACGACTACCGGACGGAGGGCCGTCCGCCGACCGTCCGCCACGGCCGGCGCAGCGAGGGCTGGCGCTTCGGGAACGACGCCGAGCGCGGCACCGGGGAGGAGTCGGACGCGGGGGAGGAGCACGAGGTCGAGCAGCCCGGGGCGGAGCCGGACGGCCGGGAGGAGGGCCGCCCGGTCGGGCCCTTCGACGAGGAGGAGGGCGACGCCACCACCGCCGATCCGAGCCGGGCCCGCCGCTTCCACCCGGACGAGGAGGGCCGCCCCGAGGACTGACGGCGGCTGCCCGGGCGGAGGAGCCGTCCCGAGGAGCGACGGCGACCGTCCGGGCGGAGGGGTCGTCCCGAGGAGCGACGGCGGCCGGTGGCCCGTTCTCGACCGTGCGGGGGCGGCCGGGCGGGCGGCCGGTGGCATGGCCACGCCTGGTGGCGGGTGGTGCGCCGGGCGGCACGCCGGGCCGTCCGGGGGACCGGAATCCGGACAGAATGCGGCCCGGCGGCCGGGCGTCCTTCTCCTGGGCACGGAACGCGAGTTAGCGTGACGGTGAGTTAGTTGCCCGAGGCACTCAATTCTGAGGCACTCGATCGCCGGGAAGGGAACCCCGCATGGCCACTGCCGCCCCCACCACCCACCCCGCTCCCCGAGGCACCTGCCCCTTCGCACCCCCGCCCGCCTACCAGCAGGCCCGCGAGGACACCCCCGTCACCCGGGTCACCCTCTGGGACGGCACCCCCTGCTGGCTGGTCACCCGTCACCAGGAAGCCCGCGCCCTGCTCGCCGACCCCCGCTTCAGCGCCGACGCCACCCGCCCCGGCTTCCCCTTCCTCAGCGCCGCCGCCCGCCACCTCGGCGCCGGGAAGACCTCCTTCATCCGGATGGACGACCCCGAGCACCACCGCCTGCGCCGGATGCTCACCGGCGACTTCACCATCCGCCGCACCGCCGCCCTGCGCCCCGCCGTCCAGCAGGCCGCCGACCAGCTCCTCGACGCCATGACCACCGGCCGCACCGGCGCCGACCTGGTCGCCGAGTTCGCCCTCCCGCTGCCCTCCCTGGTCATCTGCCTGCTGCTCGGCGTCCCCTACCAGGACCACGCGTTCTTCCAGCGCTGCAGCCGCACCCTGCTGCGCCGCGACAGCCCGATCGAGGAGGTCGTCGCCGCGCAGGACGAACTCACCGCCTACCTCGACGCGTTGACCGAACGCAAGCGCACCGAACCCGACGACGCGATCCTCAGCCGCCTGGTCGCCCGCGGCGAACTCCCCACCGAGGACATCGGCGCCATGGGCCGCCTGCTGCTGATCGCCGGGCACGAGACCACCGCCAACATGACCGCGCTCTCCGTCCTCGCCCTGCTCCGGCACCCCGACCAGCTCGCCCACCTGCGCGCCCACCCCGAAGCCACCCCCGCCGCCGTCGAGGAACTGCTGCGCTGGCTCAGCATCGTGCAGACCGGCGTCACCCGGGTCGCCACCGAGGACGTCGAGATCGGCGGCGTCCTGATCCGGGCCGGCGAGGGCGTCGTCTGCCAGATCAACACCGCCAACCGCGACGGCCGCCGCTACCCCGACGGCGACGCCCTCGACCTCACCCGCGACACCCGCCAGCACCTCGCCTTCGGCTTCGGCGTCCACCAGTGCCTCGGCCAACCGCTCGCCCGGCTGGAACTGGAGATCGCCCTCGACACCCTGCTGCGCCGCCTGCCCGGACTGCGCCTGGCCGTCCCCTTCGAGGAGATCCGCTTCCGCCACGAGATGACCGTCTACGGCGTCGAGACCCTGCCCGTCGCCTGGTGAACGCCCCCGCCCCGAGAGGAATCCCCGTGATCGTCCACGTCGACCCCGACCGGTGCTGCGGCGCCGGACAGTGCGTCCTCGCCGCCCCCGAGGTGTTCGACCAGCGCGAGGAGGACGGCACCGTCCTCCTGCTCGACCCCCGTCCGCCCGCCGCGCTCGCCCGGGAGGTCGCCGACGCCGTCGCCGCCTGCCCGGGAGGGGCGATCAGGATGGAGGAGGGAACCCCCCGGTAGGCTGCCCGGACGCCAGGGCCGCGACGACGGGGGAGACGCACGTGCAGGTCACCGGGTACGCCCCGGGCGAGGTCGCCGACCTGCGCGGCCGCCCCGGCGGACCGCTGGTGCTCCGCTACGGGCCGGACGCCGCCGTGCTGGTCGGCGGCGTCCCCGGCAGCGGCAAGTCCACCCTGCTGCGCCGCTGGGACGCCCCCGCCACCCTGATCGACCCGCGCACCACCCGCCTCGCCTGCCAGGCCCGGATGCCCGCCGCCCTCCCGTACCCCGTCTACCGCCCCGCCGTGCGCCTCCTGCACCTGCTGCGCACCCGCGCCGCCTTCCGCCGCCCCGGGCCGCTGCTGGTGCACGACTGCGGCAGCCGCTGGTGGATGCGCCGCGCCCTGGCGCACTGGGCCCGGCGCAGCGGACGCGAGCTGCACGTGGTGCTGCTCGCCGTCCGCCCCGCCGAGGCGCTGGCCGGCCAGCGCGCCCGCGCCCGCACCGCCGCCCCCCGCACCTTCCGGCTGCACGTCCGCCGCACCGCCCGCCTGCTGGCCGCCCTGGAACGGCGCGGACGGACGGCCTTCCCCGGCGCCCGCTCGGTGCTGCTCGCCGACGTGGCCTCCCGCGAACGGCTGACCGGGATCCGCTTCGGCGACTGAGCGACTGAGCGACCGGGTGACCGGGCGGTCGGTGACGGCGTGAAGATTCCCGACCGCTATGCCCATGTGGTGTTCGTGTCAGATAAAGTGCTCGAATCCCCCACCCGGTGATCGAACGCACCTTCGGCCCACCGGGGCGAGAACACCACATCAGCGGACGAAAGTCCGCCACCCACCCACCCGGGAGCACCTTTCCCATGCCACCCGACAGCAGCCTCGCCGCACCGGCGACACCCGCCCCCGCGGTACCCGTCCAGCCGGCCGCCTCCCCGGCCAGGCCCCCCGCCGCGCGCACCGCGCGCCCCCGCCTGTACATCCTCGACGGACTGCGCCTGTGCGCGGCCCTCGCCGTGCTCAGCTGGCACTACGCGGGCATCGAGCGGGACCCCGCGGTCTGGGGCGGCAAGGCCGGCACCTACATGCCCACGCTGCACCGGTTCGCCAACTACGGCTGGGTCGGCGTCGAGATGTTCTTCCTGATCAGCGGCTTCGTCATCTGCATGTCCAGTTGGGGCCGCCCGCTCGGCAGCTTCGTCAGCTCCCGGATCACCCGGCTCTTCCCGGCCTACTGGTTCAGCGTGCTGTTCCTCGCGGCCGTGGCGTTCCTCGTCCGCGTCCCCTGGAACGAGGGCCTGATCAAGGGCTCCTACTCCAACGTCATCACCAATCTGACGATGGTCCAGGAGGGCACCGGCGGGATGGACGTCGACGGCGTCTACTGGACGCTCTGGATCGAGCTGCGCTTCTACATCCTGTTCGGCCTGATGGCGATCGGCGGCCTCACCTACCGCAAGGTGCTGTCCTTCTGCTGCGGCTGGCTGCTGCTCGCGCTGCTCGCCACCTCCACCGGCTGGCAGGTCCTCGACGGGATCTTCTTCCCCCGGTACGCGCCCTACTTCATCGCCGGCGTCGCGCTCTACATGATCCACCGCTTCGGCGGGAACCTGCTGCTGTGGGGCCTGGTCGGCTTCTGCTGGATGCAGGCGCAGAACCAGCTCCGCTTCATCGTCGCCGACTACTACTGGCAGAAGGTCTCCTACGACGTCGCCTTCGCCCTGGTCACGCTGGCCTTCGTGGTGATGATCGGCGTCGCGGTCGGCTGGTTCGACCGGATCCAGTGGAAGTGGCTGGTCAGCGCGGGCGCCCTCACCTACCCGCTGTACCTCGTCCACGAGCAGTTCGGCTGGCAGGTCATCCGGCACTTCCACAGCCGGGTCAACGCCTACGTCCTGGTCGGCGTGCTGACCGTCTCGATGCTGGTGTTCGCCTGGCTGATCCACCGCCTGATCGAACGGCCCGCCTCCGCCGCGCTGCGCCGCGGCCTGGCCAGGGCCTTCGACGAGGTGCGGGAGATCGGCCGCCGGGAACGCGCCGAACGGGTCTGACCTCCCGTCACCGCCCCTGCGGGGCCCGCACGACGCACGTCGTGCGGGCCCCGCGCCGTTCCGGCGGAGGTCGGATCGGCCGGTCGGGCCGACCCGTCGGGGCGGCGAGGTCGGGCCGGGGCTCAGTGGCCGCGGGCGATCCACTCCGGCAGGTGCGGGGCCTCCGCGCCGATGGTGGTGGAGTCGCCGTGGCCGGTGCGGACCACCGTCTCCGGGGGGAGCGTCAGCAGGCGCTCGCGGATCGAGGCGACGATGGTCGGGAAGTCCGAGAACGACCGGCCGGTGGCGCCCGGGCCGCCCGCGAACAGGGTGTCGCCGGTGAAGACGGTGCCCAGCTCCGGGGCGTACAGGCTGACCGCGCCCGGGCTGTGGCCCGGGGTGTGCAGCACCGTCAGCACCGTGCCCGCGACGGGGAGTTCCTGGCCGTCGGCCAGCGCGGCGTCCGGTTCGCGGTCCGGGTGGGTCCGCCGCCACAGCACCTGGTCCGCGGGGTGCAGCAGCACCGGCGCGCCGCCGTTCAGCGCCGACAGCGCGGGCGCCGCGTCCACGTGGTCGTTGTGGGCGTGGGTGGAGACCACCGCGAGCAGCCGCCGACCGCCCAGCGCCGCGTGGATCGCCGCCGCGTCGTGCGCCGCGTCGATCACCACCGCCTCGGTGTCGTCGCCGACGATCCACACGTTGTTGTCGACCTGCCAGGTGCCGCCGTCCAGGCTGAACTCGCCCGAGGTGACCAGCTGTTCGATCCGGGCCGCCATCAGAACACCACCACCGAGCGCAGCACCTCGCCGCGCTGCATCCGGGCGAACGCCTCCTCCACGCCGTCCAGCGGGATCGTCTCGCTGACGAACGCGTCCAGGTCCAGCCGCCCCTGCAGGTACAGGTCGATCAGCATCGGGAAGTCCCGCTCCGGCAGGCAGTCCCCGTACCAGGACGACTTGAGCGCGCCGCCGCGCCCGAACACGTCCAGCAGCGGCAGTTCCAGCCGCATCTCCGGCGTCGGCACGCCCACCAGGACCACGGTGCCCGCCAGGTCGCGGGCGTAGAACGCCTGCCGGTACGTCTCCGGGCGGCCGACCGCGTCGATCACCACGTCGGCACCGTGGCCGCCGGTCAGGCTGCGGATCGTCTCCACCGCGTCCACCGCGCGGGAGTTGACGGTGTGGGTCGCGCCCAGGCGCTGGGCGGTGGCGAGCTTGCGGTCGTCCACGTCCACCGCGATGATCGTGCCCGCCCCGGCCAGCCGGGAGCCCACCACCGCCGCGTTGCCCACGCCGCCGCAGCCGATCACCGCGACGCTGTCGCCCCGGCCCACCTGGCCGGTGTTGATCGCCGCACCCAGACCGGCCAT
Organism: Kitasatospora sp. NPDC001540; assembly: GCF_042894345.1. NCBI lineage: Bacteria > Bacillati > Actinomycetota > Actinomycetes > Kitasatosporales > Streptomycetaceae > Kitasatospora > Kitasatospora sp. NPDC001540. Next base: position 36,241 of record NZ_JBIAVO010000016.1, read on the forward strand.
CACCCCGCAGCCCAGCAGACCCGCCGCCGCCGGGGACGCCGCCGGGTCGACCTTGGTGCACTGGCCCGCCGCGACCAGCGTCTTCTCCGCGAAGGCGCCGATGCCCAGCGCCGGGGACAGCTCGGTGCCGTCCTCCAGCGTCATCTTCTGCCCCGCGTTGTGGGTGGCGAAGCAGTACCACGGCCGGCCGCGCTTGCAGGCCCGACAACTTCCGCACACCGCACGCCAGTTGAGGATCACGAAGTCGCCCGGGGAGAGGTCCGACACGCCCGCGCCGACCGACTCCACCACGCCCGCCGCCTCGTGCCCCAGCAGGAACGGGAACTCGTCGTTGATCCCGCCCTCCCGGTAGTGCAGGTCCGTGTGGCACACCCCGCACGCCTGCACCCGCACCACCGCCTCACCCGGCCCCGGATCCGGCACCACGACGGGCACCACCTCCACCGGCGCCCCCTTCGCACGCGCGATCACACCCCGGACAACCTGAGCCATCTTCGTACCCGTTCTCGCTCGACCAACGGCGGCGCCCGGTACTGGACGCCGCCCAGCAGCGAACTTACGCGCTTTCAGGTGCGAAGTCGCCCGTGAGGTGCGGTGGCACGCGCGCTGCCTGCGGCGGGGTCCACGGCGGGGCGGTGGTCGGGCGGGGCGGTCAGCCGCGCGGGAGGGAGAGCAGCGCCCGGGCCCGCTCGGGGGTGATCAGCTCGCCCAGCAGCGGATCGGCCAGCAGCGAGACCGGCGCCAGGTGGTCCGGGCCCGCCGGGCGCCACAGCGGCAGCGCCGCCAGCAGGTCGGACCAGGCCCGCTCGGCGGCCTCCGGTGCGAACTCCGGCCGGGGACGGCCGGGGTGGGGGACGGGCTCCACCGGGAAGGGCTCGTACCCGACCGGCGGCTCGGTGCGCGGCCCGTCGGCCAGCCGGGCCGCCAGCAGTTCGGCCGCGGCCGGGTCGATGGGCGCGGACGTCACCCTGATGGTGAACCCCCCGCTCGGCCGGGCCGCCCGCTCGGCTGCCGCCCGCTGTTCGGCGGCCGCCCGCTGCTCGTCCAGGTGCGCGGCGAGCCCGTCCAGCACCGCGTGCACGGCCGCGTCGAACTCCGGTGGCCCGTAGCGGAACCGGAAACCGGGCTCGGTCATCGCCTCGTACTCGGCGAGCGCCGTGCGCAGCGGCTGCGGGCCGTTCGCGCGGAGCTTGTCCAGGGTGTACGGCTCGTGCTCCTCCGCCTCCCGGACCAGCCGGACCAGCAGCGGCAGGAAGCCCTCGGTCAGCAGCGGTTCGGCCAGGAACGGCTCCGCGTCCCGCAGGCTCCAGGGGAGGCCGCGCTTCCCGGTCCGCCAACCGTCCAGCAGCAGCCGCAACTGCAGCAGCAGCAGTCGGGCCCGCGGGCGACCGAACCCCTCGGCCTGCCCCAGCAGGTCCAGCGCGAGGTCGAGTTCGCCCGCGAGCGCCGCCCGGCGGGCGCGCTCCACCTCGGCGTCCCAGTGGTCCCGGGTCGGCCCGGCGGGCCGGTGGAGCGCGTGCACGGTGCGCCACTGGGCGCGCATCAGCGCGGTGAAGGACGCGTGGCGCTGCGGCCCGCTGCCGGACCAGGACGCCAGCCAGTAGCCCGCCCACTCGCCGTCCGCGTCCACGTCCTCCGGGTCGAGCAGCATCACCGCGGCGTCGCCGGCCAGGGACAGCCGCAGCGAACGGGCCAGGATCCGGGCCTCGGCGACCGCGACCTCGTCGTACTCGTCCTCGTCCTCTTCTTCGTCTTCTTCTTCGTCCTCGTCGTCCTGGTCGTCCGCCTCTTCGTTCTCCTCCTCGGTCAGGCCGGCCAGTTCTTCCCAGATGTCGATCCAGTGGCGCTCCGGGGTGTCCCGCAGCCAGTCCAACTCGGCGGTGCCGGCCAGCCGTTGGATGAACGGCCCGGCGTCCCGCCAGCCGTTGCTGACCAGCAGGAACTCGCGCAGCGAGGGCGGCAGCGGGCGGCCGAGGCGGGCCTCGGCGGCGGCGACCTCCGCCTCGGTGGCGGGGGAGAAGCCGAGCCAGCCGTCCCGGAGCACCTCGGGGTCGAGCGGGGCCGCCCGGGGGTCGGCCTGCTCGGCCGTGATCCACTCGGTGCTCCACAGCTCCAGGAACTCCCGCCACTGCGTCCGGTCCATGCCCACGTCGGTCCTCTCCTCCGTCATGATCGACGGCCCCACTCCAGCACATCCCACCGTCAGCGGACTGGGCCGTTCGTGTGGTGAGCGCAGGGCATCGGTGAAGGTTCTGCGTCGATGTGCGGATCTCCGGGCCCGGCGGGTAGTCGGGGTCCTGCCGTCACCTTTCGGCACCGTCGCCGCCGCCGTCTGGAAGGAAGCCGCCCGCATGGCCGTCGCCACCTGCTGGTCCACCACCGTCACGCTCCCGCACAGCCCGCACCCGGACCTGGCGGTGGAGGCCGGGCTGCACTTCGACACCTCGCTGCCGTACGCCGTCCGGCTGGCCTTCCCTCCGGTGGGCCGGATCGACGCCGTGGAGTGGGTGTTCGGCCGCGACCTGCTCAACGAGGGACGCCTCGCCCCCGCCGGGCACGGTGACGTCACCGTCCGTCCCGGCGCCGTGGGCGAGGTGCTGGTCACCCTGCACGGCGGCACCGGCGAAGCGGTGGTCAGCATCCCGGCCGAGATCGTCACCGGCTTCCTGGTCGAGTGCTACTCCCTCGTCCCGGCCGGCCGCGAGGGCGAGCACCTGGACGTGGAGGGCCTGATCACCCGCGTCCTGGAAGCCTCCTGACGACCCACCGGCGACTTCGGCGCGCTTCAGGGGGTCGCACCCCGGGCCGGGCACTGCCGGTCGGCCGCGTCGATTGGGCGACCCGCCGGGTCGGCGAGGTGGAAGCAGTGGCCGTTGGCCCACACCGTGACCGAATCCGGGCGATGCACCACCTGGAAGGGTTCGTCCCCGCGCTGCGTCCCGGACCAGGAACCGTCCGCCGCGGGGGAGTGGGTGACAACGACGCAGGTCTGCTGCCGCTGGATCCGGTACGTCTCCGCCCAGGGTTCGACGGTCAGCTCCAGCGGCGCTTCACCGTCGTTCGTGACCAGCAACCGCGCGGTTCCCCCGGCGAACATGCAGCACCCCTCCCCGGCCCTGCGGCGATTCCTCGGGCGAGCACCGTCCGCAGCTGAACACGGCCCGGGACGACCCTAGCCGGGCGGTGACGACGCTGCCGTGGTGGCCCGGCCGCGGTGGAAGTGGTGCGGGGACGGGGCAATCCGGACGGGCGGCCGTGACGAAGAGGGGCGGAGACGTGTTGTCGATTCGCCGCGGCCGGGGGTTCCGGCCGCCGTAGGGGAGGCCCCGGTGCCGGTGGTGGAGTGCGGGAACGTCCGTTGCGCGGTGGTGGGATGAGCCGGGTGGTGTCGCTGGCCCCGCCGCGGCGGCCCGGGCCCGACCTGGGAGAGCTGCTGTCGCGGGTGGTGCGCGGCGACCAGGAGGCGTTCGCCGCGCTGTACGACGCCGTCGCCGGGCCGGTGCTCGGGCTGGTGCGGCGGGTGGTGCGGGACGCCGCGCAGTCCGAGGAGGTCGCGCAGGAGGTGCTGCTGGAGGTGTGGCGCACCGCGGCCCGCTACCGGGCCGAGCGCGGCGAGGTGCTGCCCTGGGTGCTGACCATCGCGCACCGGCGGGCCGTCGACCGGGTCCGCTCCGCGCAGGCCGCCGCCGACCGCGACCGGCGGGCCGCGGCCGCCTCGCACGGCGGCAGCCCGTACGACGAGGTCGCCGAACAGGTCGAGGGCCGGTTGGAGCGGGAACAGGTGCGGCGGTGCCTGCGGACGCTGACGGAGCTCCAGCGCGAGTCGCTGACCCTCGCGTACTACCGCGGCTACAGCTACCCCGAGGTCGCCCAGGTGCTCGGCGCGCCGCTCGGCACCGTCAAGACCCGGATGCGCGACGCCCTGATCCGGATGCGCGACTGCCTGGGAGTGAACGCGTGAACACCCTCGACCCGCACACCCTGACCGGCGCGTACGCCGCGCACGCCCTCGACCCGGAGGAACGCGATGCCTTCGAACACCACCTCGGCCACTGCCCGTCCTGCGCGCAGGAGACGGCGGAGTTCGCCGCCACCCTGGCCCGGCTCGGGGCGGCCGAGACGGTCGCCCCGCCGCCGGAGCTGAAGGCCCGGGTGCTGGCCGCGCTGCCCGGCGTCCGCCAGGAGGCCCCGCAGCTCGCCCGGACGGCCCCGCCCCGCGTCCGACCCGCCCGCCGCGCACCGCGGTTCGCCCTCGCGGCCTGCCTCGCGCTGGCCCTCGGCGCGGGCGCGGTCGCCGTCCAGCAGCACCGGGAGGCCGGGCGGGCCCGCGACCGGGCCGCCGCCCTCGCCCGCCAGCAGGAGACCGTCGCCGCCCTGCTCACCGCGCCCGACGCCCGTACCGCGACCGCCGCCGCCACCGGGGGCGGCACCGGCACCGTCGTCTGGTCCGCCGCCCGCGGCCAGGCCGGTTTCCTCGCCACCGGCCTCCCCGCCCCCGGTCCCGGACGCGCCTACCAGCTCTGGTACGACGACGCGGGCACCATGCGCCCGGCCGGTCTGCTCCCCACCGGCAGCGGCACCCTACTGCTCAGCGGCGCCCTCGACGGCGCGGCGGGCGTCGGCGTCACGCTCGAACCGGCGGGCGGCTCCGCGCACCCGAGCGGGGCGCCGGTGCTCTTGCTGCCGTTCGGCTGAGGAGGGGGCCGGGGCCGGTCGGTGACCCTGACCGGCCCCGGCCCCGCCGTCCTGCCGGTACAGCTGCGGGCCTCCGCCCGGAGCCCGGGGAACGGCCGGTGCTCCCGACCGGCCCCCACCGACCCGGAGGCCGCCCGGCCGCCCGGGACGGCCCTCGGACGTCGCGCTGCGTGCCGCGGGGGCGTGGCTGCTCGGGTCCGTTCGTCGGCAGCCCGGCCCTCAGTCCAGCCCGACCCGGGCCCGAAGGGGCGCTCCCGGGCGGCGACCGCCGAGGGGCCGATCACCGGTGCGGGGCGGGGCGGCGGGCGTTCAGCGGCTGCGGGGGCTGCGGGGCGGAAGGGGGAGGAACGGGCTGGTGCGGGCGGTGTACTCCGCCCAGCCCGGGCGGTCGGTGGTGGCGAGGTGGCGTTCCAGCATCGGTTTGCCGCTGCCGAAGGCGAGCAGCCAGGTCATCAGCAGCGGGCTGCCGACGAACGCCCAGCCGACCGGGTGGTCGGCGACCAGCAGGAACAGGCCCCACCAGACGCAGGCGTCGCCGAAGTAGTTGGGGTGGCGGGTGTACCGCCACAGGCCGCGGTCCATGACCCGGCCGCGGTGGGCTGGGTCGGCCTTGAAGCGGGCGAGCTGGGCGTCGCCGACGGCCTCGAAGAACAGGCCGACCGCCCAGAGCGCGGTGCCCGCCCAGGCGGTCGGTCCGGGCGGGTCGGGCAGGTACTGGGCGGCCAGGACGGGCAGGGCCACGAACCAGACCAGGGCGGCCTGCAGCAGGTAGACGATCCGTAGCGCATACCGGGTGCGCGGCGCCCCGGCCGGGGCCCTGGCGAGCATCCGGGCGTAGCGCGGGTCCTCGGGCAGGCCGCGGGCCCGCCACCACAGGTGGGCGGCCAGGCGCAGGCCCCAGACCGTCACCAGGGCGGTGGCCAGCGCCCGGCGGCCCCCGTCGCCGTACCCGGCGGACAGCGCGCAGCCGGTCAGCGCGGCGGCGGCGAAGGCCAGGCCCCAGGCGACGTCCACGCCGCGGTGGCGGCCGGTGCGTAGCCCGACCGCGAAGGCGGCCAGCATCACGGCCAGCACCGCGGCGGCGGAGGCGGCCGCGCCGGTGGCGAACGCGGCGGCGTTCACCGCAGGCCGTCCCGGCTCAGCAGCACCTGGTGGACGTCCAGGTAGCCGGAGCGGAACCCGGCCTCCGAGTACGCCAGGTACAGCTCCCACATCCGCCGGAACACCGCGTCGAAGCCCAGCTCCGCGACCTGCTCCGCGCGCTCCGTGAACCGCTCCCGCCACAGCCGCAGCGTCTCCGCGTAGTGCGGCCCGTACGCGTCCGCGCCGACCACCCGCAGCCGGGTGTGCGCGGCGGCGGTGTCGGCGATCGCCCGCAGCGAGGGGATCTGCCCGCCCGGGAACACGTACTTGAGGATCCAGGTGTACGTGCCGCTGCTGGCCAGCATCCGGGCGTGCGGCATGGTGATGGCCTGCAGGGCGACCCGGCCGCCGGGGGCGAGCAGCCCGTCCAGGGCGGTGAAGTACGCGGGCCAGAACGGGCGTCCGACGGCCTCGATCATCTCCACGCTGACGATCGCGTCGAACTCGCCCCGCACGTCCCGGTAGTCGCACAGCCGGACGTCGACCCGGGCCGACTGCCCGGCCCCGTCGATCCGGCGGCGGGCCAGGGCGAGCTGCTCGGCGGAGAGCGTCACGGTGACCACCTCGGCGCCGCGGGCCGCGGCGCGCAGGGCGAGTTCGCCCCAGCCGGTGCCGATCTCCAGCAGCCGGGTGCCGGGGCCGACCCGGGCCAGGTCGAGCAGCCGGTCGATCTTGCGGTGCTGGGCGGGCACCAGGTCGCTCCAGCGGGTGGCGGGGGAGGGCGCGGAGAACACCGCCGAGGAGTACGACATGGTCGGGTCCAGGAACAGCGCGAACAGCTCGTTCGACAGGTCGTAGTGCCGGTGGACGTTGCGCCGGGCGTTGGCCGTGGTGGACAGCTCCTCGGTCGGGGTCCGCCGCAGGTACAGCCGCCGCAGCGCCGCCGTGCCGGGCGGCACCAGGGTCTCCGGGTCGGCGGCCAGCGCGGTCAGCAGGCGGACGAGGTCCGGGCTGTCCCAGTCGCCCGCCTGGTAGGACTCGCCGAAGCCGATCAGGCCGCCCGTGCCGAGCCGGTGCGCGAACGCCTCCGGCCGGTGCAGCCGCAGCACCGGCGCCCCCGGCGGCGCGGGCCGCAGCAGCCGCCCGCCCGGCAGTTCGACCCGCAGTCCGCGGCGGGCCGCCGCCCGGCGCAGCAGCCACCCGGCCGCCGCGGCCCGCACGGGGGCGTGCGGCACCCGGGCGACGTCCGGCCAGCGCAGCGGATCGACGGCGGGGGACAGGAACGGGGTGGCGGTGGTGGGGGCGGTGGTCATCGGGGCGGGGCCTCTCCGGAGCGGTTCGGTGGTCACGGGCGGGCCGCCCGTTCGGCGGACGGACGGGGGTGGACGGGCAGGCCGCGCAGCCACAGCCGCACGCCCTGGGCGCGGATCCGCAGGCTGACGGCGAAGGTCGCCAGCGGGTACCGCAGGGCGCTGCGCAGCAGGGCGGCCGGGCCCGCGGGGCGGCCGGTGCCGGAGACGGTGGCGGTCAGGGCCGGGCCGCCGGGCAGCTCCAGGCGGACCGACAGGTGCAGGCGGGCGCCGTCCGGGGCGGGCTCGGGCAGCAGCAGGTGGTAGCGGCCGTCGGGCGGCAGGAACGGCGAGACGTAGAAGTCCTTCGCGACCCCGGCCAGCCCGGCGGCGTCCGGGCGCAGCAGGTAGCGGTGCCGCCCGCCGTAGGTGTTGTGGACCTCGGCGACGGTGCACAGCGGCGCGCCCGCCGCGTCCCGGCACCAGTACACCGTGAGCGGGTTGAACACGTGCCCGAGCGAGCGGGCCTGGGCCAGCATCAGCACCCGGCCGCCGCCCAGCTGCAGGCCGTGCGCGGCGAGGTCGCGCTCCAGGTCGGCGCGGAGGGTGGGGGAGCCGGGGTGCAGGGCGTGGTCGCGGGGCAGGAAGCGGGCCAACGGGCGCAGCGGCCACGGGAGTCGCGGCAGCGCGTCGAGGTCGACCAGCCAGAGCGGGAAGCGGTGGCGGAACACCCGGCGGGGCTCGGCGCGGACGTGCGTGGTGCGGGCCTCGTACAGCAGCGCGCCCCACGGGCCGGGCAGCGGCGCGCGGGAGGGGGCGGTCGGGCTCACGGGGCGACCGTCGCGAGCAGCCGGTCGGCGGCGGCCAGGCCGGAGCGGCAGCCGTCCTCGTGGAACCCCCAGCCGTGGTAGGCGCCCGCGAACGCGGTGCGGCCGGTGGCCAGTTCGGGCAGCCGCCGCTGCGCGGCGACCGTGCGGGCGGTGTACACCGGGTGCTCGTAGACGGTGCGCGAGACCACCAGCTCCTCGGGGACGGGGGAGCGCTCGTCCTCGTTCAGCGTCACCAGGTAGTCCTCCGAACCGCCCAGCCGCAGCAGCCGGTTGAGGTGGTAGCTGACCCGGACCCGGTCGGACGGGGCGTCGCAGCCCGGCATCCGGTAGTTCCAGGAGGCCTGCGCCCAGGCCGCCCGCGGCAGCACCGAGGCGTCCCGGTGCAGCACCGTCGGGTTGCGCGCGTACCCGAACGCGCCCAGCACCTCCCGCTCGGCCCGGGTCGGGTCGGCCAGCAGCCGCAGCGCCTGGTCGGCGTGGGTGGCCACCACCACGGCGTCCGCCCTGGTCCAGCGCCCGTCCTCGGTGGTGACCGTGACGCCGTCCGGGTGGCGGCGCACCGCGCGCACCGGCGCCGCGTGGTGCACGGTGCCGGACCGGGCGGTGACCTGCTCCGCGATCCGCGCCACGTACGCGGCCGAGCCGCCGACCACGGTGCGCCAGGTCGGCGATCCGGTGACGCTCAGCAGGCCGTGGTTGGCCAGGAACGCGAACAGGTAGCGGGCCGGGTAGTCCCCCGCGAGGTCGGGCGCGCAGGACCAGACCGCGGACACCACCGGCGTCATGAAGTGCGCCACGAAGTACGGCGAGAAGCCGTGCCGCTCCAGGAACTCGCGCAGGCTCGGGTCGCCCGGCCCCGGATCGGCCAGCAGGGCGCGCGCCAGCCGGTGGAAGCGCGGCACCTCGCCGAGCATCCGCAGGTACCGGCCGCGGAGCAGCGCGCCCGGCGTCGCCAGCAGCCCCGCCGGGCCGCGCGCGCCCGCGTACTCCAGCCCGCAGCCCTCGCAGCGCACCGACATGCTCATGTCGCTGTCCTGGGTGCGCACCCCCAACTCACCGAACAGGCGCACCAGTTCCGGGTACGTTCGGGTGTTGTGCACCAGGAAGCCGGTGTCCAGCGCCAGCTCCCGGCCGTCCGCCGCCGTGGTCCGCTGGGTGTGCGCGTGCCCGCCGAGGCGCCCCTCCGCCTCGAACAGCTCCACCGTCACCCCGGCCCGCGCCAACGCGTACGCCGCGCTCAACCCCGCCACCCCGGCGCCCACCACGGCCACCCGCCGCACCCCCGACGGGCGGCGCGGCGGCGGAGGGACGGCGCCTCCGGTGGAAACGGTGCCGAGTGTCGTCACGTGGGTCCTCCCCGCTGCTCCCGGGCCGCCCTCGGCGACCCTCGTGCCCGGCATTCGGAGCCGCCGTCCGCGCGGATTGCTCCGAACGGGGGAGCCCGGCCCGCCGACGGTCAGGGCCGGTCCAGCACCGCGGGCAGCCGCTGCTCCACCGCGTCGGCCAACCGCCCGAACTCCCGCCGCAGGAACGGCTCCGCCAACCGCGCCACCCCGTGGAAGCGCAGCCGGGCCCGGTAGCGGACCACCGCCCCGGACCCCTCCGGGGACGGGTCCACCACGATCTCGTCGGTGGCCGTGACCGTCCCGTTGCGCCCGACGAACACCAGCCGGTCCGACTCCCGGGCCACCAGCTCGTACACCAGCTCGGTGCGCCGCCCCCGGAACACCGACACGTTCCGCCACCGCGCCCCCGGCACCGGCGGGCCCGACCCCAGCGGGACGCACTCCGCGGTGCCCGGGTCCCACTCCGCGGCGTGCGCGAAGTCCGCCAGGTACGCCAGCACCTCGCCCGCCGGGCGGGCCGTCCGCATCTCCCGCACCACCTCGATCACCTGGACCTCCTCCTCGTTCACCGCACGACGACCGGGATTCGGAGCCGCGGCCGGGGCGGATGGGGACGGCCCGTGCCCCGAAACGCTGCACCAGCGCTGCGAGCGGACGCCGCCCGGCCCGGCGGCGAAAGCTTTCCGCAGGGAGGGGTACACGCGGTGGGCCCGGCCCGCCGCGCCCACCACCCGGCGGAGCGCACTGCCCGGCTGACGCCCGGCCGGCCGCACCCGCACCCGCACCCCGTAACCCCGCCCCGAGAGGTGGCAGACCCGATGGACACCCGACTGACCGCCCGGGAACGCGTCCTGCTCGCGGAGATCGAGCGCCAGCTGCGCCGGGCCGACCCCCGGCTGGACCGGCGGCTCGGCCGCCCGCCCGGGCGGGCCGTCCGGCTCGCCCACCGTCCGCGCCCGCTCGCCCTGGCCGTCGCCCTGCTCGCCGCCCTGACGGCCGCCGGGGCGCTGTGGGCCGGGGCGGGCGGCCCGTACCCGCTCGCGGCCGCCCTGCTCGCCGCCGGGGCCGCCCTGCTGGGCGCGCTGGCGCTGCACCGGTTGGCCGCCCTGCACCTGGGCTGACGGCCCCGCGGCCGGGCTGACGGCCGCGTCCGCGGGGCCGCCGTTGCACCCTGTGGTGGAACCGGGCGGACGGGCCGTGACCCCGGTGGGGGCGGGGAGTTGGACCGGGCGTGACAGAGCCTGCGCATACCAGCCCGCTGCCCGTGGTCCGCCTCCAGTGGACGCTGCTGCAACCCCTGCTGGCCGCCCTCTCGGAAGCCGGGGTGCCGCTCCGGCCCGGGGACCTGGACCAGTTGCAGCACGCCGCCGCGATCGGACCGGAGTTCGCCCACGTGCTGGCCCGGTGGATCCGGGCCGCGCACACCGCCGGTTCCGCCCGGCCGCCCGCCGCCGTCCGCACGCTCGCCCCGCGCCCCGAACGCCCCGCGCTCGGCGGGCCCGCACCCGCCGCCGTCCGGGGCCTGCACGCCTCCTGAGCAGCGGACCGGCCTCCGACCGGCCACCGGCCCGACCACCCGGCCCGACCACCCGACCAGCCCGCCCGCGTAACCGTCGCGGGCCGTGACCCGTTGGACGGAACATGCCCGTGATCAACGAACCGCGCCGCCCGCAGGGCGGCCACCCGGCAGCGGCACCCCCGCGCGTCCCCGACCCGGCCGACCCGCACGGCCGACCCGCCGGACCGCCCTCGCTCGGACACCAGGCGCCGCAGGGACGCCAAGCGCCGCAGGGACAGCAGGCACCGCAGGGACCGCAGGCGTCGCTGGGGCACCAGGCCGCCGCCCAACTGCTCGGCCTGCGCGAGGTCGTGCTGCCCGCGGCAGTGGTCGCCGCCGCCGACCTGCTGCTCGGCGACGCCCTCGACAGCGACGACCCCGTCACCCGGGAGGCCGCCGCCGCCACCCGCGGACGGCTGCGCGCCGCGCTGGGGCAGGCCTGACGCTTCCCTCCCGCGCGGGAGCGCGCGGCGGTCGCTACGGGGCGCCCGGGGCGCGCAGCCCGTCGAGGACGACGGTCAGCGGGCGGTCGCCGGGGGTGTGGCGACGGGCCTGGGAGGCACCGGCGAGCAGGGCGACGACATCGCCGACCCCGACGTCCGCGCGCACCGCCGCCGCCTGCTGCGCCCGCTGCAGCAGGGCGGCCACGGCCTCGGTCAGCTCGGCGGCGACCGGGGCGACGCTCTCGTTCGGGTGGACGCCCAACTCGGCCAGTGCGTCCACGAGTTCGAGTTTGCTCGCCGAGCTGCGGACGGTGGCGGCGAAGAAGTCGAAGAAGGCCGCCCCGGGGTCCGGCGCGGCGGCGTGCGCGCGGGCCTCGGCGGCGATCCGGGCGAGGCGCGCCAGGACGAGGGCCCGCAGCAGCGCTTCCTTGGTCGGGAAGTGCCGGAAGACGGTGCCGACCCCGACGCCCGCCGCGCGGGCGACCTCCTCGGTCGAAGTGGCGGTGCCCCGTTCGGCGAAGACCTGTTCGGCCGCGGCCAGGACCCGCGCGCGGTTGCGCTGCGCGTCGGCGCGCAGGGGGCGGTCGGCGGTCATCGACCGCCCCTTGAAAACGGAGTGGCCAGTCCGTATCGTCGAATCGGAGTCACGACTCCGATTCTAGGGCTCGAGAGTCCGGCGCACCGGCCGGTCCGGCGGGTCGCACTGCGGAGGGGCGGAGACCGACACATGTGGCAGGCCGTACTGCTCGCGTTCCTGGCCGGGTTGCTGGCCGCGAACGCGTACCCCCACTTCACCAAGGGCATCGCGGCGGAGCGGTTCCCGACGGTCTTCGGGACCTCCCCGCTGGCCAACGTGCTGGCCGGCTGGGCGGGGCTGGCGCTCGCCGGGCTCTGCCTGCTGGGCGCGCACCCGGTGCGGCACCCCGGCGGGGCGCTGCTGGGGCTGGCCGTCGGCGTGCTGCCGATGGCCCTGTTCCACGCCGCGGGCCGCACGGTCGGCGTCCGCGACTGAATGCGGCCCGGAAAGCGCCTTCCCGGAAAACGGAACGGTCCGAGAACGGCGCGATCTCGCCGCATTGCCGAGGTTTGGGAAAGCCGTTCAATTGACCGGTGGACGGCGTTTCCCGATTCCGGGTCGGAATCGGGGAAAAGCGCCCTAATCTCGGGTCATGGCGAACGGCGTGTTCCACACCGTGTACGGCATCGAGATCAACCTCACCCGGCCCGACCTGGGCCACCCCGACCGCCCCGGCCTGCTCGCCGAGATCACCGCGCCGGTCGAGCGGCGGGACCGCCACCTCCTGCAGTGCCTCCAGCACCACCGCGAGGGCCGCTGCGGGGCGGAGGAACAGGGCGGGGAACGCTCCCCGTGGATGCACGTCCGGCGGGTCACCGTCGGTACCCGCACCACCTGGGTCGCCGCGCACCTGCCCGCCCGCCGACCGTGGAGGGCGACCGGCGCAAGGCCCTGCAGGAGCGGATCGCCCGTGCCGCCGACCGGCACGGCTGCCGGTACGAGGTCGGCGCCCGCACCGGCGGCCGGGCCCGCAGCGACGTGCTGGTCACCGGGCCGGGCGGGCTGCGGATCGGCTGGACCGGCCCGTACGCGCCGGTCACCGCCGAGACGGTGCGCCGCCGTTCGCGGGCCGCCGCCGAGCACGGCATCGTGCCGCTCTGGGTGACCTGCGACGAGCGGGCCGCGCCGGTCGACCGGGCGCCGTGGGCCCGGGTCGACGACCTGCCGTGGCAGCGGATCGCCTCCCGCGCGCCGATGGCGGTGCGCGCGGGCGTGCGGCACCTGCAGCAGTGGAAGTGCCTGCGCGGCAGCGCCCGCGCCTGCCCGCTGAACGGATCGTGGTGCGGGCGGCTGCACACCGGCTGGTACCTGCCCGCGCTGTGCCTGCCGAGCAGGCCGCCCACCGACGTGGACGAACTGGTCGGGGCCAGCGCGGCCGGGGAACTCGTCCCGATGCGGGTGCCGTTGCAGACCGACGCCTCCGCCGTCGCCCGGATGTGGGTCCCGGTCGCCGACCGGGACCGCTGGCGGGAGACCTTCGCCGAGGAGGACCGGCCCGCGCCCGCCGCCCCCGCCCCGGACGCGGGCGTCAGCCACCCCGGTGAGGAGTTGGACCGGGTCTGCCGCTACGGCGAGGAGGACTTCGCCTTCGACGACCCGCGCCCCCGCACCCGCCACCGCGCCCGGCCGCGGGACGGCCACGCCGACGCGGTCACCCTGCACACCCGCGACAGCGTCCCGGAACGGCTGCTCACCGTCCCCCGCCAGAGCCGCCGCGGCCTGGTCGTCACCCCCGAACAGCGCCACCGGGCTGCCGCCGCGCTCGACTGCCACGTCGCCCACGTCGGCCCCTGCGCGGGCTGCGGCGCCCCGATCAACCGCTACGGCCCCCGTGGCGTGCACGCCTGCGCGTCCTGCCGCGCCCGCGTCCTGGCCCGGTGGCGCTGAGCGCGCGCCCGGCGCCCGGGCGTACCGGCAGGGGCCCGCGGGGCACCGGTCAGGAATCGAGAAGCCCCGGGCGGGCGGTGGAGCCTAGCGTGGTGGGCATGGCAGACATCGAGAGCATCACCCTGGACGCGGCCGACCCCGAGGCCGCCGCACGTTTCTACGCCGACGCGTTCGGCCTCGACGAGGGCCTGCTGCGGTTGCGGGCCGCGACCGAACCCACCGAGGGGTTCCGCGGGTTCACGCTCGCCCTGACCGTGCCCGAGCCCGCGGACGTGGACAGCTTCACCGCCTCGGCGGTGGCCGCCGGGGCGACGGTGCTCAAGCCCGCCGCCAAGTCGCTGTGGGGCTACGGCGCGGTGGTGCAGGCCCCGGACGGGGCGATCTGGAAGCTGGCGACCTCGGCGAAGAAGAGCACCGGACCGGCCACCCGCCGCGTCGCGGAGGTCGTGCTGCTGATCGGGGTGGCGGACTTCGCGGCGACCAAGCGCTACTACGTCGAGCGGGGCTTCACCGTGGCCAAGGGCTTCGGCCGGGTGTACGCCGAGTTCGCGGCGGGGGAGGGCCGGGTCAAACTCGCGCTCTACCGCCGCAAGGCGCTGGCCAAGGACCTGGGAGTGGCCCCCGAGGGCGGCGGCTCGCACCGGCTCACGGTCAACGCCGCGGGGACGGAGGCGTTCACCGACCTGGACGGCTTCCGCTGGGCGGCGGCGGAGGTGCCGTCGGGCGCCGCCTGAGGCCCTCGAGGCGCTGGCGGTTAATCAGTTGCCGTCTGGAACGGGGCGATTAGGATCGTCCGTCATGCCTGCGACCCCCCTGGACGACCTCCTGCACCCGCCGACCGTCCCCTACGACCGCGGATTCCTGGACACCGGCGACGGCAACCGCGTCTACTACGAGCAACTCGGCAACCCCGACGGCAAGCCTGCCCTGTACGTGCACGGCGGCCCCGGCGCGGGGACGCCGGACCGGCCGACCCGGGCGTGGGACCCGGCGCGCTACCGGGTGGTCCGCTACGACCAGCGCAACTGCGGGCGCAGCACCCCGCACGCGAGCGACCCGGCCGCGGACCTGGCGCTGAACACCACCCGGCACCTGGTCGACGACATGGAGCGGCTGCGCGAGCACCTGGGCATCGAGCGCTGGCTGCTGGACGGCGCCTCCTGGGGCTCCACGCTGATCCTGGCGTACGCGCAGCAGCACCCGGAGCGGGTCAGCGAGATCGTCCTCCAGGCGGTCACCACCACCCGCCGGGCCGAGACCGACTGGCTCTACCACCGGGTGTCGGCCTTCAAGCCCGAGGCCTGGGACCGCTTCCGGGCCGCCGTCCCCGAACACGTCTGGGACGGCGACGTGTACGCCCTGCTGGCCGCCTACGCGCGCCGGATGGAGCACCCGGACCGGGCGGTGCGGGCGGCCGCCGCCGACGCCTGGCTGGCCTGGGAGGACGCGGTGATCTCGGACGAGCCGAACGGCGTCCCCGGCATGTACAGCGCCCGGGAGGCGGACGACCGGATCGCCTTCGTCCGGATCTGCGCGCACTTCTTCAGCCACGGCGCCTGGCTGGCGGAGGACCAACTGCTGCGCGGCGCCCACAGGTTGGCGGGAATCCCGGGCGTGCTGGTGCACGGCCGCTACGACATGGGCTCCCCGGTGCAGACCGCCTGGGAGCTGGCGAAGGCGTGGCCGGACGCCCGGCTGCACGTCTTCGACGACTCCGGGCACGTCGGCGGCGAGGCGATGCGGCGGACGGTGTTCGAGGCCCTGGAGGAGTTCAAGCACCACTGAGCCGGTGCCGCCCGGGGCGGACGGCACCGGCCCGGGCGGTCACTTCTGCCAGCCGACCGAGGTGATCACGGTGCTGGCGAGGCTGCCCGCCCCGTAGTTGGCCAGGCCCTTGCGGACGGCGACGATGCTGGGGCGCTGGTAGAGCTCCAGGGTGTGGCCGAGCTCCCAGATCTTCGCGTCGGCCTGGTTGTACAGCTCGGCGGCCTGTGCCGGGTCGAGGGTGGCGGCGGCCTTGCGCAGCAGGGTGTCGATCTCGGGGGTGCTGAGCTTCGAGTAGTTGCCGAACACGTTGTCGCCCTGCGGGGCGCGGTAGATCGCCACCGTCTGGGAGAGCGGGAAGGAGTCGGTGTTGCGCCAGCTGGCCAGGTCGAACTTCCCCTGGTTGACGTACTTGGTGAAGTACTCCTTGCTGGGCACCTTGTCGACGACCAGCTTGACGCCGACCTGCTGGAGCATGTTCTGCGCGGCGGTGGCCAGGTCGGTCTGCGCCTGGTTGGAGCCGTCGCTCAGTACGTAGTGCAGCTCCAGCGGCTGCCCGTCCTTGCTGCGGGTGCCGCCCGCGTCCTTCCACCCGGCCTCGTCCAGCCACTTCTTCGCGGTGGCCGGGTCGTAGGAGGCCCAGTCGCCGGAGTTGTTGCGGTAGCCGTTCTGGTTGGTCATGAACAGGTGGTTGTCCAGCGGCTTGAACTCCACCGGGACGCCCTTGTTGGCGATCTTGATCAGCGAGGCGCGGTCCAGCGCCCGGCCGAGCGCCTGGCGGACCTTCTGGTCGGCGAGCGGGCCGTTGCCGCCGAAGGAGATGTGCACCTCGTCCCAGGGGGTGCCGGTGCGGATCGCCGCGTCGGGGGCGTCCTTGAGCTGGCCGTACGAGGCGGCGCTGCCCGCCGAGGCCAGGTCGATCTCGTTGTTCAGGAACGCCTGGGTGATCGCGGCGGCGTCCAGCACCCGGTAGGTGATCCGGTCCAGCTTGGGCTTCGGGCCCCACCAGCGCGGGTTGGGCGTCAGGGTGATGGTCTGCGCGGTCTTGTCGGCGTTCGAGACCACGAACGGGCCGCCGAAGAGCGGGGTCTTCTCCACCCAGCCCTCGTTGAAGTCCTGCGGGGTGGAGAGCCCGGCGGCGGGCAGCAGCGGGTTGAACAGGTTCTGCCAGTCGGCGTACGGCTCGGCGAAGGTGACCTTGACCTCGCTCGGGTCCGAGCCCTGCTCGACGGCGGAGATCTGCTCGTAGCCGGAGGGGTCGGCGATGTTGTACGCCGGGTCCTTGCCGTTGGAGGTCTTCCAGACCGCCGCGAAGTCGCGGTAGCCGATCGGGGTGCCGTCCGACCAGACCGCCTTCGGGTTGAGCTTGTACGTCACCACCTGCGGCGAGGTGGAGGTGACCTCGGCGGAGGCCAGGTACGAGGGGTCGGGGTGGAAGACGCCCTTGGCGTCGACCCGGAAGAGCTTGGCCTCGGTGTAGCCCATGATCTCCACCGCGTCGCCGTACCTGCCGTCGACCTGGTACGGGTTCCACTGGGTGATCCACTGCTGGAGCGGGAGGCGCAGCTCGCCGCCGTCCTTGAGGTTCTCCGGCGGCTGCGGGTTGTTGTCCTCGGCGTCCACGGTGGGGGCCACGGTCTTGGCCACGTCGCCGGATCCCCCCGCCGAGCTGCAGGCGGTCGCGGCGAGCAGGACGGCGAGGGCCGCGGCGGCGGTGCGGCCGGAGCGGCGGATCGCGGACGATGTGCGCATCGGGGGAGTCCTCGGATTTCGAAGAGTCGGGGGCCGTCGGGTGTGGCGGCGCTTGATGGTGGGCAGCCAAGTCGGTGCCGACGGGCCGAACGTAACAGCCCGTCAGTCGGCCCACCAGGGGGTCGTGCGCAGAACTGATCGAAACGAAACGCGGCGCAACACCGCCGCAACACCCCGTCCGTACCCGTCTGATCAGCTGTGACCAGCGGGTTCGCCGGACCGGTCGGACCCGTCAGTGCGGCGGCCCTGGACGGACCGCCCGGCGTGGCGTACAACTGCTGCGCGAAAGTGCGTCAAAACCCGTACTAGCGAAGGCAAATGACCATGTTCCCCAGGTGTGCGAACCACACCGGAGGCAGGCCGTGACGCGATACCTCGCGGGGCGGCTCGGCTACTACGCCGCCCTGCTGACCGCAGCGGTGTTCCTCTCGTACGCCCTCACCGGCACCGCGCTCGGCCCCCGCGCCTACTTCGAGGCCAAGCAGCCCCGCCCCTCCGCCGCCGCCGTCGACCGGCAGTTGACCGCGCTCAACCTCAACGACCGCACCCCCGTCGTCGAACGCTTCGGCACCTGGGCGAACGGCCTGCTGCACGGCGACCTCGGCCGCACCATCCACGGCACCGCCGTCAACGAGGAGTTCGGCCGCCGGATCTGGGTCTCGCTGCGGCTGCTGCTGGTCGGCAGCCTGCTCGGCATGCTGCTCGGCGTCGCCGCCGGGGCCTGGAGCGCGGTGCGCCAGTACCGGCTCTCCGACCGGGCGCTGACCGTGCTCTCCTTCGTGCTGCTCTCCACCCCGGTCTTCCTGCTCGCACTGCTGCTCAAGAACGGCGCCATCGCCGCCAAGAACGCCGCCGGGCACGAGGTGATCCCGTTCACCGGCTACGAGACGCCCAACCTGGCCGGCGGGATCGGCACCCACCTCGCCGACTGGGCGCTGCACCTGCTGCTGCCCACCCTCTCGCTCGCCCTCGGCGGCCTCGCCACCTACAGCCGCTACCAGCGCGCCACCATGCTCGACGTGCTCGGCGCCGACTACCTGCGCACCGCAGAGGCCAAGGGGCTCACCCGCGGCCGCGCCCTGCTCAAGCACGGCCTGCGCACCGCGGTCATCCCGATGACCACCATGTTCGCCTACGCCTTCCTCGGCCTGTTCACCGGCGCCGCCTTCACCGAGACCATCTTCGGCTGGCACGGCATGGGCGAGTGGTTCATCCAGGCCGTCAACGAGCAGGACGTCAACTCGGTGGCCGCGGTCAACCTCTTCGCCGCCGTGGTGGTCCTCGCCGCGGGCTTCCTCGCCGACGCCCTGCACGCCGCGCTCGACCCCCGGGCGCGGGCCGCATGAGACACGAACTTTCCTCCGTTGCGGAGCAGTCGGCGCTCCCTCTCGGGACGGTGACCGCATGAGCGCGGAACTCACGGCTGTCGCGCAGCAGTTGACCGACGAACCGGTCGCACCGCGGGGGCGGCTGCGGTTGGCCGCCGCCCGGCTGGCCGCCTCGCGCGGGGCGTTGGCGGGGCTGGTCGTGCTCGGGCTGCTGTTCCTGCTGGCCTTCGTCGGGCCGTACCTGACGCCCTGGGACTACGCCGCGCCCGACTACGCCCACCTACGCCAACCCCCGTCCGGGGCACACTGGTTCGGGACCAACGGGCTCGGGCAGGACGTGTTCGCGCAGACCGTCCGCGGGCTGCAGAAGTCGCTGGTGATCGGGCTGCTGGTGGCCGTCCTCTCCACCGGGCTGGCCTCGCTGGTCGGCGCCTGCGCCGGCTACTTCGGCGGCTGGACCGACCGGGTGCTGACCTTCCTGGTCGACCTGCTGCTGATCTTCCCGGCCTTCCTGGTGATCGCGGTGCTCTCGCCCCGACTGCGCGGCAGCGGCTGGATCGCCTTCGTGCTGCTGCTCGCCGTCTTCAACTGGATGGTCACCGCCCGGGTGGTCCGCTCGATGACCCGCTCGCTGCGCGAGCGCGAATTCGTCGCCGCCGCCCGGTACATGGGCGTCGGACCGTTCCGGATCATCTGGCGGCACGTCCTGCCGAACGTCTCCTCCTTCCTGATCATCGACGCCACCGTCACCGTCGGCGGCGCCGTGATGAGCGAGGCCGCGCTCTCCTACTTCGGCTTCGGCGTCCGCCCGCCCGACGTCTCGCTCGGCACCCTGCTGGCCGCCGGAGCCGCCGACGCGCCCGTCTTCCCCTGGCTGTTCTACTTCGCCGCCGGGCTGCTGGTGCTGTTCGTGCTCGCCGTCAACCTGGTCGGCGACGGCCTGCGCGACGCCCTCGACCCGACGGCCGCCGCCGGACGCCACCGCCCCCGGCGCGGAAGCCGCCGCCGTTCCACCACCCCTGCCAGCCGGAGCACCCCGTGACCACCCCGCCGACCACTCAGCCGTCCGCCCCGCCGACCGCCCCGCTGCTCGCCGTCCGCGGCCTCACCGTCGACTTCGACGGCCACCCGGCGGTCCGCGGCGTCGACCTCGACCTGCACCGCGGCGAGACGCTCGGCCTGGTCGGCGAGTCCGGCTCCGGCAAGTCCGTCACCGCGCTCGCCGTCCTCGGCCTGCTGCCCGCCACCGCCCGCACCGGCGGCTCCGTCCGGCTGGACGGCCGCGAACTGCTCGGCCTGCCCGCCCGGCAGCTCGCCGCCGTCCGCGGCCGCCGCATCGCGATGGTCTTCCAGGACCCGCTGTCCGCCTTCACCCCCGTCCACCGGATCGGCGACCAGATCGCCGAAGCCGTCCGGATCCACCAGGACGTCGGCCGCGCCGCCGCCCGCAAGCGCGCCGCCGACCTCCTCGACCTGGTCGGCATCCCCGACCCGGCCCGCGCCCTGGACGCCTTCCCGCACGAGTTCTCCGGCGGCATGCGCCAACGCGCCATGATCGCCATGGCGGTGGCCAACGAACCCGACGTGCTGCTCGCCGACGAACCCACCACCGCGCTCGACGTCACCATCCAGGCCCAGGTCCTCGACGTGCTGCGCACCGCCCGCCGGGAGAGCGGCGCCGCCCTCGTCCTGGTCAGCCACGACCTCGGGGTGATCGCGGGCAGCGCCGACCGGGTCGCCGTCATGTACGCCGGACGGATCGTCGAGACCGCCCCCGTCGACGAGCTGTTCGCCGCGCCCCGGCACCCCTACACCCTCGGCCTGATCGGCGCCGTCCCCCGGCCCGACGGCCGCGGCGGCCCGCTCGTCCCGATCCCCGGCCGCCCGCCCGCCGCCGGTGAACCCGCCCGCCCCGGCTGCGCGTTCGCCGACCGCTGCCCGCTCGCCGAGGACCGCTGCCGCACCGCCGAACCCCCGCTCACCGGCACCGGCACCGGCCCCGGTGAGCACCGCGCCGCCTGCGTCCGCGCCGACCACCTCGCCGCGACCCGGCCCGCCCCCGCCGAGGTCTACCCCGTCCCGGCCCTGCCCGCCGCCGTCCCGCGCCCGCGGGCCGCCCGCGACAGCGTCCTGACCGTCCGCGGCCTGACCCGCACCTTCCCCCGCCACCGCGGCGGCCTGCTGCGCCGCCGGGCGGGCGAGGTGCACGCCGTCGACGGCGTCGACCTCGACATCCGGCAGGGCGAGACGCTCGGCCTGGTCGGCGAGTCCGGCTCCGGCAAGTCCACCACCCTGTACGAGATCCTGCGGCTGGCCGCCCCGCAGGGCGGCCGGATCGAACTCCTCGGCCAGGACACCGCCACCCTCGACCGGGCCGCCGTCCGACGGCTGCGCTCCCGCGTCCAGATCGTCTTCCAGGACCCGGCGGCCTCCCTCGACCCCCGGATGCCGGTCGGCGACGTGCTCGCCGAACCCCTGCTCGCCCAGCGCACCCCGAAGGCGGAGGCCCGCCGCCGCGTCCCCGAACTGCTGCGCCAGGTCGGCCTCGACCCCGCGCACGCCGACCGCTACCCGCACGAGTTCTCCGGCGGCCAGCGCCAGCGCATCTCCATCGCCCGCGCCCTCGCCGTCCGCCCCGACCTGCTGGTCCTGGACGAACCCGTCTCCGCCCTCGACGTCTCCGTCCAGGCGGGCGTGCTCAACCTGCTCCAGCAGCTGAAGGCCGAACTCGGCCTCGCCTACCTGTTCGTCTCCCACGACCTGGCGGTGGTGCGCCACCTCGCCGACCGGGTCGCCGTCATGTACCTCGGCCGCACCGTCGAGACCGGCACCGCCGACCGCGTCCTCGACCACCCCCGCCACCCCTACACCCGCGCCCTGCTCGCCGCCGTCCCGCTCCCCGACCCGCCCGCCGAACGCGCCCGCCCCCGCCTCCTGCTGGCCGGCGACCCGCCCTCCCCGGCCGAACGCCACCTCGGCTGCCCCTTCCGCACCCGCTGCCCCGTCCACCCCACCCTCACCCCCGACCAACGCACCCGCTGCGCCACCGAGACACCCCCCGCCCTCCCCGCGGCCCCGGGCGTCGACCACACCGCGGCCTGCCACTACCCGGACTGAGGCCGCGCCGGGCCCGGGCCACAGCGGCGTCCGGAGCCCGGCCGGGGCAGGCTCAGGAGACGGTCCACTGCCCGATGCCGTTCGCGAATCCACTGTTCAGCGCGAACTGCACCTTGGCGATCCGGGAGGAGGCCGGGACCTCGAAGGTGACGAACCCGAGGGCGGTGTCGCCCGGCGCGATCGCCACCGATCCCGAGAACGACGGACCGGCGGTGGTCTCCTGGTAGGTGTCGGTGAAGCGCTGGCCCTCGGTGTCGACCAGCTGCGCGCCGTTGCCGGGGCTGTCGCTGTAGGACGCCGTCCCGGTGTTCTTCAGCCGGAACTGCACGGCCACGTAGCGCTTCCCGGCTTCCGGGGAGGAGTACTGGTCCTTCGGCGCCGCGGGGTCGACGACCTTGACCACCGTCACGTCGCACGCCTCGCCGTCGCCCGTCCCCTTGAGCGCGATCGTGCTGCCGACCGCCGCGGTGGCCGCGGACGCCGAGGGGGACGCCGAAGCGGAGGCCGAGGCGGTGAGGAGGTCGGGATCGGAGGTGGCCGGGGTCGGGCTGTTGGCGGTGGTGGTGACGTGGGCGGTGCTGGTGCAGGCGGCCAGCAGTAGCGAGGAGGCCAGGAGGGTCGCGACGCGGCGCATGATCGGTTCCTTCGGCTCGGCACCCCGGAACGGGCTGTGGTTGCCACCGTCGGGGTTGCCCGCCGCCGCCGCACCAGGAGCAGGGCTGTTCGTGTGCTCCCAGCTTGCTCTCCGGCGCCGGACCGGGCGCCCGGCGCCGGAGAGCGGGGGGCGTCACTTCCCGTACACGCCGACCTCGTTGAGCGAGTAGCGGTTGTCGGTGCCGCGGGCCAGCATCACCACCCGGACGTGCCGGGCGTCGAGGGGGGTGAAGGCGCGGTTCTCCAGGCCGCCGCGGTCGGTGGTGGTGGAGTAGACGGTGCGCCAGGCGGCGCCGTCGGGGGAGACGTCGATGCGGTAGGCGGTGGCGTACTGGTCGGACCAGTCGAGGACGACCCGGCCGACCTTGCGGACGCTGCCCAGGTCGACGTCCAGCCAGGCGGTGGCCACCGTCTTGGAGGCCCAGCGGGTGGCGGGGTTGCCGTCGACGGCCTGCTTGGGCGGGTAGGCGACCACGACCGCGTCCTGGTAGTCGGAGGCGGTGGCGGTCGCGCCGCGGGCCAGGTTGGTCAGGTCGTCGGTGCGGCGGGCCGGGAACTCCACCACCTGCTGGTAGGTGGGCCGGTTCTGCCAGGCGATCCTGGGCACGGTGATGCCGCCCATCGCCCGGTGCACGATCGAGTCGGCGCACAGCTGGTCGCCCGCCGCGCAGTACTTGTCGGCCGGGTACGTGGTGGTCGCCGGGGTCGCCACCGCCCGGGCGAGGGTGGTCAGCAGGACCTGTCGGCAGGCGCCGAGCGCGCCGCCGCCGCAGTACGTCCGGTCGAGCGGCCCGGCGACCGGGCGGCCGAGCACCGCGCGCAGGTCCTTGTCGACGTAGGACCACCAGCCGTGCTGGAACGCCGAGCCCTTGTGCGCCTCGCCCGCCGCGATGTCGCCGCCGCCGGAGGTGCCGCCCAACTGCCCGCCGGAGGGCGTCTCGTTGATCGGGGCGACGGCGGTCAGCGCCCGCCACGCCCCGTCGCCCAGGCCGGGCCGGAACGCGCCCTCGACCAGCAGCGGCCACCAGGCGTCCAGGATCCGGATCGCCTCCGCGTCGGTGTACGCGCCCGCGCCCTTGCTCGCCTCGCGCCGGTGCGAGCCGCCCGCCGCCCAGGCCTTCAGCTTGGCGACCGCGTCGGCCGCCGCCGGGTCGGTGACCGGCGCCGAGTCCAGCACCGCGAGCAGTTCGGGCAGCACCCGCTCGGCCCGCAGGTCGACGTTGGCGGCGTCCTCCATCGCCTTGACCAGGTCGGTGCGGGTGACGCCGCCGCGCTGCACCAGCGCCTTCACCCGGCTGTCCAGCAGGTCGGCCCGGTGGACGGCGCCGTTGCCCCAGGCGGAGGTGAAGCCCGGCGCCTGCTTGTTGTTCCAACTGACGTAGTAGTCCTGGTCGGTGGACTGCGCGTGCCGGGCGGGCGGCTCGACCGCCGGGGTGTTGGTGGCCCGGTCCCAGCCCTGCCAGGTGTAGGCCGGGCGGGCCAGGATCGGCAGGTCCGGGTCGGTGCCGGGGGCGCGCAGCGGCTCGGCGCCGGAGTTGTAGTACGCGGTGTGGTCGGCGTCCGCGTAGAACCAGTTGAAGGTGTAGCCGATGTCCTGCGCGGCGCGCTGGAACGCCGCCGCCGAGGTGATCGCCGCCGGGTCGTTGAACTGCTGGAAGCCGATCACCGAGTCCACCTCGTGCCGGTAGGTGGAGCGCAGCGCGGTGTACGCCACCGGCCGCCCGCCGACCGTCCCGGTGTGGGTGACCAGCCCGTACGCCGAGCGCAGCGTCACCAGGTCGTAGGCGCCCGCCGCAGTGGAGTCGGCGGTGGTCGGCTGCCAGGCGTTGTGCCTGGTCAGGCGCTCGAACGGGGTGCAGGTGCCGTCCAGCAGGTAGCCGGGGGAGGAGGTGGACGGGGTGCCGCCGCCCGGCTCGCACAGGTCGACCGCGAAGGTGTCGGTGATGTCCTGGTTGGCGGAGGTCGCGCTCCAGGAGTAGTCCAGGCCGCGGCCGATCTCCACGTAGAAGCTCAGGCCCGGGAAGGACGCGCCCCGGCTGCGCAGGCCCGGGCCGTCCAGCTCCTGCACCATCAGGATCTGCGGCGCGTAGTAGCCGGTCTGCGGGCCGAACACGGCGACCGGGTGCCCGGAGGCGGTGTGCGCGCCGGAGACCAGCAGGGCGTTCGACATGCCCTTCTTCGCGGTGATCAGGTCGGCGGGCAGCACACCCTCGGCGGCCGAGGCGGCGCTCGCGGCGGCAGCCGTCCCGGTGCCGTTGGCGGCGTGCGACAACTCGGTGACCGACCCCGGGTCCGGCAGCGCGGTGCCCACCGGTGCGGCGGGCGAGGCCGCGTACGGGAAGGCGGTGCCGTCGTGCACGGTGGCCGTCGCCTCCGGGTCGTCCTCGGCGCGCCAGGCCGCGTACGCCCGGTCACCCGCCTCGGTGCCGTACTGCTGGCGCAGGGCGAGCCGGGCCAGCGCGTTGCCGACCTCGCCGCCCCCGCCGCCGCCGAAGATCGCCCCGATCACCGAGGAGATCGCCACCACGTCGGTGGGCGTGAACGGCTCGATGGTCGACCCGTGCCCGGTCAGCACGTACTCGCCCGGGTAGTTGTTGGCGGCGACGTCGGCCGCCGCGAAGGCGTTCAGGCCTGCCACGTAGTCCTGGACGTCCTGCCAGGCCTGGGCGCCGCGCGGCCCGGACGCCCTCACCCGGTCGATCTGCTGCTGCAGGTCCGCCTCGGTGTACGGGGCCACCGCCCACAGGCTCTGCTCCAGCGCCCGGTTGCCCGGCGCGCCGCCCGCGAACGAGGACAGCTGCCCGCGCCCCACGTGCCGCAGCACGTCGATCAGCCAGAGCCGGTCCTGTCCGGCCGCGTACCCGGCGCCGAACTCGGTGTCCGAGCGGGTGACGCCCTTGACGTGCGGGGTGCCGGTCGCCTTGTCCCGGGTGATGGTCACCCCGGCGCGCGGCGTGGTGGTGCTCTCCACCTGCCCGGCGGGGACCCCGAACGAGGCGTCGTCGAAGTACGCGGACAGCTGGTCGGGCGTCAGGCCGCTGTAGTCGTGCAGCAGCGCGTCGTACGCGTCGATCTGGTCCGCCGAGTGCGCCGGGCGGGTGCCCACGCTCTGGTGCAGCAGGATCCCGGCCAGCGTGGCGTGCCCGTTCTCACCCGCCGTCAGGATGTCCTGGCACTGCCCCAGGCACGGGTCCCCGGTCGCGGGGGCGGGTCCGGCGGCGGCTCCGGCGGCGGGTTGGGCGGTGAGCGCGCCGAGCAGCAGCGCGGTGGAGGCGAGCACGGCGAGGGCGGCCGAACGCCATCGGCGCGGAACGGGGACAGCGGGCACCTGGACCTCTTCCTGACAGTGGGTATCGGAAGTTCGGGCGCACGCTAGTCCCCGGAGTGACCGACGGGTAGGGGTCGCGCGGGCGTTGCCATGGAACTGTCATCCATCTGTCACGCAAGCGAACTGACGTACCGTCGGAAGAGCGCCTGACCCACCGTCAGGAGGCGTCGGGGCGCGACCCGGCCGGAGTGAAGGAGCGGCCGGACAGCCCCGAGGGCGCGGCGAGTTCGGCCAGCACGTGCAGCGCGGCCTGGGAGGGGGAGCCCTCCTCGGCGGTGTAGGTCACCAGGGTCTGGTCGGGGTCGCCGGGCAGGGTCAGGCTCTCGTACGCGACGGTGAACTCGCCGACCGCGGGGTGGCGCAGGTGGTAGGTGCCGTGGGTCTTCTCCCGGAGCTCCTGCTGCTCCCACAGCCGCCGGAACTCGCCGCTGCGCTCGGACAGTTCCGCGACCAGCGCCGGGTACGCGGGGTCGCCGGGGTGGCGGCCGAGGTCGAGCCGCAGGTAGGCGACGATGTCGCGGGCCTTCGCCTCCCAGTCGACGAAGCGGCTGCGCAGCTCCTCGTGGCAGAAGACCAGCCACGCCTTGTTGAGCCGCTCGGCCGGGAGCGCCGCGAAGTCGACCATCATGGCGGCCATCGGCGCGTTCCAGGCCAGCACGTCGGTCCGGCGGCCGACCACGTACGCCGGGGTGTGCGGCATCGAGTCCATCAACCGGCGCAGGCCCGGACGCACCCGCTGCACGGGCGTCGGCAGCGGCCCGTCGGTGGCCCGCACCAGCCGGTGCAGGTGGCCGGTCTCCACCGGGTCCAGCCGCAGCGCCCGGGCGACGGCGTCGACGATCGCGTCGGACACGTTCTCGGCCCGGCCCTGCTCGAACCGGGTGTAGTAGTCGGCGCTCACCCCGGCGAGCTGGGCCAGCTCCTCCCGGCGCAGGCCCGGCACCCGCCGCCGCTCGCCGAAGCCCCGCAAGCCCGCGTCCTCCGGACGGATCCGGGCGCGGCGGGAGCGCAGGAAGGCACCGAGGTCGGCTCGTCGGTTCATGGTCATGATCCTAAAGGGGCGGGGCCCGCGGGTGCCGGAAAAGTCGTGGGCATGAAGGAGCGTTCGCGGGGCAGGCGTTGGGTGCGGCGGACGAGGGCCCGGCCGATTCCCCCCCCCTGAGGCCGGGCCCCCGCCGCGTCGTACGGGTCCGGGTCCGGCCCCGGTGCCCGAAGGGGGTTCCGACAGACCCAGGTTGGACGGTACCGGGGACGAGCGGGGCCCTGGGTGGGGGTGCGCGCGGTCGTGAGGATGGGTGGCGCACCACCTGGACACCCGAACGTGAGGAACCCGCAGTCATGAACGCTCTGCCCACCACCCGCCTCGGCGGCACGGACCTCGACATCAGCCGGATCGGCTTCGGCGCCTGGGCGCTGGGCGGGGCCGGCTGGCGCTTCGCCTGGGGCGCCCAGGACGACGCCGACTCGATCGCGACCGTCCACCGGGCCGTCGAGGCCGGGGTGAACTGGATCGACACCGCGCCGGTGTACGGGCTCGGCCACTCCGAGGAGGTCGTCGGCAAGGCGATCGCCGCCCTGCCCGAGTCCGAGCGCCCCTACGTCTTCACCAAGGTCGGCCTGGTGTGGGACCCGGCCGTCCCGGAGCGCGCCCCGCGCAAGCTGCTCAAGCCCGCCAGCATCCGCGCCGAACTGGAGGACTCGCTGCGCCGCCTGGGCGTCGAGCGGATCGACCTCTACCAGGCGCACTGGCCCGGCGACGGCGCGCTGCTGACCTTCGGCCCCGACGAGGACCCGGCCGCCACCGCCCGGCACGCCACCGCGCTGGAGGAGTACTGGGCGGTGCTGGCCGACCTGAAGGCCGAGGGCAAGGTGCGGGCGATCGCGCTGTCCAACCACGACACCGCGCAACTGGCCGCCGCCGAGGCGGTCGCGCACGTCGACGCGATCCAGCCCCAGTTCAGCCTGCTGCACCGGGAGGCCGCGCCCGAACTCGCCTGGGCGCACGCCCACGGCACCGGGGCGATCGTCTACCAGCCGCTCCACTCCGGCCTGTTGACCGGGGCGTTCAGTGCCGAGCGGGTCGCGGCCCTGCCGGACGACGACTGGCGCAAGGGCTTCCCCGAGTTCACCACCGGCCTGGTCGCCAACCTCGCCCTGGTCGACGCGCTGCGCCCGATCGCCGCGGCGCACGGCACCACGGTCTCCGCCGTCGCCCTCGCCTGGACGCTCTCCTGGCCCGGCGTCACCGGCGCGATCGTCGGCGCCCGCCGCCCCGACCAGGTCGCCGACTGGATCGGCGCCGGCTCCCTGCAGCTCACCGACGCCGACCGGGACGCGATCGCCGCCGCGATCACCGCGACCGGCGCGGGCGACGGCCCGATCCGCCCCTGAGCCCCGGTCGCCCCTGCCCCGCTCACGGCCCGGGCGGCGGCCCGCACCGCTGCGCGGCTGCTGCCCGGCGGGCGGACGGGGCGTCAGGCCGCCCGGTTCGCGGGTGGGGCGTCGTCCGGTCAGGGCGCGGGCGGCCGAGCAGGAGGCCCGCGGCGACCAGGGCCATGCCGCCGAGCCGGGCGGGGCCCAGCGGTTCTCCGTCCAGGGCGGTGCCGAGCAGGACGCCGGTGACGGGGTTGAGCAGGCCGATCAGGCCGACGGTGGCGGCGGGCAGTCGGCGCAGGCCGGTGAACCAGGCCAGGAAGGCCAGCGCGGTGGCGACCAGCGAGGTGTAGCCGAAGGCGGCCAGTGTGCTGCCGTCCAGCGCCGGGGGCATCCCCTCGGAGAGGGCGGCGACCGGCAGCAGGAGCAGTCCACCGAGCGTCAACTGCCAGGCGGTGGACGCCAGTACGCCCGGTGTGCCGCCGCCGTCCGCAGGTGCGGCCCAGCGCTTGGCGAGCACGTAACCGACCGAGGAGGCGAGCAGCGCCCCCAGTGAGGCGAGCAGTCCGGGCAGGCCGTTCGCCCCGTCCGCCGGGTCCGCGGCGCCCGCCGCCATCAGGACCGCGCCGCCGACGCCGACCGCGCCGCCGGAGAGCTGGGCGGATCGCGGGCGTTCACCGGCCAGCAGCCAGGCGCCGAGCGTCAGGGCGAGCGGGGAGAGGGCCATCACCATGGCGGCGGTGCCCGCCGGGAGCCACTGCGAGGCCAGGTAGACCAGGACGAAGAAGGCGGAGGTGTTCAGCACCCCGAGCACCGCGGCCCGCCACCACCAGGCCCCGCGGGGCAGGCGGCGGGCGGCGGCGAGCAGCAGCAGTCCGGCGGGGAGGGCGCGCAGGGCGGCGCCCCAGAGCGGGGCGTCGGCGGGGAGGTAGCGGTGGGTGACGTAGTAGTTGGCGCCCCAGGCCACCGGGGCGAGGGCGGTGAGCGCACCCCACCGGAACATGGCTTCCATGGAAGACAATATACCTTCCACGGAAGAGGTTGGCGCTATGCTGGTGCCATGGAGCAGCACACGGAGCAGTCCGCGGCGCGGTCGGAGGAGCAACCGCCCGACCACGTCGCCCGCATCCAAGCCGCCTGGCGGCGCGAACGCCCCGACCTGGACGTCGCCCCGCAGGGCGTGATCGGCCGCCTGCACCGGGTCGCCGCCCTGCTCACCCACGAGCTGTGCGCCGTCTACGCCCGGTACGACCTGGGCGAGGGCGAGTTCGACGTGCTCGCCGCCCTCCGCCGGGCCGGCGCCCCCTACGAACGCGCCCCCGGCGAGCTCGCCGCCCACACCATGGTCACCACCGGCGCCGTCACCAAGCGCCTCGACCGCCTGGAGCGGGCCGGACTGGTCACCCGCCGCCCCGCCGCCGAGGACCGTCGCGGCCGGGTCGTCGCCCTCACCGAGGCCGGACGCGAACTGATCGACCGCGCCTTCACCGACCACATCCGCAACGAGCACCGCCTCCTCGCCGCCCTCACCCCCGCCGAGGCCGCCCAGCTGGAGACCCTGCTCACCGGCTGGCTCGCCCGTCTCGAACCCGCCGCCGCCCCACCGGCCCCACCGTCCCCGTCCTCCCCCTGACCGCTTCCGCCCGAATCCGTCGAAAAGCCGCGCATGCCCCGGCCGGAACCGGGCAGCCGAACCGCAGACCGACGAACTCCCCATGACAAGGAGGCAGTTGTGAGCGACGGCATGTGGGGCTACGAGAACGCCGAGGGCTACAACCCGGGCGTCGACCTGACCGGCTTCCGGGTCGAGGCCACCGACGGGCACATCGGCAAGGTCGACAAGCACTCCTACGAGGCCGAGGACGGCCACATCGTGGTCGACACCGGCCCGTGGATCTTCGGCCGCACCGTGATGCTCCCGGCGGGCATCATCCGGCTCATCGACGAGGGCGAGAAGACGGTCTGGGTCGACCGCAGCAAGGACGAGATCAAGAACGCCCCGGAGTACCACCACGAGACCCACGCCACGGACCGCGACTACCGCCGCGGCGTCGGCGGCTACTACGGCACCGGCCTCTGAGGCCGCACACCCCCCGGCGCCACCGCGCCCCGTCGGCGGACGGGGCGCGGTGGTCGTCCGCGTGCCGGGACGGGGCCCGGGAACAGGTGCTCAGGACGGGTCGGCGGGCGGCAGCAGACAGCGGGTGCGGAGGGTGAGGGCGAACCGGTCGGCGCCGCCGCCGGTGCCGAGGTCGAGGAAGTAGCGGCCCGCCGGGTGCCGGGCGTACAGCAGCGCGTCCGGTCGGCCGTCGACGGTCTCCCGGTAGGCGGTGACGGTGAAGCCGTCCCGCTCCAGGACGGCTCGCAGGGCGCGGGCGGCGGCCGGCTGCCGGGCCGTCGGAAGGGTGGCGTCGGCGTGCAGGGCCAGGGTGTAGCGGCCGTCCCCGGCGCGCTCGCCGTTCCGGCCGGTGCAGGCGCCGAAGAACGGCCGGACGCTCCCCGGGGCCAGGACGAGGCCCGCGCTCCGGGCCAGGTAGGCGATCAACTCCCGGGCCCAGGACGCGGCGTCGCCGCGCGCCATCACGGGCAGCGGCTCGTCGGGGTCGGTCAGCGGCTGGGGCGGACCCCACTGGGGGACGCTCATGAACATCCTCACGGTCGGTGCGGGCCGCTCGGGCTCGGGGTCCGTCCGGCGATGATCCGGCCCTGGTTGGCCAGGCTCTCGCTGCCGGGGTCCCAGTAGCCGCTGTGCCCCGAGGTGTCGATGCCGATGCTGCGGGCACCGAAGGCGGGGAGGGTCGGGTCCGGCCCCAGGGTGGTCCCGGTGGCGAGGGAGACGCCGTCGTCGCGGGCGGTGCCGACCCAGACGTGGGCGGGGTCGAGGTGCAGGTCGGCGGCGTGCTCGGCGGCCATGCCGGGGCTGGCCACCGCCACGAGGTCGTCGGCCTGTAGGCCCGCCCCGCCCGCGGCGGCCGCGCCGACCGTGGTGGTGCCGTAACTGTGCCCGATGACGGTCAGGTGGCTGCGGTGCCCGCCCCCGGCGACCCGCAGGCCGCCGGTGAAGCGGCGCAGGTCCGCGGCCCCGGCCTCGGCCCGGTCGGTGGTCAGCACGCTGCCGTCCGCCTCGGGAGCGTCGTAGCCGAGCCAGGAGACCACCGCGACCCGCTGCCCGGGGCCCGCGGCCTGCTGCCCGGCGTCCCGCAGCAGGCCGATGCGGTCGAGCTGCCCGGGCACCTGCCGCAGGGTGGTGCCGGTGCCGGGCACCAGGACGGCGGTGTGATCGGCGGTGTCCGGGTCGCCGCTGGCGACGACGGCCCGGCCGTCGCCGTCCGGGTCCAGCGCCAGCAGCAGCAACGGCTGCTCCCCGTGCTCCCCGCCTTCGCCGTCGAGCCGTTCGGCGAGCGCGCGCAGGCCGGACTGCAGGCTGCCCCACTGCTCGTACGTCAGTCCGGAACCCCGGGCGTTCCCGGCCTCCAGGCCGTCGAGCCGCTGCGCCAGGACGAGGCGGTTGGCCCGGTCCCGGACGGTCGCGGGCAGGCCGTCGAGCCGGCCGACCAGTTCGGGGTGCAGGGCGAGCAGGCTCTGCTGCTGCTCCGGAGTCAGGGAGCGCCACCAGGCGGCGGACCGGGCCGGGTCGGTGTTGTCGGGGACGTACGGGGTGGCGAGGCCGAGATCGGCCGCCACCCGCCGGGCGTCGGCGGCGCACTCGCGCAGCGTCCCGAAGAGCCGGGGCCGGGTGAGGACGTTCGCGCCGAGCTGCCTGAGGGCGTCGGCACCCCGGTCGCTGGCCTCGCGGGCGGCGGCCAGGGCGGTGTCGATGCGCTGCTGGAGCTGGGCCCGCAGCAGCAGGTCCTGCTGCTGCCGGGTGCGGGCGTCGGGGTCGTGGCGGTCGGCGGTGCTCTGCGGGGGGGAGGCCGACGGTGCCGTCCTCCGCCACCGGGAGCCGCCACTCGTCCGCCCGCCGCAGGGCGTTGGACAGGTTGGTCCTGGCCTGGTCCATCCGCTCCGCGACGGTGTCCAGCACCAGGGCGGCGGACGCGGCCTCGACCCGGACGACGTCGAGCTCCCGCTCGGTGCCGGACATCACGTGGAAGGCACCGTCGGCGTCCGCGCCCCGCCACTGCCCGCGCAGCGGGCCGTCGACCCGCAGTCGGTGCTGCTGGTGGGCCTCCTCGGCGGCGGCGGACAGCCGCCGCCAGCCCGCGGCGGCCTCGTGCAGGGCGGCGGGGTCGAAGCGCCGCAGCAGGGCGAAGTCGCCGCTCCCGGCCCTGGTCCCGGTCCCGGTGCCGACGGCGCTCGCGGCGCTCACGGCGCTCACGGCAGTCGCCAGGTGTCGGCGATCCGGTGGTCGTTGCGCTCGTGGCCGAGGGCGGTGGCCTCCAGCGCCGCGGCGGTGCCGGTCAGGCGCTCGGCCAGGGTGCCGAGCACCGGCGCCCAGTCGTCGGCGAGCCGGTGCAGCCCCGGCCCGATCGACCACCCGGCGAGTTCGCCCCCGGCGGCCCGTCCGGCCGTGGTGGCGGTGTCGGCGGAGGGCCGGAACTCCTCGCCGATGTTCCGCGCGGCCGCCGCCGACGCCCGCAGCTCCTGCGGGTCCACCCGGACCTGTTCGTTCACTGATCGCCCCTGCTCGGTGAGTCCCTGCTCGGTGGTGTGGGAGGCCGAGCATAGGGGTCCGCGACGGTGGCTCCGGCCCTGGGCAAGGCGTGCGCAGGAGGGAAGTTGACGTCCCGTCGGCGCCGGTGGCCGCAGTGTCGGCGGGGTGCCGGGCGGGCGGTCGCGGCCGCCGCGTGGTCATCCGATCGGGTCATCCGGCGCGGTCCGCGGCGGTACCGGCGGCGGTACCGGTCGGGTCAGGAGAGGCGGTCGGGTCAGGAGGGGCGGACGGAGGGGCGTACGCGTGACGGTCCGCGAGACCTTCCGGCCCGGACCGCCGTCCAGGTGGGCCGACCTGCCGCCGCTGTACGGGCTGTCGGTCGCCACGCCGGTGCCGTCGGTGAACTGCCGGGCGGAGCAGCCCTGTTCGGAGCCGGGAGCGGCCACTGCTCTTCGCCGCGGCGCGGGACGGCGGGGCAGGCCGACGCTGCCACGAGGGTGCCGTCTCCGCGACGCCACCGCCCCTGCGTCGGCCAAAGGTTGACGAGGCGTCAGTGTGCGGAGCCGAGCACCACCCGCTGCCCGGGCCCGAGGAACGCCGCCAGCCCTCCGGCCTCCGCCGCCACCTCCTCGGCCTCCCCGTCCGTCAGCGGGCGGAACGGGGAGACCAGCAGCTCCGGGCCCGCGACCGACCAGGTGCCCGCCACGAAGCCGTCCAGCAGGAAGGTCGGCCGGACCCGGGCCGAGCCCGGCATCACCCGCGGGCGGTCCCGGTCGGCGAGCACCCGGGTGCGGTCCGCGTGCCCGAGCAGCAGGTTGTCGTACGCGGGCAGGAAGCGCACCGGGACGGGCCGCGCCGGGTCGGCGGGCGCCGCGTCCGGCAGGTCGAACAGCTCGGTGCCCCGCTCGTCGCGGTGCACCCGCAGCCGGGGCCGCAGCTCCTCGAACACCGGCCGCATCCGGGTCAGTCCGGACCAGGCCTGGAAGTCCTTCACCCCGGCCGGGCCGAACGCCGCCAGGTAGCGCAGCACCGCCGCGCCCGCCGACAGCCCGCCGGGCCGCTGGGTGTCGGGCCGCTGCGCGTCGGGCTGCTGGGTGTCCGGCTGCTGCGCGTCGGGTCGCTGCTCGGCGAGCGTCAGCGAGGTGTTCGGCCGGGTGCCCCAGCCGCCCCAGGCGGCGCTGTCCGGCCCCTGGAGCACCGGCACCCGCAGCTGTACCGCGCCCGCCAGCAGCCTGCCGTCCCGCCCCGGGTACCGGGCGGCCAGCTCGACGGCGAGGGTCTGTCGCGACAGTGTCCGACCGGCCAGCAACTCCCGTCCGGTGGCGGCGAGTTCGTCCAGGTCGAGCCCGTCCGTGGCCGGTGCGAAGTACCGGGCCCGCGAGGTGCGGTCCAGCACCGGCTGGAGCAGTGGCCGCCACTGCCCGAAGTCCGTGCCGCCGGACAGGTGCTGGGTGCTGCGCAGCGACGCCGAGCGCACCACCCGCCCGTCCGCGAGCAGCGCCGCCAGCCCCTCCCGCCGGAACCCCGCGACCCGGGCCCACAGCCCCAGGTAGGGCCAGTTCGGCTCCTGCCCCTGCAGCGCCACCAGATGCTCCACCACCTCCAGCACGGGCCGCTCCGTCCGGGCGGTCAGGAACTGCCGCTCCAGCAGCGTCCGGTTCAGGGTGCGGACGGACAGCACGTCGTTCATGGGGTGCGGGTTCTCCCGTCGGGTGGTGGGCCTGCCTCCACGCTACGGACCGCAGCGGTCAGTTCCCGTCCGCAATCCCGTACCGCGCCGATCCGCAGGGGCGGACGCCTCCTGCGGCGGGGGGCGGACCGTCACCGCGGTGACACCGAAAGCCACCCTCCTGGGGCGGCGCGCTCCATAGAGTGGTGCGGACCGATCGTGGGGGGAACGAAGGAGCCACCGAATGACGACATCCGGGCAGCCGTACCCGGTGGCGGACCTCTTGGCGGCAGTCCGGGCCGAGATCCGGGCCGAGCGCCGTGACGACGCCAAGGATGTGGAGAAGGCGAGTCTGGAGAACGGGCAGTCGCTCTCCGCGGGGGAGGGGAGGTACGAGTACCTGTTCACCTGCCGGAAGTGGCCGCGGTCGTTCGAGGGGAGCCCGGTGCTGGTCCGTCCGTCCGGCGCCCGTTCCGCCTGGGTGCCGGCCGAGGCCGCGCCGATGCCGGACGGACGGGTCCGGCTCGTGCTGGCCGAGAGCCTGGGGAGTCGGGCCGGTGCCGTCCAGGTCCGCAAGGACGACTCGGCCGGCTCGGTGGTGCTCGCCGAGCGGTTGGAGGCGGCGGGGAACGGCGAGGGCGGTCTGCGGATGGAGAGCGCCGGTTGGGTGGTCGGACGGGGGACCCCGGTGGTCGCCAGGGTCGCCGACCCGGAGCGGTGGGTCGCGGGCTGGCGCGGGCTCCAGCTCAACCCGCGCCAGCGGCTCGCGGTCGAGCAGGCGCTCGCCAGCGAGGTCCTGTTCCTGTGGGGACCGCCGGGCACCGGGAAGACCGACGTCGTCGGGCACATCGTCGAGGGCAACTACCGCCAGGGCCACACCGTGCTCTTCCTCGCTCCGACGAAGGTCGCGGTCGACCAGGCGCTGGAACGCATCTGCGGACTGCTGCGGACCGAGGAGGGTTTCGACGACGGACTGGTCCAGCGGGCGGGCGAGATCGAGCTCGCCTCGCTGCGGGAGCGCTACGGGGAACAGGTCGATCCGGCGCGGATCGTGGCACGGACGAGCGCCCGGCTGGACAGCTCGATCACCGAGGCCACCGGAGCACTGGCGGACGTCCGCGAGGTCATCGCCCGGTACGACCGGTTGAGGTCGCTCGAAGCCCGGATCGCGGAGGCGAGGTCGGAGCGGGCGGAG
This sequence comes from Kitasatospora sp. NPDC001540, assembly GCF_042894345.1. NCBI lineage: Bacteria > Bacillati > Actinomycetota > Actinomycetes > Kitasatosporales > Streptomycetaceae > Kitasatospora > Kitasatospora sp. NPDC001540. The sequence goes on from NZ_JBIAVO010000016.1 coordinate 71,723, forward strand.
GCGGTGGAGGCCGCGGCCTCCGAGCAGCAGGAGGTGCTGAGGGCGGAGGCGGAGGCGGCCCGACTGCGCCTGTCCGTCAGCCGGATCGGCGTGCCGTCGGGTTTCCGCGCCCAGCACAAGGAGAGCCAGCTCGAAGCGCTCCGCGGGGAGCTGGCACAGGCCGAGGCCGCAGCGGCGACCGCCCGTGGCAGGGCCGCCGCGGCGCTCGCCCGGCAGCGGCGCTCCGCCGACACGATCAACGACCTCAGCGGCCCGCTGGCGGCGGTCCGCGCCGCCCTGTCCGGGGCGGAGCCGCACGCCGGGGCGCTGCGCCGCGCGGAGACGCTGCGCGGACGACTCGAGGAACTCGACGCGCAGCGGAGGAGGATCCACGACACCGTGCGCTCGCGGTGCCGGGTGCTGGGCGCGACGGTGGCCAAGGCGGTGCAGTCCCGCAAACTGCTGGACCGGGTGGACGTGGTGGTGGTCGACGAGGCCGGAATGGTCGACCTCCCGTCGGCGTGGGTGGCTGCCGGGCTGGCCGGCAAGCGGCTCGTGGTCGCCGGGGACTTCCGTCAACTGCCGGCCGTCACCAAGGGGGAGGGGGACCGGAAGGCGACCGAGGAGGAGCGGAGGCACTCCCGGACGTGGGCCGCCCGGGACGCCTTCCACGCGGCCGGTCTGGTCGCCGAGTCCGGTTCGGTCCGGCAGGACCCGCGGTTGGTCCCGTTGGACACCCAGTACCGGATGCGCGAGCCGATCTGCGCCGTCGTCAACGCCGTCGCCTACCCGGACGCCCCCCTGGCCACCGGCCGCGACGACCGCAGCCGGATACCCGACAACCCGCTGCTGGACGTTCCCGTCCTCCTCGTCGACACCTCGAAGCAGCGGATCAGGGGGACCGACTACCGCACCAACACGGTCAACGAGGCCGTGGTGCACGAACTCGTCCGCGGACTCCAGTACGAGGGGGTGCTCCCCGGACGCAAGTGGCACGGGACGGAGGTCGCCGAGGGGGAACGGGCCGCCGACCGGCTGGCCGTGATCGCCCCGTACCGCGCGCAGGTGAAAGCCCTGAAGGGGAGCCTGGAGTACCGGTTCGGCGAGGACTACACAGGCCTGGTCGACACGATCCACCGTTTCCAGGGCAGCCAACGCCCCATCGTCGTGTTCGACACCGCCGTGGGAGCGGGACAGAAGCCGGGGGTGTTCTACGAGGGGACCGGCCTGTCCTCGCAGACCTGCCGCCTGTTGAACGTCGCGCTGAGCCGCGCACAGGACCACCTGGTGGTCGTCGCGGACCTCGACCACCTGGACGAGCACCTGGCTCCGCACAGCGAGGCCCGCGTCATGCTGGACCACTTGGCGCGCCATGCCCGGGTGATGTCGGCGGACCAGCTCGTTCCGGTGCGGGAAGCGGCCCAGCTGTCGTCGTTGACCGCCGAGGAACTGGCCCGCCCGGCCTTCTTCCCCGCCGACGAAGTGGCCAGGGCCGTGGAGTGGGACGTCGCCCGGGCGGTCCGCAGTGTGGAGGTCTACTGCGCGTTCCTCGATCCGCAGCCGGTGCAGAGGTGGGGGGCGCTGTTCGCTGCCCGGGTGGCGGAGGGCGTGCGGGTGACGGTGCACACCCGCGCCCCGGAGGAGCAGACCGAGGAGGCCCGGGTCACCCGGCACCGGCAGCGGATCGACGAACTCCGGTCCGCGGGCTGCGAAGTGACGTTCCGTGCGCGCATGCACGAGAAGGTCCTGATCATCGACGGGGAGGTGCTCTGGCACGGATCGCTCAACCTGCTGGCCAATTCGGGTGCGACCGACCTGATGATGCGTTTCACCGACCCCGCCTCGTGCGAACGGGTGGCCAGGGTGGTCGAGACCGCCCGGATGGACCGGCCCGCCTGGAACCCCCGCGCGCAGGCCACCGGAACGGCCGCCCCGTCGGCCCGGTCCGCGAGGGCCGCGGCGCCGGCCGGTGGCATCCGGCCCGGTGATGCGGTGAACGGACGGCTCTACCTGAACGTGCCCTTCGGGGAGAAGGAGGAGGCGAAGCGGCAACTGAACGCGCGTTGGGACGGCGCGAGCAAGCTCTGGTACGTGGATGCGCAACGCGTTTCCCGGGAGCGGGCCGCCCGCTGGCTGCCCTGACGGCGCCGGGCGGCGGCCCGCCCGTCCGGCGGCGGGTGTGTCGCGGGGGCGGAGCGGTCTTCGGCGGTCAGGATGGTGCTCCCCGCCTTCCCGTGCCGAACCGCCCCGCCGCCCGGGGCTGCGACGAGGAGCAGTCATGGACGTGTCCGCAGGGCTGTGGGCCGCCACCATCGCGGTGCTGATCGCGCTGATCGTGGCCGACTTCTTCATCGGCGGCCGCAAGCCGCACGAGGTCTCGATCAAGGAGGCCGGGATCTGGACCACCGTGTGGGTGGTGCTGGCGGGCCTGTTCGGCGGGTTCGTCTGGTGGTACGGCGGGTCGAAGTCGGGGGTGGAGTTCTTCGCCGGGTACGTCACGGAGAAGTCGCTGAGCGTCGACAACCTGTTCGTGTTCATCCTGATCATGGGCAAGTTCGCGGTGCCGAGGATCTACCAGCAGTGGGTGCTGATGTTCGGCGTGATCATCGCCCTGGTGCTGCGGGCGGTCTTCATCGCGGGCGGCGCGGCGCTGGTCGCCGAGTTCTCCTGGGTCTTCTACTTCTTCGGCGCGTTCCTGGTCTGGACGGCCGTCAAGCTGCTCAGGGAGGCCGGGCAGGACAAGACGGAGGAGGAGTTCGAGGAGGGGCGGCTGCTGCGGCTGGTCAAGAAGCGGGTGCCGTCCACCGACGAGTACCACGGCACCAAGTTGTTCGTCCGGATCGACGGCAGGCGGCTGATGACGCCGATGACGACGGTGATGCTGGCGATCGGCACCACCGACATGCTGTTCGCGCTGGACTCCATCCCGGCGATCTTCGGCCTGACCCAGGACGCGTACATCGTCTTCACCGCCAACGCCTTCGCGCTGATGGGCCTGCGCCAGCTGTACTTCCTGATCGGCGGCCTGCTGACCAGGCTGGTCTACCTGTCGTACGGGCTGTCGGTGATCCTCGGCTTCATCGGCGTCAAGCTGATCCTGCACGCGCTGCACGAGAGCGGCGTGCACGTGCCGGAGATCGGCATCGCGTTCTCGTTGGGCTTCATCGTGGTGGTGCTGGCGGTCACCACCGTCGCGAGCCTGCTGGCCTCCCGCAAGCAGGGCCGGGCGGCCGACGCCTGACCCGGGGTCAGGCGTCGGCACGCGGGGTCAGCCGCGCGGGCTGAGCTCGGCCATCGCGCTCCAACCGGTGCCGGGGACCTCGACGTTGACGATCTCCGGGGTGCGGGCGATGAAGTCGGGCATCCAGGCCATCGCGGTCTTGAAGTGCTCCGACTCGACGTGCCGGGCGCCCGCCTCGCCGTCCCGGAACGCCTCCAGCAGGACGTACTGGTGCGGGTCGTCGACGCTGCGGGACCACTCGAAGAAGACGTTGCCCTCCTCGGCGCGGGTCGCGGAGGTGAACTCCTCGACCCGCTCGATCCAGTCCGCGCTGTGCTCGGGCCGGACGGTGAACTTGACGGCAATGAAGATCACGACTGCTGCTCCTCGGCGGTGGGTTCGCACACGCGCGTGTGCCTTCACCTGCAACGATCGCAGATCCGGCGGGCGCGGTGCGTCACCGGGCCCGCAGGTACGCCGCCGCCGTCGTCCGCAGCCGCTCGTGCAGGCCGTCGTACGCCCGGGCCCGGCCCAGGACGGACTTCGGCAGCTTGGCGAGCATCGTGTAGTCGGTGTCGCAGACGTTCGCCGCCGGGGCCAGGCCGGTCTGGCTGACCAGCTGGTACGCGTCCAGCTGGTCCAGGCCGAGGAGTTCGGCCGTCCAGCCGACCAGGTCGTGCTGGCTGATCCGGAACGCGTCCTCCAGCGGCCGGGCCGAGCCGGTGCTGATCAGGAAGTCGTCGTTCTCCAGCCGGGGCCAGGCCGGGCCGCCGCCCTTGACCAGGTCGACCAGCACGGTGGTGCGCATCGCCGCCTCCACCGCCGTCCCGCACACCTCGCCCTCGCCCTGCCGGGCGTGCCCGTCGCCGATCGCCAGCAGGGCGCCGTCCACGTTGACGCCGAAGTACGCGGTGGTGCCCGCCCGCATCTCGGGCGTGTCCAGGTTGCCGCCGTGCGCGCCCGGTGTGATCGAGGCCAGCACCTCCCCGGCCGCCGGGGCCACGCCGACCGTGCCGTGCATCGGGTCCAGCGGCAGCGCCAGCGCGAACTCGCCGTTCCGGGCCCGGAAGTGGCACAGGCCCGCCGCCACGTCCAGGTCGTACGCCCAGACCCGCTCCTCCAGCGGCGGGTGCAGCATCGCCGTCCGGTGGGTGGCCGTCAGCGCGCCGAAGTGCGGGAAGGTGCTGGAGAAGCCGCGGTCCCGGGCCGGGGTGATCTCCACGAAGTGCACCGCCAGCACGTCCCCCGGCTCGGCGCCCGCCACCGCGACCGGGCCGGTCACCGGGTTGAGGTACGGGAAGACGCAGACCCGGCTGGGCAGGTCCTCGACGCCGCGGACCCTGCCGCCGAAGCAGTCCTCGGTGGTCAGCTCCAGGATGCTGCCGGGCGGGACGGTCAGCAGCGGCGCACGCCCGCCGAAGGTGTAGGACCAGTCCTCCGGGCCGGGGGAGAGGCGGACGGGCTCGGGCAGGGTCACGGGGTCTCCTCGACGGGGGTGGTGGCGGTGGTGGCGGGGGAGGGTTCGGCGACGGACAGGACCGGGCGGCGGCCGGTCGCCACCAGCCCGGTCAGCACCAGGGCGCCGACCAGCAGCCAGACGAAGCCGAGGCGCTGCGCCGCGATGTTCGCGTTGACCACCACGTACGCCAGGATCGCGAAGCCCAGCACCGGTGCGACCAGGTGGCGCCAGTAGTCCCGGCTGCGTCGGCGGACGAAGTGGTGCACGACCACGGCGACGTGCAGCACCAGGAAGGTGGTCAGCGCGCCGAAGTTGACCAGCGAGCCGAGCAGGGTGATGCCGTCGTCCCGGGAGGTCGTCCAGAGGCCGAGCCCCAGCGAGACCCCGGCGGTCAGCAGGGTCGCGTTGACCGGCACCCGGCGGGTCGGGTGGACCTTCGCCAGGAAGGCGGGCAGCTGGCGGTCGCGGGCCATCGCGAACAGCAGGCGGCTGGTCGCCGCCTGCGCGACCAGCGAGTTGGCGAAGCCCCAGGCCACGGCGGTCGCGGCGGCGGTCAGGGTGGCCAGCCAGCCGCCCGCGGCGGTGCGCGCCGCGTCGTAGAAGGCGGTGCCGTCCGGATCGCCGTCCCTCACCAGCGCGTCCGGATCGGTGACCAGCAGCGACGCCACCCAGGTCTGCACGATGAACAGGGTGCCCGCCAGCAGCAGCGCCACCACCATCGACCGGCCGATCGCCTTCGCCGAGTCCCGGTTCTCCTCCGCGAGGGTGGAGATGCCGTCGAAGCCGAGGAAGCTGAGCACCGCGATCGACACCGCGCCGAACACCAGGCTCCAGGAGAAGGTGTGCCCGTCGTACAGCGGCGTGAGGTCGAAGCCCCGGCCCCTGCCGCCCGCCAGCGCGACCAGGCCGACCACCACGAACAGCGCCAGCACCACCAGTTCGCCGACCAGCACCGCCTTGTTGACCCGGGCGGTGGTCTCGATGCCCAGGTAGTTGACCGCGGTGTTCAGCAGCACGAAGGCGACCACCCACAGCCACACCGGCACCGAGGGCACCAGCGAGTTCATCGCCGCCCCGGCGACCAGGTACAGCAGGCCCGGCACCAGCACGTAGTCCAGCAGGATCATCCACCCCGCCAGGAAGCCCACCGGCGCGCCGATCCCGCGGCCCGCGTAGGTGTACACCGAGCCCGCCATCGGGAAGGCCCGCGACATCTGGGCGTACGACAGCGCGGTGAACGCCATCGCCACCATGCCCAGCAGGTACGCCAGCGCCACCATGCCGCCGGAGCCCTGGAAGACGCTGCCGAAGATGCCGAACGGCGCGATCGGCACCATGAACAGCAGCCCGTAGACGAGCAGGTCGGCGAAGGTCAGTGAGCGGCGCAACTCCTGGTGGTAGCCGTAGCTCTCGATGCCCTGTGGCGCGGGCGTGTCGGCCATGGTGCTCCCTCTCGGTGGCGGGCCAGCGGGTGTGGGGGAGACTGTAGGGGCAAGTATTTCCAGATGGAAGGGTTTTCCCGACGCACGGGACGGCCGCCCGGGGCGCCGGTCGGCCGGGGACGGGGCGGGGGAACGGCTCAGGTCAGGACGGTGAAGCCCGCGCCCTCGGCCCGGGCCAGGTGCACCGTGCGCCGCGCCGCGCGCAGCAGCGGGGCCGCCGCCCGGGCCAGGCCCGCGGGCTCCAGGGCGCGCCGGGCGGCCAGTGTCGCCAACAGGTGCAGGCCCTCGTACAGGCCCACCGCGTACGCGTCCAGCACCGGCGCCCACGGGCCGCACAGCGCGCGGTGGCGCTCGGCCAGCCGTTGGCGCGGCTCCTCGGGCAGCGTCGCGAAGGAGGGCATCGCCGCGTACAGCGTGCCGGTGCCGTCGCCGCCCAGGGCCAGCAGGCCGTTCTCCTCCAGCGCGCCGGACAGTCGCACCAGGCGCCGGTCCAGCCCGCTGCGGCGCAGCGCCCGGTGGAACACCACCTGGTCGCGCCCGATCAGGCTGAGCAGCAGCGCGTCCGCGCGGGCCGCGCGCAGCCCGTCCAGCAGCGGCTCCACCGACCGCTCGACGGCGCCGAACGCGACCCTGCGCTCCAGCACCACCCGGGCCCCGGCGCCCGCCGCCAGCCGGGCCGCGGCCCGGTGCACGGTGCGCGGCCAGATGTAGTCGTTGCCGATCAGCGCCCACCGGCGCAGGTGGTGTCGCTCCATCAACTCGACCATAGCGCGGCCGAGTTGGGCCGACGGGGCGATGCCGGTGCACAGCACGCCCGGCCGCCGGGAGCCGCCCTCGTGCGGCGGGGTGAACACGTACGCGACCCGCTCGGCGGCCACCGCCTCCACCGCCCGGTGCACGTCGCTGGTGTGGCACCCGGCCAGCGCGTCCAGCGCCCCCGCCGCGAGCAGGCGGCGCACCTCCGCGGCCACCGGCTGCGGCGCGCCCCCGCCGTCCACCAGCACCAGCTCCAGCGGGCGGCCCAGCACCCCGCCGCGGGCGTTCACCTCGTGCGCGGCCAGCAGTGCGCCGTCCAGCGCGGACGGGCCGGTCAGGCCGAGCGTCCCGGACTGCGGCACGACGAGGCCGACCCGGAACGCGCCGTCCTCCCGTCCCAGGTGCAGCGCGTCGAGCGGGTCGACCAGCCTGGCGTCCAGCATCACTGCGTCCTCACCGGTGCGAGTATGGTCAAGGCGCCCGCCCCGGGGAACCCCGGCGGGCCGCAGCAAGGGATCGGAACGGGAGGGCGGATGTCCGCGAACGTCACCGGGCAGGAGGCCACCGGGCCGGGCGCCGTCGCGCCGGGCGCGGCCGCTCCGGCGCCGCTGCTGGTCGAGCTCGTCGCGCTCGCCCACCGCCGCCTCACCGCCGGGCTGGCCGCCGCCCTCGCCGAGGAGGACTGCACCGTCGACCAGTGGCGGGTGATGCGCGCCCTCGCGGACGAACGGGGCCGCACGATGGGCGAGTTGGCGCAGGCCCTGCTCATCCCGCAGGCCAGCCTGAGCCGCCTGGTGGACGCCCTCGCCGACGCCGGGCTGGCCTACCGCCGCCAGGACGACCGGGACCGCCGCCGGATCACCGCCCACCTCTCCCGCCGGGGCCGCACCCGCCTGACCCGCCTGGACGCCCTCGCCGCCGCCCACGACGCCGCCGTCCGCACCGCCTGCGCCCTTCCCGACCCGGCCGCCGACCCGACCGGCCCGCTCGCCCGCCTCGCCGCGCTCCGGACCTCCGGCTGACCTCGCCGCAGCGCGGACCCGCGGCGCCGGATCGTGGTGACCGGCCCCTCCGGGCCCGTCGCCCGACGCGCCGTCAGTGCGCCCGCCCGGCCGCCCAGGGCTCGGCCCGCCAGTGCGGCAGCTCCCGGTCGAGCCGGGCCTCCACCACCCGGCGCCACGGGTCCGCCGGGTCGAGGGCGGAGGCGTCCTCCCAGCTCAGTTCCGCCGTGTCCGGGTCGAGGACCAGCGCGTCGAGGTAGCCGTCGAAGTCCGGGGCGACCTCGGTGAACACCGCGTGCGGCAGTCGCCCCGGCCACGGGACGCCGGACACGGCGGCGCACAGCCGCCCGTACGTCGCCGGGTTCAGGTCCAGGAACAGGGTGTCGCCGCCACCGCTGCGGGCGATCGGCAGCAGGCCGCGGAACTCCGGCTCCGCGTCGCAGCGCCGGTACTCGCCCAGCAGGGTGCCGAAGCCGTACCGCCCGTCGGCGTCGGGGCCGAGCGCGTACAGCTCGTCGAAGGCGTGCAGCGGCTCCGGCTCGCACTCCGACAGGTGGACCGCGTAGTCGAGCCCGGAGCCCCCGGCGGCCCGCAGGAAGGCGAGGTACGGCTCCGGCAGCGGGCGCCCGGTCTCCCGCTCCAGCGCCGCCGCCCCGGCCCCGTCGAACGCCGGGAACGGCCCGGTGACCATCCGGCCCCGGTACCAGCGCACCAGCTCGTCGTCCGTGCTCTCCACGGCCGCGATCCTGCCACCCGCCCCCGACGCCCCGGCCGGGGGTAGCCTGGCCACCGCACCGGAACGGCGAGGGGGACGGCGACGTGACAGCGATCGGAACGGACTTCCCGGGCGTGCTGCGCCGCCTGATGACGCACCGCCGGGTCGGGATCGACGAACTCGCCGAACGGGCCGGGCTCCCGGCCGCCGCGGTGCGGGCGCTCCTGGACGGGGCACCGCCGTCGGCGCGGCAGGCGGACGCGCTGGCCCCGGCGCTGGGGCTGCACCCGGACGACCTACGGGTGATCGCGCGGGTGCCGGAGCCGGAGCCAGTGGCGGAGCCGGAGCCGCCGGCCGGGCCGGTCGGGCACGTCGGGACCGGCCGGGGGACCGGGCGTGAGGTCGCCGACACGCTGACGGTCGCGCTGGCACTCTCCGCCGAACAGCGCGCCCACCTCACCCGCTTCGCGGCGCGGCAGCCGCGTGACCGGTCGGCACCGCGGGTCGAGCGCCTCCGGGGTGATCACGAGGGCGGCGGGGCCGTGCTCGTCGAACTGGTCCGGCTGAACCGCTGCCTGCCGGGCCCGATGCAGATCAACCGGGCACTGGCGCACATGACGGAAGGGCGGGTCGGCCTGTCCGCCCCCACCGTCATGGGGATCGCCCAGGGCCGGGTCGCCCTGACGCCGCCGCTGGTCAGCGGCTTCGCCGCACTGCTCGGCATCGACCCCGGCGTCCTCGGCGCGGTCGTCGGCGTCGCCCCCGACCCGGAGCCGTACCTCGACCCGCGGCTCTCGGCCGAGATCACCCTCCTGCTCCGGGCCTGCCGGGGCCTGACCCCGCCGCAGGCCGAACTGCTGCGCCGCGAGGCCGAGTCGATGCTCGTCCCGGTGCCCGCCGACGCGGACTCCGCACAGTGGCACCGGGTCGCCTCCGTCGGCGGGCAGTGGCTGGGCGCCCCGCGGAGCTGACCCGGCACCGGTCCGGGTCGTTCGTCCACAGCGGCCGTGAAGTACCGGAACGGGGCGCGGGCGGGTGCGAGGGGCGTCGGGCCGGGCCCCTACGATGAGCGGCATGACGACAGCGGGGCCGGGCGGCCGACTGATCGACGGTCGCTTCGAGTTGCTGGCGCGGCTCGGGGGCGGCGGGATGGGACTGGTCTGGCGGGCCAGGGACACGCTGCTGGAGCGGGAGGTCGCGCTCAAGGAGGTCCGGCCGCCGGACCCGGCGATGCTGGAGGCGGACCCCGCGGCCGCCCACGAGCTGCGCGAGCGCGTCCTGCGCGAGGCCCGGGCGCTGGCCCGGCTGCAGCACCCCAACGTGGTGACCATCCACCACATCGTCGACAGCCCCGAACTCGCCCACCCCTGGCTGGTGATGGAGCTGGTCCCCGGCGGCTCGCTGCACGACCGGATCACCCGCGGCCCGCTCCCGCCGCAGGAGGCCGCCCGGATCGGCCGCGGCCTGCTCGCCGCACTCACCGCCGCGCACGCCGCCGGGATCCAGCACCGCGACGTCAAACCCGGCAACGTGCTGCTGCGCACCGACGGCACGCCCGTCCTCACCGACTTCGGCATCGCCGCGCTCAGCGAGTCCACCAGCCTCACCGCCACCGGCGCCCTGATCGGCTCGCCCGAGTACATCGCCCCCGAACGCATCCGCGGCCGGGAGGGCGACCCGGCCTCCGACCTGTGGTCGCTCGGCATGACGCTGTACGTCGCCGTCGAGGGCCACCACCCGCTGCGCCGGGCCAACAGCATCGCCACCCTCGCGGCCGTCCTCGACCAGCCGATCCCGCCGCCGGTCCGCTCCGGCCCGCTCGGGCCGACCCTCGTGGCGCTGCTGGCCCGCGACCCGGCCGAGCGGCCCGACGCCGTCCGCCTGGACCGGCTGTTCGCCGCCGCCGAGCAGGGCGTCGACGGCACCCTCGGCGGCAGCCCCGCCTTCTCGCCGACCGAGACCAACACCCCGCCCCCGTACGGCCGGACCGAGACCGACGGCGCCCGCCCGTACACCCCGACCGAGACGGTCCGCCCGCAGCCCCCGGCGGGCTCGGAGCGGGCGGGGCGGCGGCGCACCGGGCCGGTGCTGGCGGGGGCGGTGGCCGGGGTCGCGGTGCTCGGGCTGCTGGGGTGGACGCTCGGGCCGAAGCTGTTCGACGCGAAGAAGGCCAACGGCGGCCGCCTCCCCGTCGCGAAGGTCACGGCCCCGGCCACCACCGGGGCCCTGCCGCCCGCCACCACCGGGCCGATCGGTGAGGACAGCCCCTCGCCCTCCGCACCCACCTCGCCCGCCGCGGGCGGCGACCTGCTGACGCCGGACGGCGCCCGCGGCATGGTCGACGCGATCCGCTCGTCCACCGGCGGGGCGACCGTGGTCGAGCTGGTGGTCCAGCCGCAGTTCGCCACCGCCAAGGTGCTGACCAAGGACGACCCCAGGCACTACGACAACGTCACCTACCGGTACGGCAAGGTCACCCGCACCACCGGCGGCCTCACCGGCGACAAGGACAAGCCGGTCGACCTGCAGAAGATCGACTGGAACCAGGTCCCGGCCGTGATGGCCACCGCGCAGGACAAGCTCGGCGTCCCCGCGCCCAAGTCGCGCTACCTGATCATCACCTACGGCTGGTTCGCCGACGAGATCACCGTCCGCTACTACCTGGCCGACGACTACGGGGGCGGCGGCTACCTCACCGCGGGCGCCACCGGCAAGGTCCTCAAGGTGGTGAAGTCCTCCGGCTGACCGGGCCCGGCACGGCGGCGGCCCCGCCCCCGCTGTCCGGGAAGGGGCGGGGCCGCCGGGCCCTGGAGGCGGTGACCGGCCGTCAGCCGGTGGTTCGGCCGGTGGTTCAGCCGGTCGCCCTGGTGACGAACTCGGTGGTGTAGGTCTTCGCCAGGTCGATGCTCGCCTCCTTGCCCTGCACGTCCGGGTGGAAGGCGGCCAGCACCGACAGGACGGTCCTCGGGCCGTCGGCGGGCATCACCCCGTCGGTGGTGAACATCGGCAGGGTCGCCTTGATCGCGGCCGCGTACTCGGGGGCGCCGCCCTGCGCGTAGTCGGCGGGCATCTGGGCGGCGATCTCCTCCGGGGTGTGGGTGTTCATCCACTTCAGGGTCTTCACGAAGGCGTTGGCGAGCTTCTGGACGGTGTCCTTGTGGCCGTCCACCCACGCGGTGTCCATGTACAGCGAGGAGGACGGGTACAGCCCGCCGAGCGCCGCCTTCGACCCCTCGGGGGTGCGCATGTCGTACAGCACGGTGCCGAGCTGCTTGGACAGGATGTTCGCCACCGTCGGGTCGGTGGTCATGCCCGCGTCGATCGAGCCCTGCTGGAGCGCGGCGATGAAGGTCTGGCCCGCGCCGACCGCGATCGGGCTGAACTCGCTCGCGCCGACGCCGTTCTTGACCGCCAGGTACTTGGTCAGGAAGTCGGTGGAGGAGCCGATGCTGGTCACGCCCAGCTTGCGGCCCTTGAAGTCCGCGCCGGACTTGATCGCGTCGGCCTGCTTGGCGGAGACCACCTCCACCTCGCCGGGGGCCTGCGAGAACTGGACGACCGACTCGACGCTCTTGCCCTTGGCCTGCAGGTCGATGGTGTGGTCGTAGAAGCCGACCGCGCCCTGCACGTCGCCCGCCAGCAGCGCGGTGGTGGCGTTGACGCCGGCCGGCTCGCTCAGCAGCTCGACGTTGACCCCGGCGTCGGCGAAGTAGCCCAGCCGCTGGGTCAGCATCGCGGGCAGGTAGATGACCTTGTCCAGGCCGCCGACCATGATCTTGACGGTCGGCCCGTCGACCTTCTTCCCGGCCGGGGCGGCGCCGTTGTGCGAGGTCGCGGCGTCGTTGGCACAGGCGGCCAGCGGCAGCAGGAGGGCGGCGGCGAGGGCGGCGGCAGCGGTTCTGCGCATGGTGGGGGAGCCTCTCTGGACGATGGACGAAAGGGAGCGGGGGTCAGCGGCCGTCGCCGGCGTCGGCCGGCTTCCAGCGGAACAGGCGCTTCTCGGCGAAGGTCAGCAGGCCCTCGGTGAACAGCGCGACCACGGCCAGGATGGTCATCGCGGCGTACACGCCCGCCGCGTTGAAGGTGCCCTGCGCGGCCGCGACCATCAGGCCCAGGCCCTTGGTGGCGCCGATGTACTCGCCGACGATCGCGCCGATCAGCGCGAAGCCGAAGCTGACGTGCAGGCTGGTGAAGATCCAGGTGGTGGCGGCCGGGACGACCACCTGCAGGGTGACCTTCCGGTTGCTCGCGCCCAGGATCCGGGCGTTGGCGACCAGGTTGCGGTCCACCTCGCGGGCGCCCTGGAAGGCGTTGAAGAACACCGGGAAGAACACCAGCACCACGGCCGAGGCGACCTTGGAGGCCGGGCCGAGGCCGAACCAGATCAGGAAGATCGGGGCCAGCACGATCCGCGGGATCGCGTTCAGCACCTTGATGTACGGGCCGAACACGTCCGCCAGGAACCGCACCCGGCCCAGGGCGATGCCCAGCAGCACGCCGCCGACCACGCCCAGCACCCAGCCGGTCAGCGCCTCGTACAGGGTGTAGCCGATCTGCTCGCCCAGCGAGCCCTGCGCGGTGCCGTGGGTGACCCACTGCCAGATCTGGTCCCAGATCCGCGACGGCTGGGAGAAGTTGAACGGGTCGATCACCCCGGTGCGGGAGCACGCCTCCCACAGGCCCAGGAACCCGGCCAGTACGGCGGCCCGGGCCCCGTACACGCCCAACTTCCGGTTGCGGGCGGCCCGTTCGCGCACCTCGGTGCGGGAGGCGGCGGGGGTGGCGGCGACGGCGGTCTCAAGCGGCACGACCCGCTCCTCTCTCACGGGTGATCCGGACCTCTTCGCCCAGCGAGGCCCAGATCTCGCGGTACAGCTCGACGAAGCGCGGCTGCAGGCGGACGGCCTCCACGCTGCGCGGGCGCGGCAGGTCGACGGTGAAGACCTCCTTGACGGTGGCCGGTCCGGCCGTCATCACCACCACCCGGTCGGCCAGCGCGATCGCCTCGTCCAGGTCGTGGGTCACGAAGACCACCGAGGAGCCGGTGCCCGCCCACAGTTCGAGCAGCTGGTCGGACATCAGCGCCCGGGTCTGCACGTCCAGCGCCGAGAACGGCTCGTCCATCAGCAGGATCCGCGGGTCGTTGACGAAGGTCTGCGCCAGCGCGACCCGCTTGCGCATGCCGCCGGAGAGCTGGTGCGGGTAGCGGTCCTCGAACGCCGACAGGCCCACCCGGGACAGCCAGTCCCGGGCCCGCTCCCGCGCCTCGTCCGCCGGGACGCCGCGGAACCGCGGCCCCGCCGTGACGTTCGACAGCACCGTGCGCCACGGGAACACGGCGTCCTGCTGGAAGACGAAGCCGACGTGCCCGTTGATGCCGGACACCGGCTCCCCGTACACCCGCACCTCGCCCTCGGTGGGCTCCTCCAGGCCGCTGACCAGCGTCAGGGTGGTGGACTTGCCGCACCCCGTCGGGCCGACCACGGCGACGAACTCGCCCGGGGCGACGGTCAGGTCGAGCTCCCGGACGGCGGTGTGCAGGGCGCCGGACGGCGTCCGGAAGCGTTTGGTCGCCCCGGTCAACTCGATCGCCGGGACGTTCCCGGCCTTGTGCGGGTCCACGTGAACCACCTACCTCCTCGGCCGGCTCCCTCGCCGGCCCGCTGCTGTGGACCGGGACGCTACGAGGACGGGCGGGGGCGGCGGGAGCCTTGCGGGCTTAACGCGGCTTTGCGGCGTTGAGGACTGTTGTGCTCTTTTTGCTTCCGCTACAACAACCGGGGGCGGAACGGAGGGGGAGCTGACAGAAACACGCCGGAAACATAGGGTGGCCCCTCACCCCGGACCCCCGAACCGGCCCTGAGCAGGCCCTGAGCAGGAAGGACACCCCGATGGGACGACCGCGCCGACCCCGCCGGGTCTTCGCCCAACTGCTGCTCAGCCAGACCCTGGTGACCGTCGCCGTCACCGCCGTCACCGCCGGGCTGTTCCTCGCCCCCGTCAGCGCCGAACTCGACCGCGACGCCATGCAGCGCGCCCTGTCCATCGCCCAGGTCACCGCCACCGACCCGGACGTCGCCCGGGCCGCCGCCGACCGCGACGCCGCCACCGCGCAGGACATCGCCGAACGGATCCGGCGCGCCAGCCGCGCCGAGTTCGTGGTCATCACCGACGACCGCGGCATCCGGCTCTCGCACACCGACCCGACCCGGATCGGCCTGCGGGTCTCCACCGACCCCGGACCGGCGCTGCACGGCGAGAGCGTCACCGCCATCCAGGACGGCACCCTCGGCCGCACCGCCCGCGGCAAGGTCCCGCTGCGGCTGGCCGACGGCCGGATCGTCGGCGAGGTCTCGGTCGGCCTCAGCGACGACTCCATCCGCGGCCGGCTCGTCTCGATGGCGGGCGGCATCCTGCTCTGCGCCGGAGCCGGACTGGCCGTCGGCCTCGCCGCCACCCTCGCCCTCGCCCACCGCCTCAAGCGCCGCACCCACAACATCGCGATCGCCGACATCGCCGCCCTGCTGATCGAGCGCGAGGCCATGCTGCACGGCATCCGCGAGGGCATGCTCGCCCTCGACGCCGCCGGACGGATCCGGCTCGCCAACGACGAGGCGCTGCGCCTGCTCGCCCTCCCCGAGGAGTGCACCGGCCGCACCGTCGATGACCTGCTGCCGCCCGGCCGCCTCGCCGACGTGCTCACCGGCCGGGTCGAGGGCGCCGACCTGCCCGCCGTCCGCGACGACCGCGTCCTGGTCGTCAACCGGATGGCCACCGCTGACGGCGGCGCCGTCACCACCCTCCGCGACCGCACCGAACTCGAATCCCTGGTACGGGAGTTGGACCACACCCGGGGGCTGACCGAGGCGCTGCGGGCCCAGGACCACGAACACGCCAACCGGATGCACACCCTGCTCGGCCTGCTCGAGCTCGGCCGCCACGACCAGGCCGCCGCCTTCATCTCCGAGCAGTCCGGCACCCAGGCCGCCCGCGCGGCCCGGATCGGCCGCCACGTCCAGGACCCGCACACCGCCGCCCTGCTGGCCGGGAAGGCCGCCGTCGCCGAGGAGCGCGGCATCCGGCTCGCCGTCACCCCCGACAGCCACCTGCCCGACACCCTGCTCGACGCCCGCGCCCTGGTCACCGTCCTCGGCAACCTGGTCGACAACGCCATGGACGCCGCCCCCGGCGGCACCGTCGAGGTCCGGCTGCGCACCGCCGGGACCACCCTGCTGGCCGAGGTCGCCGACAGCGGCCCCGGCATCCCGCCCGAGCTGCGCGAACGGGTCTTCGAGGAGGGCTGGACCAGCAAGGACGCCCCCGCCCACCGCCCCCGCGGACTCGGCCTCGCCCTCGTCCGCCGCCTGGTCGAACGCACCGGCGGCCGACTCGCCGTCGGCACCGGCCCGCTCGGCGGCGCCCGGTTCACCGTCGAACTCCCCGAGGCCCTGCGCACCGCCGACCCCCTCCCGGAACACCTGCTGGAGCACGCATGATCGACGTCCTCGTGGTCGACGACGACTTCCGGGTCGCCGACGTGCACGCCGCCTACGTCGCGAAGGTCCCCGGCTTCCGGGTCACCGGCACCGCGCACAGCGCCGCCCAGGCCTACGCCGCGCTCGAACGCACCCCCGTCGACCTCGTCCTGCTCGACCACCACCTGCCCGACGAGACCGGGCTCGTCCTGGTCCGGCGGCTGCGCGAGGCGGGCGTCCGGTGCGACGTCATGATGGTCACCGCCGCCCGCGACGTCTCCACCGTGCACGCCGCCATGCAGCACGGCGCGCTCCAGTACCTGGTGAAACCGTTCAGCTTCGCCGGGCTGCGCGACAAGCTCACCGCCTACGCCGAGCTGCGCCACGCCCTCGCCGGACCGGCCGCCCGGGAGACCTCCCAGGACGAGGTCGACCGGATGTTCGCCGCCCTGCGCACCGGCTCCGCCCCCGCCGCCGCCCTCCCCAAGGGCCACAGCGCCCCCACCACCGACCTCGTCCTCGACGCCCTGCGCCGGGCCGGCACCGCCCTCTCCGCCCAGGAGGTCGCCGACGCCACCGGCCTCTCCCGCTCCACCGCGCAGCGCTACCTCAAGCAACTCGCCCAGGACCGCCGCCTGCGGCTGTCCCTGCGCTACGGCGACACCGGCCGCCCCGAGCACCGCTACCTGCTCGCCGCGGCCCGCGGGTGACCCCGGAGCGGTGTCGGTGGCCGCGGCTAGGGTGGCGGCCATGAGTCTGTCAGCAGTGATGATCACGGTGGACTGCGCGCAGCCGCAGGAGCTGGCCCGGTGGTGGGCCACCGCGCTGGGGGGCGAGATCGCCGAGGACCACGGCGACTTCGTCATCGTCCGCGCGCAGCCGGTGGCCCTGGGCTTCCAGCGGGTGGCGGAGGAGCGGCGGGGCAAGAACCGGGTGCACGTCGACTTCGCCGCCCCGCCCGGCACCGGCATGGCGGGGGAGGTGGCGCGGCTGGTCGCACTGGGGGCGAGTGTGGTCGGCGAGCACAGCGTCCCGGGCCTGACCTGGACGGTGCTGCAGGACCCGGCGGGCAACGAGTTCTGCGTCCACTGAGCGGTCCCGCCACCGGAGACGGCGCCTGGTTCAGGCCGGTTTAGAACGGTTCAGGCCGGTTCGGACCGGTTCAGGCCGGGGTGCCGCCCCCGGGCCGGGGGGGGGGGGGGGGGGGCCCCCCCCCCCCCCCCCCCCCCCCCCGCACGGAGCCGGACCCGGCGAAGGACAGGGCACCTGTGATGGTGAACCACGCACCGCTCCGCTTCCACCGGCTGACCTACCTCGACCAGGGCGACGAGGTGGTGGTCGGCCGCACCGACATCGACTCCTACGGGGCGTTCCCGCCCGACGGGGCCGCGCTGCTGCGCCGCCTGGAGGCCGGCACCGACCCGCGGCGGGCGGCCGACTGGTACCGCGCCGAGTTCGGCGAGGAGGTCGACCTCGACGACTTCCTCGACACCCTGCGCGCGCTCGACTTCCTGCGCGAGGACGACCCGCCGGGCGAGGACCGCGCGGAGCCCGCCGCCCGCCCGGTGCCGCTGCAGCGGCTCGGCCGGGCCCTGTTCTCCCGCCCCGCCTGGCTGGCGTACGCCGCCCTGCTCACCGCGACCGCCCTCGCCTGCGCGGACCGGCCGGCGCTGCTGCCGCGCCCCGGCAACCTGTTCTTCAGCCCGTACGCGCTGCTGGTGCAACTGGTGGTGTTCGTCAGCCAGCCGGTGTTCATGCTGCTGCACGAGTACGGGCACGTCCTGGCCGGGCGCCGGCTGGGCCTGCGCACCACGCTGCGGATCAGCCGCCGACTCTACTTCGTCACCTTCGAGACCGCGCTGGACGGCCTGGTGGTGCTGCCCAGGCGCAGCCGCCTGCTCCCGGTGCTGGCCGGGATGCTGGTGGACGTCCTCGGCGCGGCCGCCCTGACCCTGGCCGCCTGGGCGAGCTGCGGGCCCGACGGCACGCCGAGCACCGCCGGACGGGTCTGCCTGGCGCTGGCGTTCACCGCCGTCCCGCGGCTGCTGGCCCAGTTCTACTTCTTCCTGCGCACCGACCTGTACCACCTGGCGGTCGTCGTGCTCGGCGGCAGCGACCCGCACGGCACCGCCCGCGCGTACGTCGCCAACCGGCTGAACCGGCTGCGCGGACGCACCGACCTGCTGACCGACGAGAGCCGCTGGCACCCCAAGGACGCCGCCGCCGCGCGCTGGTACGCCCCGGCGTACCTGCTCGGGTACGCCGCGATGACGGTGATGCTGGCGACCGTGGTGCTGCCGGTCGGCTGGCGGTTCACCGCCTCCGCGCTGGCGACCGTCCGCGACGGCTCGGTGCCGTTCACCCGGCTCGCGGACGCGGCGTTCGCCCTGGCGATGGTCGGGGTGCAGCTGCTCGCGGTGGCGTACGGGGCCTGGCGGGCCTGGCGCCGTCGGCGGACGGGCGCAGTCGGCGCGCACACGACTACCAGCACGAGCACGACCGAACCACCAGAGTCACCCGAGCCACTTCAGCCGCAAGAGCCGCACCAAGGGGGAGTCCATGTCCGGCCCGTCTGACCGTCCGCCGACCGCCGCCGCGCCGCGCCCGCACCACTGGCTGGTCGCACCCGACGAGGACGCCGCCCGCGCCCTGGTCGCCGACGTGCTGGCCGCGCCGGGCACGCCGCCGCTGCTGGCCGAACTCGACGCGCACCGCCGCCTGCGCGGGCCGTTCACCGCCGCCGGCGCGCTGATGCGGCAGCTGGTGCCCGGGGTGCTGGCCGCCGACCCGGCGCCGGCCGTCCGGCACGACATCGAGATCCTGTCCGCCGCGCCGGAGCTGCGCGCGGTGCTGCCGTGCCGCCGGGAGACCCTGACCTCGCTGACGGCCCCGCAGAAACGCACCCGCTACTACCCGTACATCCGCACCACCCGGATCGCGCACGGGCTGATCGACTTCCTGACCGCGGTGCTGGACGCGCCCGCGACCCTGGTGGTGCGGCACGCCGAGCACGCCGACCGGACGGACGCCGACTGGCTCGCCCTGCTGCTGCGCCGCGCCGACCCGCAGCGCCTGCGGATCGTGGTCCGCACCGCGAGCCGGGACGTCCCGCAGCCGCTGGCCGACGCGCTCGCCGCGCACACCACCGTGCGGGAGGCGCCCGCCGCGCCGCCCGCGCCGCTGCCCGCCGACCCGGCCGCCCGCCGGGAGCTGGCCGCCGCCTGGGTCGCCGCCGACCGCAGCACCGACGACCCGACGGCCGCCGCCTGCTACGCCGCCCTGGAACCGGCCGAACGGGCCCGGCTGCACGAGGACCGCGCCGAGGAACTGGCCGCCGCCGTCGCGGCGGGCGAGGTCTCGCTGCTGCGCGGACCGCTCGCCCACCACCGGGCGCTGGGCACCGACCCGTCCGGCGCGGGCGCCGCCGCCCTCCAGGACGCCCTGCAGGAGTGCCTGCTGGAGGGCTTCTACGACGCCCTGGTCGAACTGGGCCCGCTCGCCCACGCGGCGCTCGACTGGGAGACCCGCCCCGAGGAGTGCTGGCTGGTCACCGCCCGGATGACCATCGCCTACAGCGTGATGGGCGGCCGCGCCGACGAGGCCCTCGCGCTGTACGACGACGCCTGCGCGAGCACCGCGCTGCCCGCCGTCCACATGTCGGCCGCGTACGGCCGCGCCATGGTCTACACCCGCTACCTGGAGCCCGAGCGGCGCGACCACCGCAAGGCCAAGGGCTGGGTCAACACCGCGGTCGCGCTCTCCCGCCTCGCCGACACCGAGGCCCGGCGCGCCTACAACCGGACCTTCAACGAGAACGGCCTGGCCCTGATCGAGATGCACCTCGGCGACCCGGTCCGCGCCCTCGAACTGGTCGAGGCGGGCATCGAGCGGATGGACGGCGCCCTGGACGCGGAGGACCAGGGCCAGCACCGCTCGGTCCTGGAGTACAACCGGGCCCAGCTGCTCTCCCGCCTGGTCGGCCCGGAGGCCGGCGCCGCCGCGTACGACCGGGTGATCGCGCAGGACCCGCACCACAGCGAGTACTACTTCGAACGCGCGGTGCTGCTAAGGAAGTTGGGCCGCGACCAGGAGGCGCTGGCCGACTACGAGCACGCCATCCGCACCTCCCCGCCCTACCCCGAGGCGGTCTACAACCGGGCCGACCTGCGGCTCGAACTCGGCGACCTGGAGGCGGCCCTGGCCGACTTCGACCGGGTGCTGGAACTGGACCCGGAGTTCCTCGACGCGTACGTCAACCGGGCCGGGCTGCGCTACTCGCTCGGCGACGCCCGGGGCGCGGCCGAGGACGTCGCCGAGGGCCTGGCCCGCGACGCCGGGCAGCCGCACCTGCTGACCCTGCGCGGCCTGCTCGCCCAGGACGAGGACCGCCCCGAGGACGCCCGCGCCGACCTGGAGGCCGCCCTCTCCGGCGACCCCGAACTGCCCGCCGCCTGGGCCGCGCTCGGCGTCCTGGCGTACGAGCGGGGCGAGGCCGAGGAGTCGGTGCGCTGCTTCGACCGCGCCCTGCGCCTGGAGGACGACCCGGTGGTCCGGGCCAACCGGGCGCTCGCGCAGGAGGGTCGCGGCAACTGGACGGCCGCCGCCGCGGACTACGCGGCCGCCGTCGAGCTGCTGCTGGCCGAGGCCGACGTCGCGCAGGACGAGGAGACGGCGGCGGAGCTGTCCCGGCTCCGCGGGCGCCGGGCCGAGTGCGCCGCGCGCGGCGCGAACTGAGGAACCGGCCGACCGGCGGACGTCCCTCCGCCGGTCGGCCCCGTACCGCCCCGACCACGTCGGCCGTCCCGGGAGGCAGCCATGGCCACCGTCCTCGCCCTCACGGGCAGCCCCTCACCCACCTCGCGCACCGCTCGGCTGGCCGCCCTGGTCGCCGCCGACCTGCGGGGCCGGGGCCACCGCGTCCGCACCCTGGCGCCGCGCGAACTGCCCGCCGGGCCGCTGCTGGCCGCGCGCACCGCGGACCCGTCGATCGCCCGCGCGGTGCGGCTGGTCGCCGAGGCGGACGCGCTGGTGGTCGCCACCCCGGTCTACCAGGCCGCCTACTCGGGCCTGCTGAAGGTCTTCCTCGACCTGCTGCCCCGGCACGCGCTGGACGGCAAGCCGGTGCTGCCGCTGGCCACCGGCGGGTCGGCGGCGCACGTCCTGGCGCTGGACTACGCGCTGCGGCCGGTGCTGACCGCGCTCGGCGCGCAGGTCGGGCCCGGGCGGTACGTGCTGGACGGCGAGCTGGGCGCGGCGCCGGACGGCGCCGTGGCGCTGACGGGCGAGAGCGCCGCGGCGCTGGCCCGGACGGTCGCCCGGTTCGCGGCCGCGCTGCCCGGCGCCGGGTGCCTCACCGCGGCCTGAACCGGCGCCGCTGCGCCCGGGTCACTGCGGGCGGCGGACGGTCAGGTCGCGGCAGCGCCAGGACAGCCGGCGGGCGTTCGCGCGCGGGCGGCGGTGGCCGTAACGGCCGCCCGCGACGGACAGGTTGACGATGATCCAGGCCCGCCAGTCCGGGCCGACGCCCCGGCCGTCGGCGTGCACCTCGCGGCCGTCCAGCTCCCAGCGCACCGAGTCGGCGCCGAAGCGGCAGGCGACGGTGAACCACTGCCCCGGCGTCACCAGCCCGTCCAGGTAGGCCGGGTCGCCGGGGCGGACGTGGTTGCTCAGCTCCAGCAGCCGCGGGTGGTCGTCGTGGTACTCCAGCACGTCCACCTCCCCGTGCCCGGTCTGCGGCCGCCCCGGCGCGGCGTCCCGCCCCCAGGTCCAGATCGCGGGCCAGACGCCCTGGTCCGCCGTGACCTGGCAGCGGGCCTCCAGCCGGTCGCCGGGCCGCAACTCGAACCCGCCCGCGGTGCCCTCCGTGGTCACCAGCGGCGTCCGCCAACTGCGCGCGTTCTCCCGCACCGCGGTGAACCTGTCCCCGTCCGGCCCGTAGCCGGGCACCAGGTGGTCCAGCTTGTTGTCGCCGGTGTTGCGCCCGCCGGGCGGGTACGCGGAGGTGACCCCGGCGGCCCACTGGGTGCGGTCCGAGAACGGGGCGGCGAAGACGACGGGCGCCTGCGAGGGGTCTGACGGCGGGGTGGTCACTCGGTCACGCTCCAGCGGTGCGATGGTGCGGCGGTGCGGCGGAGGCGCTGCACCTCCGGCAACCCGGGCATTCCCGGCGAAACCGCTCCGTCACCGTCCAGCCGCCCGGCGCGCGGAGGCACGCGCGGGCGCCCGGCACACTCCCGCGCCGGACGGCGGTAGGTGGGCGTCAGGCGGTGGGCGGGCGTCAGGCGGTGGGCGGGCAGTCGGCGTCGACCAGGGCGGCCGCCCGGGACGGGTCCCGCCCCGCCCGGTTCAGCAGGCCGTCCGCGTGGTAGGCCACCGGGTCGGAGCCGCGCCGGAGCTCCAGGTGCAGGTCGGTGGAGAAGCGCGGCCAGGCCAGGGCGGCGTCCAGGTCCGGGCGCCGGACGGACAGTTCCTCCAGCAGTCGCCAGGACAGCCCGGCGAACTCCTCGCGCCGGGCCGGGTCGCAGGCCGCCCGGGCCGCCGCGATCCGCAGGTCGTCCGGGCGCTCCGCCGCCAACTCGTCCAGCACGGGCAGCAGTTCGGGACGGCCGAGGACCGCGGCGGCGGACAGCGTCAGCGGGTGCGGCTCCACGTACGTCTCCAGCAGGTCGATCAGCCGGGGCAGCACCGACACGTCCTGACGGCGGGCCAGGCCGCGCACCGCCTCCTCCGCCACCTCCTCGTCCTCGTCGTCCAGCCGCTCGTGCAGCGCGGCCCGGACCGCCGGGCCGTACGCCTCGTCCAGGGTGCCGAGCCCGAACACCGCCGCGTCCCGCACGGCCCGGTCGCCGTCCCGGCACAGTGCCAGCAGGGCGCGCACCCGGGGCGAGTCCGGGACGGGCTCGCCCACGAACGGCAGCGCCTTCGCGACCGCCCGGCGCACCTGCGCGTCCGGGTGCCCGACCAGCTCCAGCAGCACCGGCAGGGCCCGCGCGTCCTGCGCCGCCTCCAGCACCTCCACCAGCACGGAGAGCACGGACCCGTCCGGCTCCCGCTCCGCCCGGCCCAGCACCGTGTCGACCGCCCAGGACCGCAGCGCGTCCTCCCCGGGCGCGGCGCGGGCAGCCAGCCGGGCGTACCCGGCGGACCGGTGGACGGGGTCGGGGGAGGGGAGCAGGGCGGCCGCCGCGCGCAGCTCCTCGTCCGGGCACCAGGCGTCGTCGATCACGCGCCCGAGTGTGGCCCGTCCGGGGCGGCCGGTGCCACGGGATTACCGGACCCGGGCCGGGGCCGCCCCCGGCGGTCCCCCGACCGGCCGGAACGGCCGCACGGCGCGCGGGGCTAGACTGGGCCGCGGTCGAGACGCCCCCGGGCGTCCGGGCGCAGGCGTACGGGAGGTGAGAGCAGTGGAGTGCAGTAGTCCGGGCCGAAGTCGGCCCCGCTCCGGGAAGTTCTCACCCGCTCCTGGCTCCCGACGGCACCGCCCGGACCGCGCCGCCCGCTGAACCCCGCGTTCGTACCGGCCCCGCCCGCGCCCGCCACCGGGGACCGCCGCCCGCCCCTCCCGCCCCCGGGCCCGGCGGCACCAGACCCGTGGAGGTACCGCCGTGTCCGACTGGCGTGTGCGCGCCGTGCGCGCGAGCAAGCGACCCTTCAGCCGCACCCCCGCCCGGCGCCCCGCCGACCGCACCGCGGCCCCCGAGCACTCGATGGACCCGCGCTCCGAACAGCACCCCGCCACCGGGGAACCCGTCTCGCTGGAACGCTCCGTCGTCGACGCCGCCGTCTACCGCGACGGCCACCGGATAGAGACCCCCACCGGTCTCAGCGAGATCTACCGCGACCTCCCCGGCAAGCCCGGCACCATGGCCTGGATCGGCCTCTACCGCCCCGCCGAGGCCCAACTCGTCGAAGCCGCCGAGAAGTTCGACCTCCACGAACTCGCCCTCGAAGACGCCATCGTCGCCCACCAGCGCCCCAAGCTCGAACGCTACGGCGACACCCTCTTCGTCGTGCTGCGCGCCGCCCGCTACCTCGACGACGTCGAGGAGGTCGACTTCGGCGAGATCCACCTCTTCGTCGGCCCCGACTTCGTCCTCACCGTCCGGCACTCCCAGTCGCCCGACATCTCCATGGTCCGCAGCCGCCTCGAAGCCGACCCCGAACTCCTCGCCCTCGGTCCCGAAGCCGTCCTCTACGCCGTCCTCGACGCCGTCGTCGACGGCTACGCCCCCGTCATCGCGGGCCTCCAGCACGACATCGACGAGATCGAGACCGAGGTCTTCGGCGGCGACCCCCAGGTCTCCCGGCGCATCTACGAACTCTCCCGCGAGGTCATCGAGTTCCAGCGCGCCACCGGCCCCCTGCTGGAGATCCTCCGCGCCCTGGAGGGCGGCTTCCAGAAGTACGGCACCGACGAGGAACTCCAGCGCTACCTGCGCGACGTCGCCGACCACGCCACCTACGCCGCCGAACGCGTCGACGGCTTCCGCCAGATGCTCCAGAACATCCTGACCGTCAACGCCACCCTCGTCTCCCAGCGCCAGAACGAGGAGATGAAGCAGCTCGCCGAAGCCGGCCACGCCCAGAACGACGAGATCAAGAAGATCTCCTCCTGGGCCGCCATCCTCTTCGCCCCCACCCTCATCGGCACCGTCTACGGCATGAACTTCGAGGAGATGCCGGAACTCCACTGGGCCTTCGGCTACCCCTTCGCGATCGGTCTGATGGGCGTGGTCTGCGTCAGCCTCTACCTGATCTTCAAGCGCCGCAACTGGCTCTGACCGGACGTCCGGACCGATGCCCGGGGGGCCGTCACCGTGCTGCGGACTTCGCCCGGTGCGCCGCGATCAGGTCGCGGTACCAGGCGAACGAGGACTTCGGGGTGCGCCGCTGCGTCGCGAAGTCGACGTGGACGAGACCGAAGCGCTCGGCGAACCCCTCCGCCCACTCGAAGTTGTCGAGGAGGGACCAGGTGTAGTAGCCGCGGACGTCGATGCCGTCGGCGGTGGCGCGGGCGAGGGCGTCGAGGTGACCGGCGAGGTAGTCGGTGCGGAAGGTGTCGTCGAGGGAGTCGTCGGTGGAGCAGCCGTTCTCGGTGACGGTGACCGGGGGGAGGGCGTCGCCGTAGCGCTCGCGGAGGGTGCGGAGGAGTTCGTGCAGCCCTTCGGGGACGACGGGCCAGCCGAAGTGGGTGCGGGGGACGCCCTCGACGGGGGCCTCGGCGAAGGGCAGGCCGGGGTCGGTGGGCGCGGCGATCCGGGTGGGGTTGTAGTAGTTGACGCCGAGTCCGTCCAGGCCGGGACCGGAGACCAGGTCGAGGTCGCCGTCCCGGACCGCGCCGTGCAGGTCCGGCCCGACCCCGTACGCGGACAGGTCGGGGTAGCGGCCCAGCAGCAGGGGGTCGGTGAACAGCCGGTTGTGCAGCGCGTCGTAC
This sequence comes from Kitasatospora sp. NPDC001540, assembly GCF_042894345.1. Lineage (NCBI taxonomy): Bacteria > Bacillati > Actinomycetota > Actinomycetes > Kitasatosporales > Streptomycetaceae > Kitasatospora > Kitasatospora sp. NPDC001540. The sequence goes on from NZ_JBIAVO010000016.1 coordinate 97,203, forward strand.
GCCTCGGCCGCGGCCCGGTCCTCGGGGGCGTCGCTCGCCGCCCGCACCGGTGTCAGGTTGTTGGCGATCAGGACCTCGAGGCCCCGGCCGCGGAGTTCGGCGGCGGCCAGGCCGTGGCCGAGGAGCTGGTGGTGGGCGGTGGGCAGGGCGTCCAGCAGCAGGGCCCGCCCCGGGGCGTGGACGCCGAGCGCGTAGCCGTACACCATGTGCACGAACGGCTCGTTCAGGGTGATCCAGGCGGGCACCCGGTCGCCCAGCCGGTCGGCGACGACGCTCGCGTACTCGGCGAACAGGAAGGCGGTCTCCCGGCGGAGCCAGCCGCCGCCGTCCTCCAGGGCCTGCGGCAGGTCCCAGTGGAAGAGGGTGGGCAGCGGGGTGATGCCCGCGTCCAGCAGGCCGTCGACGAGCCGGTCGTAGAAGTCCAGTCCGGCGGTGTTCACGGGCCCCCGCCCGGTCGGCCGGACGCGGGTCCAGGCGATCGAGAACCGGTACCCGTCCACGCCCAGTTCCCGCATCAACTCCACGTCCTGCGGCCACCGGTGGTAGTGGTCGCAGGCGACCTGCCCGCTCTCCCCGTTCCGCACCGCCCCGGGCCGCTCGCAGAACGCGTCCCAGATCGAGCGCCCCCGGCCGTCCTCGTCCACCGCTCCCTCGATCTGGTAGGCGGCGGTGGACACCCCCCAGCGGAACCCGGCGGGCAGATCGTGGCGGTCCGTCATGGCGGCCCCCTTGCGCTCGGACAACATGAGGAGTGCTCACATTAGAGGAGCCCGGCAGCCCGGCGCCAGGCCCGGACGCGACCGGGCCGCCGCGCCGACGCCACCCTGCCACCCCGCCACCCCGGCGGCCCTGGGCGAGGGGCGTACCCCGGCCGGAGCGCGCACGCGGGCGACGGCCCCGTCGGATCCGGTCGGCGCCTCCCCTTCGAAGCGGGGCCCCCGCAGACCGTGCTCCCGCAGTCGAAGCGCGTCCAGCACTCGGGCGGTGCCCAGTGGCGACGGAAGACGACCGTCGTCCACCGGTTGGGATCCGGGTCGCAGGCGTACCAGCACAACAGGTCGGCGTCCACCGTGCCGCCCCACGCGATCAGCAGGTCGGGCTCGTCGAAGTCCTCCTCCTCGGCCGTGTGGCAAGCCGTGTCGGTCTCTTCCCGCACCGGGAACGGCGGGTTGGGGTAGACCTCGGAGACAGGAGGGGTCACGTAGAGGAAGCCGTCGAACGTCCCCTCGCCGTAGACCTGCATGAAGGCCCGGTAGTCGTCGGGGAAGCCGTGGCCGTACTCGGCGGTCGTGCGGGACCAGTCGATGGCGTTCCCGCCGCCGGCGGGCGGGGCGACCAGGGGCCGGAGCCCGCGCACCAGCCGAAGCGCTGAGGACGTGCCCTCGGAGTCGTTGTCCACGTCGATCTCCTGATCACCTGTGTCGAACCGCCGCAACACGGCGCGCGAATGCGACCGCGGCCGAGCCAGGGGCGTGGGTGCCGCCGTCAGCCGGACAGCGCGGCCCCGACGAGGTCCGGGACGGGCACTGATCCTCGCTCGGGCTTGCCTCTCGGCTCCAGACGAATGCGCGCCAACGACGTGGCGCACCGCTGCTCCAGTCCCGGAACTCCTTGACCGCGACGTTCTCGGACAGCCGCCAGCGGATGGTGCTGCCGGATGCTTCGGGGACGTCGGTGAGGCCGTCGAGTCGCTCGGCGGGCGCGAAGCCATCGACCTCGGCGGTGGTGCGGTCCCAGGTCGAGAGCGCGTCGGTGAGAGCGTGGGATTCGATGAGTGCCGGGACGGACGGGGCGATTTCGAGGAACGTGCCGCCTCCGTCGTCCACTCCGACCCGTCCGTCCGTGTGCACCAGGTAGCGGACCGGGGAGGACACGCGTTCCCCGAACCAATCGAAGTACCAGCCGCCGGCGGGCTCGGCCCACATGCCCTGGCCCAGGTCGTAGTGCCAGTCGCGGAGCACCTCGCTGCGTTCGCCCCCGACGGTGCAACTGCTTCGCACTCGGTAGCGCAGTCCGCCGTACTTCTGCTCGAACCCCTCCCGGCGGATCACGAGCATCGTGGGCGTGGGGGCCAACTGGCCGAAGCGGTCCCGGACCTGCAGGAACTCGGTGGAGAGCCGGGGCTCCTGCGGATCGTCGCGCCAGCCGGTTCGTTCGAGCAGACTCCTTGCACGAGCGGAGAGACCGGTGAGGTCATCCAGGATGTGCATCCTGCGCTTCTTCTCTCGAGACAGGGTGGGGGTTCGCAGGACGGCACGATAGCGGGTCGGGCCGATCTGACGTGGCGCGGGCCCGGTAGGCGCGGGGGTGCCGGTGAGTCGTTCCGGTGGCCGGCCCGGAGCGGCCCGGGTCCGGCCGACCGGGCCCGTTCCCGGCTTCTGGCGCCTCCTGAGTGTGGGCAAGGGCACAGGGCATCGGGGCCGATTGCCCGGTCCTGCCGGAATTCGGGGGTGCGGGAGCCTGTTCGCGGCTGCTCCGGTTCCGTGTTCGCGGCATCTTCCGGTGGAGATTTCCGAGGGGTCGCGGTGTGCGGTCGTGCCGCCAACGTGCCTGGTGGGGTGGCGTGTCGGCCGCGTCGAGGGGTTCGGGGAGGTGGGGTGGAAGGCGAGTTTTCCGGGGAGGCGGCGGGGAAATACCCGTCGCGGAACGCATCGGCCTGCTAGAGTCGTCCGTAGTTGCAGTAGTGGTTCCCATGAACTTTGTGTGCGCCTGCTGGTGTGTCGCGGGCGCATTTTGTTTTCCGGTTCTCTTCCGGGTGGGTCATCATCGCGGCAATCGGAGTCGGCACGGTGCGGACTTCGGAAAGCCCCTTGAAGGAGATTTGTTTATGACTAATGGCACTGTGAAGTGGTTCAACGCGGAAAAGGGCTTCGGCTTCATCGAGCAGGAGGGTGGCGGCCCCGACGTCTTCGCCCACTACTCGAACATCAACGCCAACGGCTTCCGCGAGCTGCTCGAGGGCCAGAAGGTCGAGTTCGACGTCACGCAGGGTCAGAAGGGCCCGCAGGCCGAGAACATTCGTCCGCTGTAGTTTCACCTGCCACGGCACCCCGCCCGGCAGCGAGGGGCCCGCACCGCGTACACGCTCGGTGCGGGCCCCTCGGCCTTGGGCCAGGACGTGCATCCCGGCCGGTTCAGGCCTCCTGGCCCCGCCACCGGTGGCCGTCCCCGCGCGAGACGCCCGGCGCCGCGTCCGGATCGCCGCACCGCCGTGACCTCTCACGGTTCGAGGTCCGCCGCTCTCGCCGCTCTCCGGTGAGCGCGCACCCGCATGACGTGCCGCACGGTTCTCCCGTCCACGCCCCGCCCGTCACACTTCCGGCCCGTTCCCTCGTGGTCTCCGCCCGGCGCCCCGGCGCTGCGGAGCCTTCCTCGTGACGTGCCGCCCTGAGGAAGGCTTTCCGCATGAACCGTTCCAGTCGCCCCTCGCACCAGAGCTCCAACTCCCGCTCCGCGACGGGATCCCGCTCCGCGACAGGCACCCGTGCCGCCGCAGGTTCCCGCTCCGGCCGCCGCGTCCGTCAGGGTGCGTCCGTGCAGGGCGAGTTCGCGCTGCCGGTGAGCACCACCCCGGCGCTGCCGGCCGTCGAGTCCTTCGGCGCGCTGGACATGCCGAGGGCGCTGCTGGCGACGCTGACCCGCCAGGGCGTCACCTCGCCGTTCCCGATCCAGGCCGCGACGCTGCCGAACGCGCTGGCCGGCCGCGACGTGCTGGGACGGGGCCGCACCGGCTCCGGCAAGACGCTCGCGTTCGGTCTCGCCGTGCTGGCCCGCACCGCGGGGCGGCAGGCCGAGCCGCGGCGCCCGCTCGCCCTGGTGCTGGTGCCCACCCGCGAGCTGGCCCAGCAGGTCACCGAGGCCCTCACGCCGTACGCCCACGCGGTGCGCCTGCGGATGGCCACGGTGGTCGGCGGGGTGTCGATCGGCCGCCAGGCCCAGACGCTCGGTCGCGGCGCCGAGGTCGTGGTCGCCACGCCCGGTCGCCTGGCGGACCTGGTGCAGCGCGGCGACTGCCGACTGGACTCGGTCGCCGTCACCGTCCTCGACGAGGCCGACCAGATGTCCGACGTGGGCTTCCTCCCGCAGGTCATCCAGCTCCTCGACCAGGTCGCCGAGGGCGGCCAGACGATGCTGTTCTCCGCCACCCTGGACCGCAACGTCGACCGCCTGGTCCGCCGCTTCCTGACGGACCCGGTCACGCACTCGGTGGACCCGTCCGCGGGCGCGGTCAGCACCATGGAGCACCACGTGCTGCACGTGCAGAGCTCCGACAAGGCCGCCACGATCGCGCACATCGCCTCCCGCGAGGGCGGCGTGATCATGTTCACCGACACCAAGCACGGCGCCGACCGCCTGGTGCGGAGCCTGCTCGCCAACGGCGTGAAGGCCGCGGCCCTGCACGGCGGCAAGTCCCAGCCGCAGCGCACCCGCACCCTGGAGCAGTTCCGCACCGGCCAGGTCACCGCGCTGATCGCCACCAACGTCGCCGCCCGCGGCATCCACGTCGACGGCCTCGACCTGGTCGTCAACCTGGACCCGCCCGCCGACCACAAGGACTACCTGCACCGCGGCGGCCGCACCGCCCGGGCCGGGGAGTCCGGCACCGTCGCCACCCTGGTCCTGCCCGAGCAGCGGCGCGAGATGACCCGCATGATGGCCACCGCCGCCATCACCCCGGTCACCACCCGCGTCAGCGCCGGGGACGCGGAACTCGCCCGGATCACCGGCGCCCGCGTCCCCACCGGGATCCCCACCGTGGTCGCCGATCCCGTCGTCGAACGCCCGCGCCGCAGCGGCACCTCCACGAGCCGCAACCGGCGCCGCCGGGCCCTGCGCACCCGCACCGCCCCGACCGGCGCGGGCTCCCGCGGCACTGCCCCCGAGCGCACCGCCCTCGCCGGCTAGGACACCCCCGCAGGCCCGGGACCGCGACCAGGTCCTTCCCACCCGCCCGTCCAGGCCGCCGACGCCCGGCTCCCGCGGACCGCAGCCCCACCGTGGTCCGCGGTCCCCGAGCCGGTGTCGGCCCGCCCCGGCAGACGACGTCAGCCTGCCTCCACCCGTGCCCGGATCGCCGCCCCCACCGGGCGGCAACGACCCGAAGGACCGCGCCCGTGACCATCAGCCTCGAACGCCCCGCGACCACCACCACGGTCGGCGACCTCATGAAGCACCCGGAACTGCAGATCAGCGACGACGTCACCGCCGACACCGCGATGGACATCCTGCACAGCTCAGGTGCGGACCACGTCCTGGTCCGCACCGACGACGGCCGCTGCGCCGGGCTGCTGACCCGCCTCCACCTCGCGCCGTTCCAGGCCCGCTCCTGGTACACCGAGCGCACCCCCGTCCGTGACATCGCCCTCGACCGGGCCCCGTTCGCCACCGCCGACATGCCGGCCACCGACGCCCTCGCCGCCATGCGCGCCCGCGGACTGAACACGTGGCCGGTGGTGGACCACGACGGCCACGCGATCGGCCTCCTCGACTTCTAGGCCCTGTCGGCCTGCCCGTCCTGTCCGCCTTGCCCGGCCCGCCGGATCGTTGCGAGAAGGGTTGACTGGGCGTACGGGGTGATGCAGGCTGCCGCCGACGCCTTCAAGACGTTCCTCCCGTGCGGGGGGACGTCCTCGCGCGATTGTTAGCGCTAACATCCCCGGCGGTCACCGGCCCCCACCCCGGTCGGCCTTCGCGCACCAGGCGGCGTCCACCCGCGCGCAACACCGAGGTTCCGTCCCCGCTCGAACGGACCGTTTCAACCGGCCTGCGGAAGACCCGCAGGTCGGCGCCCTGAACTCCTGTCCACCCACAGTGAAGGAAGAGCCCATGAAACGCAGTTCCCTGTTCAGACGTGCGCTGACTCCGGTGGTGGTCGCCGTGGCGGCGATCGGCATGGCGCTGAGCACCGGCCCCGGCGCGGCCGCCGCTCCGGGCGCGGCCGCCGCGCAGGGCACCGTCACCGCCCGGCTCACCGCGCAGGTCACCGCCGCCGCGGCCAGCAGCGGCTGCGGCAAGGCTCCGCTGGCGAGCGGTGCCCGCACGCTCACCAGCAGCGGTCAGACCCGCAGCTACATCCTACGGGTCCCCGCCAGCTACGACCCGAACCGCGCCTACCGGTTGGTCTTCGGGTTCCACTGGCGGGGCGGCACCGCCAACGACGTCGACTCGGGCGGCACCGACGGGTACAACTGGTCCTACTACGGCCTTCGGCGGCTGGCGGACGCCGACAACAACGGCACGATCTTCGTCGCGCCGCAGGGCTTCGACAACGGCTGGGCCAACACCAACGGCCAGGACGTCACCTTCGTCGACGACCTGACCGCGCAGCTCGAAGCCGGCCTGTGCGTCGACACGACGCAGCTCTTCGCCGCCGGTTTCAGCTACGGCGGCGGGATGAGCTACGCGCTCGCCTGCGGCCGGGCGACGGTCTTCCGCGCGGTCGCGGTCTACGCCGGGGCGAACCTCAGCGGCTGCAACGGCGGTACGCAGCCGATCGCCTACATGGGGCTGCACGGCCTCCGCGACGACGTCCTGCCCATCTCGCTGGGCCGGGGGCTGCGCGACCAGTTCGTCCGGAACAACGGCTGCACCCCGCAGAACCCGCCCGAGCCCGCGCCCGGCAGCCTGACGCACGTCGTCACCACCTACTCCGGGTGCAGGTCCGGCTACCCGGTCGTCTGGGCCGCGTTCGACGGGGCGGGCCACGACCCCGCTCCGATCGACGGGTGCACCTGCGACGGCTGGCGCACCTGGACGTCGGGTGAAGTCTGGAAGTTCTTCAGCCAGTTCGGCTCCGGCACCTCCACCCCGCCGAGCACCGGCCAGGAGATCGTGGGCCAGGCCTCGGGCCGCTGCGTCGACGTCCCGGGCTCCGCCACGGGCAACGGCACCCAGACCCAGCTGTGGGACTGCCACGGCGGCACCAACCAGCGGTGGACCTACACGGCGGGCAGGCAGTTGGTGGTCTACGGCAACAAGTGCCTGGACGCCTCGGGCCAGGGGACCGGCAACGGCACCGCCGTGGTGATCTGGGACTGCAACGGGCAGGCCAACCAGCAGTGGAACGTCAACTCCAACGGCACCGTCACCGGAGTGCAGTCGGGCCTGTGCCTGGACGCCGCCGGCACGGGCACCGCGAACGGGACGAAGGTCCAGCTGTGGGCCTGCTCGGGCGCGGGCAACCAGCAGTGGAGCCTGCGCAACTGACCGGCCCCGACGGGAGGCTCTACGCCGCCACCCACGGCCGCGGCATCTGGTCCGTCGACCCGCGCCGCCTGGACGCCCGGGGCTGACGGAGCCCGGTTCCAGGTGGTGCGGGTGCCCGGCCCGCTCGACGAGCGGGCCGGGCACCCGCGCTGGGGGCCTCAGCGGTCGGGGCGACCGCGGGTGGCCAGGCGGTGCAGCAGGTCGACGGTCTCCTGCGCGTGGGAGGCGAAGGCCCCGTGGTCGCTGTGCCAGGCGAGCGCGCGGGTCGCGCGGGCGGCGAACCGGCGCTGCAGGTGGGGGTGCACGGCCCGGTCCTCGGTGCAGACGACGTAGGTGCTGGGGCGGTGGTGCCAGGCGGCGGCGGTCGTCGGCTGGTGGCCGGGGGCCATCGTCTGGGGGACGAGCAGGGCGGTGTGGTGGGCGCGTTCCCCCGCGTCGAGTTGGCCGTGGAAGAGCTCTCCCGCGGCCCGCGGGTCGATCGTCGTGGTCCCGGCGGGGTCACCGACCATGCTGGACGCCAGGGCGGTGGGTGGTGCACCGGCGAGCAGGCCGAGGACGGTCTCGCCGCGGTCGGGCATCATCGCGGCGAGGTACACGAGGTGGTCGACCCTGTGCGGCGGGAGGCCGGTGATGACGGCGCCGCCGTAGGAGTGGCCGCACGCGACGACCGGGCCGCCGCCGTCGAGTCGGTCCAGGGCGGCCTCGGCCGCGGCCGTGTCGGCCGCCAGCGACCCGCGGTGCAGCTCGGCGACGGCCACGGCGACCCCGCGCGCCCGCAGCCCGGCCGCGACGTCGTCCCAGGCGCGGCCGGTGTGCCAGGCGCCGTGCACCAGCAGCACCCCTCGGGGCGGGGCGGAGGGTGAGGAGAGGGTCACGAGGGGCTCCCGGAGGTCGAGGCGGCGCGCCGACCGCGCAACCGCTCGACACAGGAGCCGCCGGACCGGGAAAAGGATTCAGCCCCGCCGGGAGGCCAGGGCGACGAGGTCGGCGAGGTCGGCGAGGTCATCGCCCGTCTTCGTGGTGCGGGTGGTCGAAGGGGGTGGGGCAGCCGTAGACCTGCATGTCGTAGCCCCGGTCGATCTCCACAGCGGTTGAGGACGACGCACCTGGCCCCACGTCCCCTGAAGCGGGATCAACTCCCTTGCACCCCAAGCCAACTGGCCACCGCGCGGCGCCGTGCCGGGCTCCGGCGGGTGCGACCCTCCCGCAGATTCCCGGTGCAAGGGGGTTGACCCCCGGTCGGATCGTACTCAAAGGTGGCTCCGAAATATAAAGGCAACGTTTCGAAATTTTCGAGACCTCGGCCGTCGGGAGAGCCGCCATGAACCGACCAGCACCGCAGTTCACCACCGGGCGCCGGGCCGCCCTCGGCCTGGGCCTGGGGCTCGGCCTCGCCGCCACCCCGCTCGGCGGGGCCCTCGGCCTGAGCACCGAGGCCTGGGCCGCCGCCGCCTCCTCCGGCAGCAACGACAGCAACGGCGGCAACGCCGACGGCAGCGGCGGCCTGCGGACCACCGACCCGGGCGGCTGGATCTCCTTCACCCCGCGCCCGGGCAGCCTCCCGCTGGTCGAGGACGGCCGCGCCGCCCCGCTCGTGGTCAGCGGCGCGGACCACCCCGGGGTGGTGCGCGTGGTCGGCGACCTGGCGGCCGACCTGGAGCGCGTCACCGGCGTGCGCCCCGCGGTGGTGCGCGACGGCGTCCCGTCCGGCCGCACCGCGGTGATCGTCGGCACGATCGGCCGCAGCCCGCTGATCGACCGGCTGGTGGCCGCCGGACGGCTCGACGTGAGCGGCGTCGCCGGTCGCTGGGAGACCTCGCTGCAGGCGGTCGTCGAGCACCCGCTGCCGGGGGTCGACCGCGCCCTGGTGATCGCGGGCAGCGACCAGCGCGGCACGATCTACGGCGCGTACGACGCCTCCCGCGGCATGGGCGTCTCGCCCTGGTACTGGTGGGACGACGTCCCCCCGCAGCACCGCGACGCGGTGTACGCGCTGCCGGGCCGGCACAGCCAGGGCACGCCCGCGGTGAAGTACCGGGGCGTGTTCATCAACGACGAGAACCCGGCGCTCGGCACCTGGGCGCCCGCGTTCTTCGGCCCCGGCAAGGCGCCCGGATTCCCCGGCGGCTTCAACGCCGACTTCTACGCCAAGGTCTTCGAGGTGATGCTGCGGCTGCGCGCCAACTACCTGTGGCCCGCCGTCTGGGGCCGCGCCTTCGCCGAGGACGACCCGCTCAACCACGCCACCGCCACCGCGTACGGCATCGTCATGGGCACCTCGCACGAGGCCCCGATGCTGCGCGGCATCGAGGAGTGGAACCGGCACGCCACGCCCGCCGTCCGCGACGCCGCGGGCAACGTCACCACCCCCGGGCACGACCCGTACGGCGGCACCGGCGAGTGGTCGTTCCGCCGCAACGCCGAGGCGGTGAAGGCCTATTGGCGGGACGGCGTGCGGCGGATGGTCGAGCAGGGGATCGAGGGCGTGGTCACCCTCGGGATGCGCGGCAACGGCGACGTCGGGCTGCCCGACGGCGACGGGATCGAGCTGATGACGGAGATCATCGCCGCCCAGCGGAGCATCCTCGCCGAGGTCACCGGCCGCGACCCGGCCACCATCCCGCAGGTCTGGACGCTCTACAAGGAGGTCCAGCGCTACTGGGACCGCGGCCTGCGGGTGCCGGACGACGTCACGGTGGTGCTCACCGACGACAACTGGGGCAACGTCCGCAAGCTGCCCGACCCGGCCGAGGGCGCCCGCAGCGGCGGGTACGGCCTCTACTACCACTTCGACTACGTCGGCGTGGGCCGCAACTACAAGTGGGTCGACACCACCTGCCTGCCCAACCTGTGGGAGCAGCTCCACCAGTCGTACGCCTACGGCAACCGCACGCTCTGGGTCGCCAACGTCGGCGACCTGAAGGGCAACGAACTGCCCACCCAGTTCTTCCTCGACTACGCCTGGCAGCCCGGGAGTTGGCCGCTGGAGCGGCTCACCGACTGGGAGGCCGAGTACGCCCGGCAGAACTTCGGCCCGGCCCAGGCCCGACAGATCGCCGAACTCCTCTCCAGCTACGGCCAGTTGCAGTCGATCCGCAAGCCCGAACTGCTCAACCGCAGCATCACCGTCGACCCGGCGAAGGACCCGGCCACCGACCCGTCCGCCATCCACTACGACGACCGGGCCACCCCCTTCTCCCTCACCGACTACCGGGAGTTGGAGACGGTCACCGCCCGCTGGCAGGAGCTGGCCGCGGACGCCGAACGGATCGGCCGCCGCCTGCCCGCCGCCGTCCAGGACGCCTGGTACGAACTCGTCGGCTACGAGGTCGCCGCCACCGCCAACCTGTACGCGCTGCGCGCCGCGCAGTTCACCAACCTGCACTACGCGGCGCAGGGCCGGGCCCTGACCAACGACCTCGCCACCGCGGCCGAGGCCCGGCTGGCCGACGACTTCGCGCTCGCCGAACGCTTCAACACCCGCGTCGCGGGCGGCAAGTGGAACGGCTTCCAGACCCAGCCGCACATCGACTACGGCGACGTCGACCGCTACGGCCCCAACGCGCCCTGGCAGCAGCCGGAACGCGACAACGTCGCCATCCCCGACGTGCTGTTCCCCGCCGTCGCCCGGATCGAGCTGCCCGACACCGCCGAGCTGGGGGTCGCCGTCGACGGCTCCGACGCCTGGTGGCCGCACGAGCAGTCCCCGGCCGTGCTACCGGAGTTCAGCCCCTACCAGAGCCAACCCGCCCAGTACGTCGAGGTGTTCAACCGCGGCAGGCGGCCCTTCGACTACCGGGTCACCACCGGGGCGCCCTGGCTCACCGCCGACCGGCCCGCCGGGCGGATCGACAAGCAGCAGCGGGTGGTCCTCACCGTCGACTGGGCCCGCGCCCCGTACGGCACCACCGAGGTGCCCGTCACCGTCACCGGGCCGGACGGCGCGAGCGTCGTCGTCAAGGCCGTGGTGAACCGTCCGAAACTTTCGAAGAGCATCCGGGTCGGGCACGTCGAGGCCAACGGCTACGTCGCGATCGACGCCGAGCACCACACCCGGGCCGTCGCCGCGGGTGGCGTCTCCTGGCAGACCGTCCCCGGCATCGGCCGCACCACCGCGGGCGTCACCCCGGTGCCCGTCACCGCGCCCCGCCAGGTGCCCGGCGGGTCCGGGCCGCGCCTGGAGTACCAGGTGACCCTGTTCACCACCGGCCCGGTCACCGTCTGGGCCTACCTCTCCCCGCGCAACGACGCCTTCGCCACCGGCGGCCCGGCCTACGCGGTCTCCTTCGACGACCAGCCCCCGCAGACCGTCCGGACGACGGTCCAGAGCGGCGCCGACTCCGGCACCATGAACGTCCAGTGGGCCTACGGCACCTCCGACAACGTCCGCCGCAGCGCCACCGTGCACACCCTCACCGCCCCCGGCCCGCACCGCCTCACCTTCTGGATGGTCGACCCCACCGTCGTCCTCCAGCGCCTGGTGATCGACACCGGCGGCCTGCGCCCGAGCCTGCTCGGCCCGCCGGAGAGCCACCGCCTCGGCTGACGCGGCGCGGCCCCGCCCCGACGGCGATCGGGGCGGGGCCGCGGGCGTGGACGGCGGCGGGGTCAGGCGGCCGCGGGGAGGTCGAGGCCGCGGGTGGTGACCAGGTGGGCGGTGCCGTCGACGAGGCGGTAGGAGAGGCCCACCACGGCGGTGGTGCCCGCGGCGACCGCGGCGGCGATGGTGTGGGAGCGGTCGAGCAGCAGGGCGACGGTGTGCCGTATGTGCTCGTCGATGAAGTCGGAGTTCTCGGTGTAACCGGCCGCGTTGGCGGCCAGCACGCTCGGGGTGACCCGCTCGATCACGTCGCGGACGAAGCCCTCGCCGCTGGCGCCGGCCGCCACCGCCTCCCGGGTCGCGCCGACCGCGCCGCAGGAGTCGTGGCCCAGGACGATCACCAGCGGGGTGCCGAGCACGCTCACGCCGTACTCGATGCTGCCGAGCACCTCGGGGCCGAGCACGTGACCGGCGGTGCGGACCACGAACAGGTCGCCGAGGCCCCGGTCGAAGATGATCTCGGCGGCGAGCCGGGAGTCGGAGCAGCCGAACAGCACGGCGAACGGGGTCTGGGAGGGGGCGGTCTGGGCGCGGCGGGCGGCGTCCTGGTTCGGGTGCTGCGGCGTACCGGCGACGAACCTGCCGTTGCCCGCCAACAGCATGTCGAAGGCGGCCTGGGGAGTGAGGTGTGCGGCGTCAGTCATGCTCGCAGATTACGTGCCCCGGCCGCCGCCGGTCGCGCCCGGGCCACCCCCTGGACCTTCCCGCACCGGCAGCAAGTCATGATCAAACGGGTGATAGTGGCCGAAATCGTCCGGATATCGGTGTATAGACGTCGATAATCGCATCGATTTCGGTCGGTTGGTACGAATACCACCGGCCCGGGTCGTCCCCGTCGCGGGCGCCGCCGCCGACCTGCTGGCGCCGTTGCGCCCCGGCGGCTGGGCGCCGCTCACCTCGGGCAGCAGCGCCCCGACGCACCGCAGGTCCGCCCTGGCCGGGCTGCGGCTGCCGCTGCCGCGGCGGCCGGGTGTCGGTGATCGGCCTGACGCTCCCCATCCGCCCGCGGCGCACTACGCCCTCGCCGCGGGCGGGCGGGTGCGGCAGGGCTGTGGCCGGGCGGGGCCACCGGTGGGCGGCGCGGATCAGTAGCAGCGGTAGTCGGTGGAGCCCTGGTAGCTCTTGCCGGACCAGTTGATCCAGTAGATGAGGTAGTGGCCGTAGCGCTGGCCGTTGCCGGCGGTGAAGGTGTAGCTCAGGACCTGCTGGAACTGACCGTCCCCGTAACCGTTGTCGTACTCACCGGGGCAGCCCTTGCCGGTCAGGTCGGTGTAGGGGGCCGCGGAGGCGGTCCCGGCCGCGCCGAGGGCGAGGGCGCTGGCGAGGGTGGCGACGGCGAGGACCTTGGTGGTGCGCCGGAAGGGCATGCAGTCTCCTCGGGATGGTTGTCGTGAGGGGGTTCCTCCGGCGCGAACGACGGTGCCCGACCGTGGAGTCGCCTCCTCCGGCCGGGCGCCCGCACCGCCCGTGGACGGTCAGTAGCAGCGGTACTCGCGCGTCGGCAGGGTGGACTTCACGCCGGCCGAGTTGTGGAAGACCACGCTGTAGTCGCCGTACTGGAGCCCGTTGGCGGCGACGAACTTCTTGATCAGGGTCTGGGTGTACGTGCCGCCGTCGGCGAGGTTGCTGTAGGAGGACGGGCAGCCCTTGCCGGTGAGGCTGGTCGGACCGCTCGCCGCCAGCGCGGTGCCGGTCAGGGTCAGTGCGAGGACGCTGCCGACGGCGAGGGTGGAGGCGGCCTTGGCGGCGGTGCGCAGACGCATGGGAACTCCTTCGGTCGAACCGTGGGGGGGAGCCGGTGGCGGAGGGGTCCGGATCGGACGTGATCGCTCCGTCCCCGGCCCGAGTGATCCTCCGTCCCCGGACCGAACGCCGTCAATGGTCTAGGCCAATCGCGGGCAATCATGGCCGGATCCCAGCCGCCCGACCGCCCCCGGAGCGGCTCCGATGACGCCCCGTCACGGCCGGATGGCCTGATCCGTGCGCCCGTCGGCAGTCAAATCGGACGCAACATCAGAAAGCGTGAACGGCAGGCGGCTTGATGGAATTGCCGGGCGCACCGGGCAGCTGCCGTGCCAGGATCGGGCACGACCGGGTTCGAGCGGCCCCGGCGGAACGCACGGCGGAGGCGCGGGTGGCCGAGGGCTGGCAGTGGGACGAGACGCTGTTCGAGGGAGCGGCCCCGCACTACGCCCGCGGCCGCCTCCCGTACGCACCCGGGCTGGCCGAGGCGCTCGCCCGGGCGCTGCGGCTCGACGGCACCGGGCGGCTGCTCGACGTCGGCTGCGGGCCCGGGACGCTCGCGCTGGAGCTCGCCGACCGGTTCGCCGAGACCGTCGGCGTCGACGCGGACGCCGGGATGGTCGAGGAGGCCGCCCGCGCCGCCGCCCGCGCCGGCCTCGCCGGGCGGACCCGCTGGGTGCACGCCCGCGCCGAGCAACTCCCGCTCGGCCTCGGCACGTTCGACGTCGTCGCGTTCGCCCAGTCCTTCCACTGGATGGACCGCGACCTGGTCGCCACCACCGTCCGCGCCATGCTGCGCCCCGGCGGCACGCTGGTGCACCTGTCCGACCGGAAGGACGAGCCCCGCCCCACGGGCCCGCTCCCGCACCCGCCGGTGCCGCAGGCCGGGATCGACGCCCTGGTCCGTCGCCACCTCGGCCCGGTCCGCCGGGCCGGGCGCGGCGTCCTGCCGCACGGCACCCCCGGCGGCGAGTCGCTGGTCTACGCCCGGGCCGGGCTGCTCGGCCCGGAGAAGCTGGTCGTCCCCGGCGGCCAACCGCTGGAGCGCGGCACGGACGAGGTGGTGGCCGGAGTGCTGTCGATGTCCTCCTCCGCGCCGCACCTGTTCGGCACCGGCCTGCCCGCCTTCGAGGCCGAACTGCGCGCCCTGCTGCACGAGGCCTCGCCCACCGGCCGGTTCTCGGCCCGGCAGCCCGGCAGCGAAGCCTTCCTGTGGCGCCGCCCGGACGACAGCCGCCCCGGCGGGCCGCAGCGGTGACACGCCGCCGCCACGTGAGAACCGTCCGAAGACTGGCGTCGGTCATTGCGCCGGCCCGCCTGACGGCCAAGCTCCGCACCCCGCTCACCATCGCCCTCGCGCTGCTGCTCGGCCTGCTCGCCGCGGTCCTGGCCCTCGCGGGCGCGGTCCTCGCCACCGCCCGGAGCCGTCGCCGCCACTGAGGCCCGGCGGCCCCCGGCCCCCGCTCAGTCGCGGTGGAGCGCCGCGGTCGCGCCCGTGAGCGCGGCCGCGGCGACCAGCGCCCAGCCGGTCTGCCGGTGCAGCACCAGCACCGCGCCGGGCACCACCCCGGCCAGCATGGCGAGGGCGGCCAGCACGCGGCGCCGCCGACGGGGCGAGCGGGGCTCGGCGGCGAGGCCGGTGAGCGTCATGGTCAGGACGGTGGTGGTCAGGTCCGGCACGCCGAGGCTGCGGACCGTCGCGCTGCGCAGGCCCATCGCCAGGGCCAGCAGCCCGATCACCCCGTACTGGAGGGCCCCGTCGGCGCCGACCGCGCCGGTGCCGACCGCGAACACCACGGCCGCCGCCGCGAGGTGCAGCCCGCCCTCCGCGACCAGCGCGGGCCGCAGCCGACCGGCGGTCAGCCGCCCGGCGAGGGCCGCACCGAGCAGGAACGCCGCCAGCGCGGTGGTCGACCCGAGGACGGAGAAGCCGGGCGCACCGGCCAGGCCGAAGCCGATGACGACGACGTTGCCGGTCATGTTGGCGGCGAAGACGCGCCCGAGCCCGAGGTAGCTGACGGCGTCGATCAGCCCGCTCACCACGGTCAGCCCGAACAGGGCGAGCGCCAGCGGGTCACCGTCCCCGGTCTCCGCCCCGACGGCCTTCGGCGTGCTCACGGTGCTCCTCCCGGACGGCTGCTGACGGCCCCTCAGCAGTGTGCCGGACCCGCCGCGGTGGCGGCGGGTCCGGCGGGGCCGGGCGGGTCCGGTGTCAGCAGTGCGGTGCCGGTGCGGCTGGGAGCCCGATGGCGTGCCGGGCCTGGGCGAGGGCGCTGTCCCAGTCGCCGGTGAAGCGGACGGCCCGGTCGTCGATGTAGACGGCGGCGCCGAGCTTCTTGTTGGTCACCAGCAGGCAGTCGCCCTGCCAGTAGGCGCGCTCGGGATCCTCGTCGACGAGCGCCTCCAGGCCGGAGTGCTCGCGCAGCCAGCCCGCCACCGCGGGGTGGAAGCGGCGCGGGCGGGCGGTCATGATGAACACCGAACGGACCCGCTTCAGCGCGTGCAGCGACTCGATCGCCCCCGGGACGGGCTTGCCGTAGATCCGGCCGTCCTGCCAGCCCTCGTCGTGGGCGACCAGGGTCTGGTCGAAGTCGATGCCGACGGCGTGCGAGGCGGGCGAGGCGGGGTCGAGCGGTACGACGGTCATGGAACGGTTCCCTTCGGGTGCGGCGGCCGGGTTCCGGCCGGCTCGCACGAGGGGAGTCGCCCGGGCCGCAGCGCTTACCCGCTTTCGCCGCACTCCGTGATCAATGCACTCCATGGGGTGACGGGCCGGACCGCTCCGGGGTGAGCGCGATCAGCGCGATGTCGTCGGTCAGGTGGTGGCTCCAGTCGCGCACGTCCCGCTCCAGGAAGGCCAGCACCTCCGCCGGGGAACCCGGACCGGCCGGGCCGAACGCCGCCGACAGCCGCTCCGCCGCCGGGTAGAACTCGCGCGAGGCGTTGCGGGCCTCGGTCAGCCCGTCCGTGTGCAGCAGCAGCACCTCCCCGGCGGGCAGCGGCACCCGCCGCGGCACCGGCACGTCCGCGCCCAGCGCGCCGAAGCCCAGCGGCAGCAGCGCCGGGGCCGCCGCCTCGCGCACCCCCGCGGGGGCCGGGCCCAGCGCCAGCGGCTCCAGGTGGCCGCAGTTCACCACCTCGACGTACCCGTCCGGCACCCGGTGCTGCAGCAGCAGCGCCGTCGCGAACAGCTCCTCGTCGCCGCGGGCCGCCGCGCTGCGAGCCGTGTGCCGGTCCAGCCGGGCCGCCAGCTCGCCCAGGTCGTCCGTCTCGTGCGCCTGCGAGCGGAAGCACCCCAGCAGGTCGGTCACCGTCTGCACCGCCTGCAGGCCCTTGCCCCGGACGTCCCCGATCAGCACCCGCGTCCCGTGCGGGGTCTGCACCGCCTCCAGGAAGTCCCCGCCGATGCCCGTCCCCGCCGTGGCCGCCTGGTAGCGGGACGCCAACCGCAGGCCGCCCAGGCGCTCCGGGATCGGGTGCAGCACCGCCTCCTGCAGCGCCGCCGCACTGGCCCGGCTCGCCGCCAGCCGCTCGCTCTGCTGCCGCCGCCCCCACACCGCGAGCCCCGTCACCACCCCCACCGCCAGCGCCGAACCCTGCGCCAGCGGACGCTGCGCCAGCTCCGCACCGGCCAGCACCCGCACCAGCAGCCACTCGCCCGCCGCCGCCCCCACCACGCCCAGCACCACCACCGGAAGCCCCGCGATCAGCGCGCCCACCGCCACCACCGCGGCCGCCACCCACAGCACGTTCTCCGCCTGCCGCCCGCTCGCCCCCAGGCTCACCGCCGACGTGGCCGGCAGCGCCTGCGCCGCCGCCGTCCCCAGCAGCACCGACACCGGGTGGAACGCCGCCGCCGTCCCCAGCCGGCCGCGCGGCAGCGCCGACAGGAACCACGCCATCTGCGGCACCTGCGCCATCATCACGCCCAGCCCCGTCAGCACCGCCGCCACCGTGCCCAGCAGCATCCCGGTCGCCGTGCCCGTCGGCAGCACGTGGCACAGCGCCAGCCCGATCACCGCCAGCGGCAGGCCCAGCGAGCAGCCCGTCACCGGCGAGATCCGCCGCTCCCGCACCAGCAGGCAGCCCGCCACCCCGCCCACCCCGTACGCCGAGACCATCAGCGCCGTCGCCGCCACCCCGATCCCGGACGCCGCGGTCAGCACCGGCAGCGCCAGCAGCAGCGCGATCTGGGTGAACCCCACCGCCACGCCCGTCGCCAGCGCCATCGAGGCGATCCGCCGCGGCATCGTGATCCGGTGCCGCCGCCAGCGCCGACCCGCCACCGCGGCCGCCACCGGCAGCAGTGCCAGCAGCGCCACCGTCCGCGGATCCGCCCAGCCCCACACCGAGCCGACCTGCAGCGCCGCCACCGCCGCGGCCAGTGCCACCGCCAGCGCGCCCAGGAACAGCCGGTCCAGCGGCACCGGCGGATCGCCCGCCTCCGGCAGCCGCCGCACCGCCACCAGCAGCAGCCCCACCGCGACCACCGCCCCCAGGCCCGCGCTCACCCGCAGGCCCGGCATCGACGGGGCCCGCGGGATCAGGTTCGCCGCCGCGAAGAACGCCGCCGACATCACCGCCAGCCACCCGCCCAGCGCCTGCGGCATCCGGCCCGGAGGGTTCAGCGCCGCCACCGAGGCCAGGCAGCCCGCGAACACCGCCGACACCCCGACGATCACCACCGTCCGCCCCAGCAGGTACGACCAGCCCGAGAACGCCGCCGTCTCGACCACCAGACCCGCCGCCAGCACCCCCAGCGACCAGGCCAGCACCCGGCGCCGCCCCCACACGTCCCCCGCCCGGCCCGCGGCGAACAGCGACAGCACCATCAGCGCGCCGCCGCCCACCTTCATCGCCACCACCTGCTGCGGGCCCAGCCCGAACCGCACCCGCACCGCCGGGAGCGCCGCGCCCTGCAGCACCGGCGACACCACGTAGAACACCGCGGCCGCCGCCAGCAGCACCCCCACCGCGCGCCCGCCCCCCATCCGCCCCAGCGCGGACGGGGCGCTCACGGGCACGGGCGCGGGGGACGGGGAGGCCGTGGGGTTCGCGGCCATCGGGAACCTCGATCTGCTCGGCGGGCGGAAGGACCACCCCACTGTGCCAGGTCGGACCGGGCAAACCCGAACAAAAGGGGCGCAAGTCCCCGGTGCGGGGCGCCCGGGTGAACAGCGCCGACCGGTGCCCACCCCGCCGGACGTCCAGCCGCCTACCCCGCCGGACGCCCCGTCGGACCGAACCAGCGCGCCAGCGCCTCCGCCAGCCCCTTCCCGACCCCCGGCTCCTCGCCCACCCACGCCACGTGCCCGTCCGGACGCAGCAGCACCGCCGCGGCGTCCAGCTCCGGGCAGCCGTCCACCAGCACGTCCACCCGGCCCTCCCAGCCCGCCGCGGACAGCAGCCCCGAGCGGTCCAGCAGCAGGCCCCGCCCCGCGTGCGTCCGTCCGTACAGCCGCCCCGGCGCCGGGCCGTCGACCAGCTGCACGCTCCGCAGGCGGCGGCCCAGCAGGGCCGGGCCCGGGCCGAAGTCGTAGCGGACGTCCACCCCCGAGATCACGCCCGTGACGTACCGGTTGACGTCCGGGAAGTCCATCAGCCGGGTGAACACCCCGCGCAGCGCCACCGCGCCCGGCGAGGTGCCCAGCAGCGTCATCTGCGCCCGGGTGTGCGCGATCACCGCCGCACCCACCGGGTGCCGCTCCGCGTGGTACGTGTCCAGCAGGCCCGGCGGGGCCCAGCCCGCCACCTCGGCGGCCAGCTTCCAGCCCAGGTTGAACGCGTCCTGCACGCCCAGGTTCAGGCCCTGGCCGCCCGTCGGCGGATGGACGTGCGCCGCGTCGCCCGCCAGCAGCACCCGGCCCGTCCGGTACCGCTCCGCCTGGCGCGTCGCGTCCCCGAACCGGGACAGCCAGCGCGGCGAGTGCACCCCGAAGTCGGTGCCCGCCACCGCGCGCAGCCGGGACCGGAACTCCTCCAGCGTCGGCGCCGCGCGGTCCTCCGACACGCCCTCCGCCGGAACGATCACCCGGTACACCCCGCCGCCCTCGTGGTGCAGCCCGAACCGCAGCTCCGTGCGCCGGACCTCCGCCACCACCTCGGCGATCCGCACCGGATCCTCCGTCGCCTCCATCTGCCCCAGCAGCGTCTGCACCGTCGCCGGCTCGCCCGGGAACGCCACGCCCGCCAACCGGCGCACCGTGCTGCGCCCGCCGTCGCACCCCACCAGCCAGCGCGCCCGCAGCCGCGAACCGTCCGCCAGCTCCGCCACCACCTCCTGCTCGTCCTGGGCCAGGCCGACCACCTCGCAGCCGCGCCGCAGTTGCGCGCCCAACTCCTCGGCCCGCTCCCACAGCAACCGCTCCGTCACCGGCTGCGGCGTCGCCAACCCGTACGGATGCGCCGTGTCCATCCCCTCCGGCCACTCCCGCGCCTCGCCCGCGAACAGCCCGCCGACCCGGAACTCCTTGCTCACCGCCCGGAACCGCTCCAACAGCCCGCGCTGGTCCATCACCTCCACACTGCGCGCGTGCAACCCCTGCCCCCGGGACTCCCCGGTCGGCGCCGTCAACCGCTCGAGGACCACCACCTCCACCCCGTGCAGCCGCAGCTCGCACGCCAGCATCAACCCGGTCGGCCCGCCGCCGACCACCAGTACGTCGATCATCAACCCTCCGAAATCGCCCGACAAGTGATTTTCCGTCAGCTCACGGTCGAATCGCACACAATGCGCCCGTTCACGCCTCCGACCGGACATTCTGGGGCGCCGACCGGCCCTTGCGGCAAGGCCCCCGGGGCGCGATACCTTGGGAGTGGCGGGAGGAGCGGGAGTGGCGGGAGCGGTGGAGGGGGACGCGGTGGCGGCGTACGAGGCGGACGAGTACCTGCAGTGGCACCGGTCGCCCGTCCCGGAGGAGGACCGCCTCCAGTGGGACGCCGCACCGATGGAACGGGTCGGCCCGCTGCGCTTCGGCGCCGACCGGGCCGCGGCGGTGGCGGCGATGGCCGAGCAGGGCTACGAGGCCCGGGACGGCGGCGCGAGGTACGCCGAACCCGTCGAGACCAGGGTCGACTTCCGGCGCCCCGGCGTCCGCCCCGCGTCCCTGACCGGCGCCGCGGCCGACGTCCCGGTCGACGTCCCGGTCGAGGTGACGGCCTGGTTCGTCGAGGGCCTCGGCCTGACCTGCGTCGCCGTGGACGCCCTGGCCGGACCGCAGGTGACCCTGGAGGGCATCCGGCTGATCGGCCGACCGCCCTCGGAACTCGCCCTGGAGACCGCCGCCCACCTGCTCGCCCGGGACGGCCTCGTCCAGTACACCCCCGAGGGCGAGGTCAGCGACCGGGACTGGGGCATGCTGCCCCACCCCCAGCGGGCCGGCGACCGGCTGCTCACCGGCGCCGTGTTCGGCCGCCCGCACGCCCGGGCGGGGACCATGTACGACTGCGTCCCGTTCCACGCGCTGAGGCGCGGCTTCGGCTTCTGGTAGCGGTGCGGCGCCGGGGCGCCGCCGACGGGGTGGGACGCCCCCGGCGGCGGCGGTCCCGGTCTCAGCGGACCACGTCGAAGACGTTCTTCTGCACGCCGTTGGAGTACGCCTCGAACTCGACCAGTTCGAGCTTCTGCGCGTCCTTGTCGGTGTCGCTGAACAGGCGCTTGCCCGCGCCCAGCAGCAGCGGGAAGACCAGCAGGTGGTAACGGTCGACCAGGCCCGCGTCCGACAGCGCGTGGTTCAGCCGCGCGCTGCCGTGCACGATGATCGGACCGCCCTCGGTCTCCTTCAGCGCGGCCACCTCGTCCACCGAGCGCAGGATCGTGGTCGGCCCCCAGTCGGAGACCAGGTCGTCCTCGCCGAAGGTGGTCGACACCACGTACTTCGGCAGGTCCTTGTACCGGGCGAACTCCACCATCCCCGGCCACACCGGGCTGAACGCCTGGTAGCTGACCCGGCCCAGCAGCATCGCGGCGGCCTCCTCCTGCTCGCGGCCCTTGATCTCGAACGCCTCCGGGACGAACGCGACGTCCTTGAACGTCCAGCCGGAGTTGCGGTAGCCCGGCTCGCCGCCGGGGGCCTCCATCACGCCGTCCAGGGAGACGAAGGCGGAGCTGATCAACGTGCGCATTGTTCGTACCTCGTTCTGGGAGAAGGGGGTGGATGACGGCCCGGGTCAGGAGACGGAAGCGACCAGCGTGGACAGCCAGTGCTGCCAGGCGGGTTCGGGCGCGGCGGGGGGCTGTTCGGTGAACAGGTGGTGGAACAGGAGCACCACGCCCGCCGGGTGCAGGAAGGAGTACAGGCCGTCGGCGGTGCGGACGGCGAAACGATCTTCGTCCGACCATACCAACTCACCGTCCAGCGGGGGAAGTCCGGCCAGGTCGGCGCGCACCCGGGTGCCGACCGGCGGGTCGGACGGGAGGGCGAGGGCGGCGGTCAGCGCGGCCCGGACCCGGTCGGCGGGGAGGCCGGCGGTCGGCTGCACGGCGAACACCGGGACGCCGGTGCGGCCCGCGAAGTGCGTCAGGTACTCGCGCAGCGTGTGCAGGTGGAACGGCCAGCCGCGGCGCAGCGCGTCGTACTCGTCCGCCCAGTCGTCGCCCAGCATGCCGCTGTGCACCACCCGCAGCACGGTGCTGCCGCCGTCGCGGCCCTCGATCAGGTACTCGAAGGCCATGAACCGGCCGTCCCCGCCCGGCTCGGTGCGGGTCGCGAAGCGCTTGCCCGGCTCGTAGGCGGTGACGGTGGAGGTATCCCGGTGGCCGCCGGTCTCCATCGAGGCCGCCCCGCCGACCTGCGGGTCGACCTCGTTGCGGCCCATGAACCAGGAGTCGATGCCCGGGCCGGTGGCGATCGCCTCCCAGACCTGCTCCGGATCGGCCGGCAGGGCCAGCTCGAATTCCAGCTCGAAGGGGTGCGGCATGGCGTCAGTTCTCCTGTGCGGCGGGGGAGTCGGGGGAGTCGGGGGAGTCGGGGGAGTCGGTGGATTCGGTGGATTCGGTGGATTCGGTGGAGGGGGGCGGGGCGGTGGGGATCTGGTGCAGGCCGACGACCAGCCGGTGCTCGCGGCCCTGCGGGGCGGACTCGTCGTGGTAGCGGCTGACCAGGGCGGCGACCGACTGCGAGAGCTCCTCGGCGAACGCCGCCCGGTCGGCCGCCGAGGCGAAGCGCACCCGGGCGTCGATCCCGAACGAGGCCACCCGCTGCCGGGCCCGGGCCGCGCCGGTGAGCAGCGACCCGACCTCCTGCACCAGCCGGGCGCCGAGCGCCAGCAGCCAGCGCGCCGAGAGCTGGTCCGGCGAACGGGACGGGTCCGGGCTGACCGCGGCGAGCGCGGCGGGCGAGATCACGTACGAGGCCGCCGTCGCCCGGTACACCCGCTCCGTCATGTTCCCCTTCCGGCGCTCCTCGGCCAGCTCGACCAGGCCGTGCCGCTCCAGCTCCTTCAGGTGGTAGTTGACCTTCTGGCGGGGCAACCCCAGTCGGGCGGCCAGCGCGGCGGCCGAGCCGGGCTCGGCGAGGGCGGCGAGGAGGCGGGCCCGCATGGGGTCCAACGAGGCCTCGGCGGCGGCGGGTTCTTCGATCACGGCAACGTCCAGCACCCCTCCAGGATGGCGCCGACAAGTTTTCCTGTCAAGGAGGAAAGATTTGTCGGCGCGGCACCGGAGGGGCGCTGGACGGCGAGGCGGGGCGGTCGGGCTGCGGGACGGTCGGACGGCGGGGCGGTCGGGCGGCGGGGTCAGAGCGCCGTACGGGCCACCCGGCGGAAGGTGAGGTAGAGCGCGGCCCCGGCGACGGCGGCCAGCAGCGCGGTCTCCACCAACTGCATCGGGAACAGGTGCGACACGGGGTGCACCCGGGCCCAGGCGGGATAGGAGGAGGTGTAGCCGTTGCAGTCCATCCCGGCCAGGCAGACGGTGTTGGCCACCCGGCTGCCGTCGGGGAGGACGTAGCCGCCCTCCACCACCCAGGAACCGGCGGGCTGCACGAACTGCATGCTCCAGGAGGTCCTCCAGGGGGCCGCGTCGACGAGCGGGAGGAAGTGCACCCGCACCGCGTGCACCAGCAACTGGCTCAGGCCCACCGCGACGCCGGTGGCCAGCGCCGACGGCACGGTGCGGCGCAGGAACTGGCCGATCGCCGCGCCGACGGCCAGGGCGTACAGCGACCAGGCGACCGGGGCCAGGCCGAGCGCCGGGTAGGTCAGCCCCTGGAAGGCCGGGTCGAGCGGGGGGCTGAGCCGGTAGACGTCCCAGTACCAGAGCGAGGTGGAGACGGCCGCGAGCACGCCGACCGACACCAGCACCAGCAGCGCGGGCACGGCCAGCCGGGTCGCCAGCCAGCGGGTCGGGGACACTGACTGGACGCGGACCAGCCGGATCGTGCCCTGCTCGTGCTCCTGGGACAGCAGCGGCGCACCGACGAACATGCCGATCAGGACCGGCAGGACGAAGATCGCCGGTTCCACCCGGTCCGTGAAGTGGGACAGCAGGCTGACCTGCAGCAGCGCGCTGTCGGGGTCGATCGCACCCAGCGTGCTCCGGAACGCGAAGTGCCCGACCAGCAGGACGAGGACGGCGAGCAGCACCGTTCCGCCGAGCGTCCGGGCGGCGGTGCGGCTCTGCCGCCAGGCCAGCCAGGTCAGGCCGCTCGGGCGGAACGGGCGGAGCGGGGAGCGGCGTCCGGGGGAGTCCGCCCCGGTGCCGACGGTGGTGGCGGGAGCGGGAGCGGGGGCCGGGCCGGGCAGTCGGGCGGTGCTCATGAGGCGGCCTCGCTGGTGACGGGGGACGGGGAGTCGGTGATCGCGCCGGTGTCGGCGTGTTCGGCGGTGCTGCCGCGCAGGTGGGCGAGCAGCAGTTCGTCCAGGCGCGGGCGCTCCTGCGTCCAGGGCGCGGGGGTCGGGGCCGGATCGGGGTGGTGCAGCAGCCCCGTGGCCCGGCGGCCGGTGACGCGCCACTCGACGGCCTCGCCCGGCGGGCGTTCCAGGTCGGCGGGGCCGGAGACCAGGCGGTGGGCGTCCAGCAGTTCGTCCACCCCGCCCGCCAGCCGCACCCGGCCGGAGCGGAGCAGCAGGACGTGGTCCACGACCTCCTCCAGCTCCGTCAGGGTGTGCGAGGAGATCAGTACGGTGGTGCCGCGGTCGGCGGCGTCCGACAGCAGGATGCCCATCAGGTCGTGCCGGACCAGTGGGTCGAGGTCGGCCAACGGCTCGTCCAGCAGCAGCAGTTCGGGCTGCTTGCCGATGGCGAGCGCCAGGGCCAGCCGACTGCGCTGGCCGCCGGAGAGCGACCCGATCTTCGCGCTCTGCTTCAACTCGGCCAGCCGGACCACCCGTTCGGCGAGGGCCTGGTTCCAGGACGGATTGAGCTCGCGGCCCATCCGCAGGGTGTCGGCCACCGTGAAGGACCGGTACAGCGGCTTGTCCTGCGCCGCGAAGCCGATCCGGGCCCGCAGCCGGTTCCCGTCCCCGTCCCCGTCCCCGTCCCCGTTTCCGCGTCGGTTCGGGGACGACGGGCTGCCGAACAGCCGCAGTTCGCCCTCCGACGGTGCGCAGAGCATGGCCGCCAGGGCCAACAGGGTGCTCTTGCCCGCCCCGTTCGGCCCCACCACGCCGCAGATCCGCCCGGTCGGCACCGCGAAGTCGCAGTGGCGCAGCGCCCACGGCCCGGCCGCGCCGCCGAACCTCTTCCCCAACCCCACTGCCTCCAGCACGAACTGACGGTCAGTCACTTGCTCCACCGCTCCCCCTCATCTGTCGGTTCACCTTGTCGCGTCCTGCTCCGGGCCGGGGCGGGGACCGGTCGCGAAGCGCTGGTCCAGGACGGAGGCCACCAGTGCGGCGACGTCCTCCCGGTCGAGTCCGGCGTTCCGGGCCCGGTCCACCCAGGCGGTCAACTCGGCGCGCAGCGGGCCGTCCTCGGCGGCCTCCGGCCGGGCCAGCGAGCGGAGGACGAACGTCCCCAGCCCCGGCCGAGGCGCCACCAGGCCCGCGCGCTCCAGCTCCCGGTACGCCTTCAGCACGGTGTTCGGATTGACCGCCGTGAGCTCCACCACTTCGCGGGCCGTGGGGAGCTTGTCCCCGGGCTGCAGCACGCCGAGCCGCAGGGCCTGTTCGGTCTGCTGCACGATCTGCTGGTAGGTCGGGACGCCGCTGCGCCGGTCGAGGCGGTACTCGATCACATCATCATCCCCCTTCCACTAGTTGATTAGTGGAATAGTGGAGGAGGGCTGACGGAAGGTCAAGTGCTGCTGGTGGTGGGCGATCGGCGCACGTCGACGGCCGGGCCGGTGGCGGGGGAGCACGGGGCGCGGCCAGTCGGCTGTCTGCCATCTGCTTCGACGCGCACCGGCACCGGCGTCAGTGCAGGCGCCAGCGCAGGCGCCGGGGGTGCTGATGCTCGACCCCGACGGCAACGAGTTCTCGGTGGGGGCGCCCCGGTAGGGGACCGCTGCCGGTCAACCCCGTCGGGGCGCCTCGCCGGACGGCTCCTACCGGGCGCCGGTGGCGTAGCGGTTGGCCGGGCGGGGGAGGTGGAGCAGGCCGCGGAGGGTGTCGGCCTCGTAGGCGGTGCGGAAGGCGTCGCGGCGGCGGAGTTCGGGGACGAGGCCGGTGGTGATCGCGGTGAGGTCGTGGGGGAGGGCCCCCGGGCGCAGGCGGAAGCCGTCCAGGCCCGCGTCGCGCCAGTCGAGCAGCAGGTCGGCGAGCTCGCCGGGGGTGCCGGTGAAGACCTCGGCGTCGGAGGCGTACGGGGCGCCGTCCAGGTCGTCGAGGCGGCGCTTGCGGGCGGCGGCCCGGCCGGGGCGTTCGTCCAGGAACACCACCAGGTCGGCGAAGACCTTCAGCGGCTGCGGGAGCGGCCGGGGGCGGCGGGCGGAGGCCGCGGCGAGGGCGTCGAGGCGGGCGGTGGTGTCGGCGCGGGAGTGCGGGGTCAGGTAGACCAGGTCGGCCGCGGCGGCGGCGAGTTCGTACGGGGTGCTCGCGTGGGCGAGGACGGTGACCAGGGGCTGGCCCTGCGGCGGGCGCGGGGTGATGGACGGGCCGCGGACGGAGAAGTGCGCGCCGGTGAAGTCGACGTGGTGCACCTTGGCGGCGTCGAGGTAGCGGCCGGTCGCGGTGTCGCGGATCACCGCGTCGTCCTCCCAGCTGTCCCAGAGCCGGCGGACGACCTCGGCCACCTCGTGGGCCTCGTCGAAGAGTTCGCGCAGCCGGGCGGCGATCAGTTCGGAGTCGCGGACGTCGGCGTCGGTGAGCTGCGGGGTGGTGCGGCGGCCGAAGTGGGCGGCGTCGGCGGCGCGGGAGGTGATCTGCGGGCGCCAGCCCGCGCGTCCCCGGCTGGCGTGGTCGAGCGAGGCGATGCCGGTGGCCAGGTGGAACGGTTCGGTGTGGGTGACGTTGGTGGTCGGGACCAGGCCGATGCGCGAGGTCAGCGGGGCCAGCGCGGCCGCCAGCAGGACGGCGTCCAGGCGGCCGCGGACCTGGTCGGTGCGGTCGTCGGGCCGGTGGGGGGCGGCGGACTGGAGGGCGAGCGCGTCCTCGAGGGTGACGAAGTCGAGCAGGCCGCGTTCGGCCTCGCGGACCAGGTCGGCCCAGTAGCGGGCGGTGAGGACCTCGGCGGGCCGGGCGTCCGGCTCCCGCCAGGCGGCGGGGTGCCAGCCGGTGCCGTCCAGGGCGACGGCCAGGTGCAGGCGGGGCGTCACGGGGTCTCCTCGATGGGGCGGCGGGCGGGCTTCAGCCCGAGGTGGTCGCGGAGCGTGGTGCCGGTGTAGTCGGTGCGGTGCACGCCCAGCTCCTGGAGCAGCGGCACCACCCGGTCGACGAACTCGTCCAGCCCGCCGGGCACCGTGTGCGGGGAGAGGACGAAGCCGTCGGCGGCGTCGCCCTGCACGAACGCGTTCATGGCGTCGGCCACTTGGCGCGGCGTGCCGACGAAGGTGGGCCGGGCGGTGAGCTCGGTGACCAGGCCCCGGGTGCTCAGCCCGCGCTCCTCGGCGACCTTCCGCCAGAGCCGGACGGTCTCCTCGCGGCCCCGGCTGCGGTACAGGGTGTGCCCCCGGGTGACGACGCCCTCCGGCACCGGGTCGACCTCCGGCAGCGGGCCGTCCGGGTCGTGGCCGGACAGGTCGCGGCCCCAGGCTGCCTCGACCAGCATCAGCGCGGTCTGCGGGCTCACCTGCGCGCGGGCCACCTGCTCCGCGCGCTCGGCGGCCTCCGCGGGGGTGTCGCCCAGGACGTAGCTCACCGACGGGACGATCTTCAGGTCGGCCGGGGAGCGCCCGTACTTCGCCAGCCGCCCCTTGACGTCCCGGTAGAAGGCCCGGCCGCCCGCCGGGTCGGCGTGCCGGCTGAAGATGACGTCGGCGTCGGCGGCCGCGAACTCGCGGCCCTCGGCGGAGTCGCCCGCCTGGATGATCACCGGGTGCCCCTGCGGGCCGGGCGGGGTGCTGAACCGGCCGGAGATGTCGAAGTGCCGCCCCCGGTGGGCGAACCGGCCCGCCCCGGCCCGGGCGAACTCGCCGGAGGCGGCGTCCGCCCGGAGGTCGCCAGGCCGCCAGCTGTCCCACAACTCCCGTGCGGTGTGCAGGAACTCGACGGCCCGGGAGTAGCGGTCGGCCTCGTCGAGGAACCCGCCGCGGCGGAAGTTCTCGCCGGTGAAGGCGTCGTGGCTGGTCACCACGTTCCAGGCGGCCCGGCCGCCGCTCAGGTGGTCCAGGGTGGCCAGCCGCCGGGCCACCTCGTAGGGCTCGTTGAAGGTGGAGTTGACCGTCGCGGCCAGCCCGAGGTGCGTGGTGACGGCGGACAGCGCGCTGAGCACGGTCAGCGACTCGGGCCGCCCCGCCACGTCCAGGTCGTGCACCCGGCCCTTGTGCTCGCGCAGCCGCAGGCCCTCGGAGAGGAAGAGGAAGTCGAACCGGCCGCGCTCGGCGGTCCGGGCGAGGTGGGCGAAGGAGTCGAAGTCGATCTGGCTCCCGGCGGCCGGGTCGGACCAGACGACGGTGTGCTGGACGCTCGGGAACTGGGCGGCCAGGTGGACCTGCTTGAGCGGACGGGGGGACACGGGACGACCTCCGGGGGAGTGGGGAAGGGGTCAGGCGCGCTTCGCCGGGAAGCCGTGCGCGCGGGCGCCGAGCACCACGGCCAGCACCGGGGCCAGCAGGGCCAGCACGCTCCAGGGCAGCGACGCGGCGCCCGCGGCGTCCAGCAGCACCCCGCCCAGGACGCCGCCGCCCGCCATCGCCACGTTCCAGAGCGTGACCAGCATCGCCTGCGCCGCGTCCGCCCGTTCGCCCCCCGCGTCGCCGACCGCGGTCTGCAGCAGCGTCGGCACGCCGCCCCAGCCCAGGCCCCACAGCGCCGCCGCCGCGTACACCAGCGCGGGCACGTCCGAGAGCAGGCCCAGCACGGCGGCCGCGACGGCCACCAGCACCGCGCCGGCGACGGTCAGCACCCGCAGCCGGCCGTGGATCAGCGCCCCGGTGACCCAGATGCCCGCCAGCGAGGCGACGCCGAAGACCAGCAGCACCAGGTCGGTCGAACCGCCCATGCCCAGGTGGTCCAGGTAGCTCGCCACGTACGCGTACAGCACGGTGTGCGCCAGCACGAACACCAGCGTCACGAACAGCACCGGCACCACCCCCGGGACGGCCAGCGCCCCCAGGATCCGCTCCCGCCGCTCCGGCGGCTGCCCCGGCAGGTCCGGCACCGCCGCCGCCGTCCAGCCGATCACCACCAGCGCGAGCGCCGTCATCGCCAGGAACGCCACCCGCCAGTCGGTGGCCCCGGCCAGGAACGTCCCCGCGGGCACGCCCAGCGAGAGCGCCACCGGGATGCCCGTCATCACGATCGCGATCGCCCGGCCCTGCAGGTGGACGGGCGTCAACCGGCGGGCGTACCCCGCCAGCAGCGCCCAGGCCAGGCCCGCCGCCACGCCCGCCAGGAAGCGCGCCGCGAGGGTCAGCGGGTAGGACGAGGAGAGCGCGGTGACGGTGTTGGCGACGGCGAAGGCGCCCGTGGCCGACAGCAGCAGCCGCTTGCGGCGCCAGGCCGCGGTGGCGGCGGTCAGCGGGATCGCGGTCAGCGCGGTGCCCACCGCGTACACCGTCACCGCCTGCCCCGCCGCCGACTCGCCGACCCCGAGGTCGGCGCCCAGCGCGGGCAGCACGCCCGCGGGCAGCGTCTCGGTGAGGCTGGTGACGAACACCGCCGTGGCCAGCGCCAGCAGCGCCGACAGCGGCAGGCCCGAGTGGCGAACCGGCTGGCGGGGAAGGGTTCCTGAGGGATCGTGGACTGGTGACCGGGTGCTCATGGCGGCTATGGTGAAACCCTCACACCAATGTGAAGGTCAACGCGGCTCGACGTGAGGTGGATCACAGTGGGAAGCCTGCGCATCGGTCAGCTGTCGGAGCGCACCAACACCTCCCGGCGGCTGCTGCGCTACTACGAGGAACAGCAGCTGATCGTCTCCACCCGGGCCGCCAACGGCTACCGCGAGTACGACGAGCGGCTGGCCGACCGGGTGCTGCAGATCCGCGGACTGCTCGACGCCGGGCTGCCCACCCGGATCATCAGGCAGATCCTGCCCTGCCTCGACAAGCCCCGCACCATCCACTTCTCCGACGCCACCCCCGAGATGATCGCCACCCTGACCGAGGAACGCGACCGGATCACCCAGCGGATCAACTGCCTGGTCCGCAACCGGGACGCGATGAACGAGTACCTGGAGGTGGTCACCGGCGGCGACCCGGCGGCCGCGGGCTGAGCCCCGCCCGGGCCGGAGCCTCACCCGGGCCGAGCCTCACCCGTTCGGCCGATCGGCCTTGCGGGCGGCGGCCGGGGCCGGAAACGTCCGTTCGGGGGCCCCTTCCGGCCCCCGGTCCGGACGCGAGGGAGCCCACCACCATGATGTCGGACGACCTGCAGACGCTCGCCCGCGAGGCGTACGTGTACCTCTACCCGCTGGTGACCATGGACGTCACCCGCCACCAGGCGGTGTCCGCACCCCCGGGGACCAAGCCGGTCTTCGGACCGCCCAACGAGTTCCACCACCTGCGGGAGTTCCCGTCGGCCGAGTTCCGCTCGGTGGTGCGGCCCAACTTCGACACCCTGTACTCCTCCGCCTGGCTGGACCTGCGGGAAGGCCCGGTGCAGCTGCACGTCTCCGACACCGGCGGCCGCTACTTCATGGTCCCGCTGCTGGACATGTGGACCGACGTGTTCGCCACCCTCGGCCCGCGCACCACCGGCTCCGGCGACCAGGACTACCTGGTGGTCGGCCCCGACCACCGGGGCGAACTCCCGGTCGGGGCCAAGGTGCTGCACTCGCCCACGCCGTACGCGTGGGTGATCGGGCGGATCCAGACCAACGGGCCCGCCGACTACGAGAAGGTCCGGCGGATCCAGGACGGCCTGGTGGCGAAGGCCCTCCACCCGGTCGAGCACCGGGTCGACCCGACGGTGGACGCCGTCAGCGACCCGCTGGCCACCGTCAACGGGTTCGGCGCCGTCGAGTTCTTCACCCGCGCCGCCCGGGCCCTGGCCGTCAACCCGCCGCACCCCACGGACTTCTCCGTACTGGCCCGCATCGCGGCCCTCGGCATCGTCCCCGGCCGGGAGTTCGACCCCGCCCGGTTCTCCGACGCCGAGACGGCGGCGCTGGAAGCGGGCGTCCGGTCCGCCCGGGAGGCGGTCAACGGACCCCTCGCCGCCATCGCGAAGTCCGTCAACGGCTGGCGGATCAGCACCGAGACCATGGGCGTCTACGGCAACGCCTACTTCAAACGGGCCGCCGTCGCCGCGATCGGGCTGGGCGCCAACCCGCCGGAGGACGCCATCTACCCCGTCCTGACCGTCGACGCGGACGGCCGACCCGTCACCGGTGAGCACGACTACCTGCTGCACTTCCCCGCGGACGGCCTGCCGCCCGTCCAGGCGTTCTGGTCGGTGACGATGTACGACGCCCAGGGCTTCCAGGTCGCCAACGAGATCGACCGCTTCGCCCTGGGCGACCGCGACCCGCTCACCTACCACGCCGACGGCTCGCTCGACCTGCTGATCTCCCACCGCGACCCCGGCCCCGAACGCCGGGCCAACTGGCTGCCCGCGCCGAACGGCCCGCTCGGCCTCACCCTGCGCCTGTACGCGCCCCGGCCGGAGGCCCTCGACGGGCGCTGGAGCCCGCCCGCCGTCCGCCGGATCGGCTGAGCCGCCCGCCCCGGCGCCTACAGCGCCTACAGCGTCTGCAGCGCCGGGGCCAGCCGGGTCGCGGTCTCCATCAGCAGGGCGTGGACGAAGGCCTGCGGGAGGTTGCCGCGCAGTTGGCGCTGGGCGACGTCGTACTCCTCGGCGTAGAGGCCGGACGGGCCGCAGGCGGCGCGGTTGCGCTCGTACCAGCGCAGCGCCTCCGGCAGGCGGCCCTGGGCCAGCAGCGACAGGGAGACCAGGAAGCCGCAGAGCAGGAACGCGCCCTCGGCCTCGGCCAGCGGGCCGGGGCCGTGGCGGAAGCGGTAGCAGTGGTGGTCCTCCGCCAGGTCGGCGAGGACCGCCTCCAGGGTGGCCCGGCTGGGGCGGGCCCCGGGCGGGACGGCGCCGCGCAGGGCGGGCAGCAGCAGGGCCGCGTCCACCGCCGGGTCGGTCGGGGAGCGCTGCCAACGCCCGCTCGGGTGCAGGGAGTCGGTGAGCGCGGTGGCGGTCAGGCGCTCGGCCAGCGGCAGCCAGTCGGGGCGGTGCAGGGCCTGCGCGGCGGCCCGCAGACCGGCCGCGCAGGTCAGGCGGCTGTGCGTCCAGTGGTCGGGGCCGAGTTCCCAGATGCCGCTGTCGGGGTCGCGGTGCCGGGCGGCGATCGCCTCGACCGCGACCTTGGCGGCCCGGCGCCCGTCCGCGTCCAACTGGTCGTGCCGGGCGGCGGCGGACAGCAGCAGCAGCGCCTCGCCGAACCCGTCGAGCTGGAACTGCCGCCGCACCCGGTTCCCCGCCACGTCGAACCCGCCCGGGTAGCCCGGGAGTTCGAGCCTGCGCAGGTCCGGCACCGGCCTGCCGTCGACGGTGTACGCGGGCGCCAGCCGCGGCCCGTCCGCGAGCAGCCGGGCCGCCACGAAGCGCGCCGAACCCGCCAGCAGCGGGTGCGGGCCGCGGGCCGCGACGGCCTGGCCGATGTACGCCTGGTCGCGGATCCACACGTACCGGTAGTCGTAGTTGCGGCCCTGCTCGGCCCGCTCGGGCAGGCTGGTGGTGGCCGCGGCCACGGTGCCGCCGTCCGGGCCGGTCAGGCCGGTCAGCACGGCGTGCGCGTGCCGGACGTCGCGCGCACCCGGCAGGCCCGCCAGCTCGGCCTGGGCCGGGACGTCCGCCGCCCAGGCCGCCTCGGTCTCCGCCCAGGCCCGGTCCGGGTTCGGCGGGGCGGCGTCGAACGGGCGGTCGGCCAGCTCCAGCACCAGGTCGTGCGCGGCCCCCGCGTCGGCGCGCAGCACCGCGTGCAGGCCGCCACAGCGCCCCGGACGGGCCTCGGGCAGACCGGTCAGCCGGACGTGCAGCGGGCCGGTACGCAGCGACCAGACGCCCGCCTCGTCCCGGACCGGCTCGGAGCTGCGGGCGGTGCCGAAACCGGCCGCCAGGTGCAGCGACACCTCCAGCTCGGCCGGACCGTCCACCGCCAGGACCCGGCGCAGCAGCACCGTGCGGTGCGCCTCCGCCGGACGGGCCAGCGCCTCCCGGCACTCCACCACCCCGTCCCTGGTCACCCAGCGACTGCGGTACACCAGCCCGCCGTCCTCGTACCGCCCGCCCGGCACGTACGCCCCGGTCGGCGTCAGGCCGTACCAGCCCGGGCCGCCGATCAGCGCCGACAGCACCGCGTCGCTGTCCCACCGCGGCGCGCACAGCCAGCTCACCACGCCGTCCGGGCCGAGCAGGGCGCCGCGCCGACCGTCCGCGAGCAGCGCGTACTCGCGCAGCACGTGCGGGGGCGGCGGGGCGCAGGGACGGGACGCGGCGGGCGGGGCGGGCACGGGCGGCCTCCGGGGGTCGGGGGGCTCTCGGGGCGCGGCTTTCCGGCCCGGTGGCGCGGAAACCTCCTCGCTCGGGCCCGTTTCCGTCGCAGGTGGGCGGGCACACGCCGGGGCGCACGCGCCGCCCCGGTGGGGCGGCGGAACCCGACCGGAGGAGACGGCGATGGGACGGCAGGGACGTCCGCTGCACGACATGGGCGGGGCGACCGGCCCCGCGGACACCGGGGGGCGACCGGACGCGACGCCCGACGCGACAGCCGAGCAGGACGGCACGCAGCGCCGCCCCGCCCCGATCGGCAAGGGCGGCACGGCCAACGTCGCGGGCAGCGACGAACAGCAGCCCGAGATCGCCGAGGGCCCGGTGCCGGGCGTCCAGCCCGGGGAGGAGCGGACGTCCGGCCGCGGAGTGACCCGCGAGTTGGACCCGCCCGGGCCGCCCCGTGCCCCCGACCGCCCGGTGCCGCCCGACGCGGTCGAGGACGCCCCCGCCGCCCTCGACCCCGAACGCGCCCGCCCCGCCGACCCGGCGGCCGCCCCCGAGGACGAGGGCCTCCCCGACCTGGCGGACGGCACCCCCACCGCCCAACACGCCGCCGACCCGCAGCGTCCGCCCGTCCCCGGTGACCGGCCGGTCGCGGCCGAGTCCTTCGGGGTGACGGGCGCGGAACAGGCCGAGGGCGAGTCGCTGGACGCCCGGCTGGCGGCGGAACGGCCGGAGGTCTGGGAGGGCGGGCGCGACGAGGAGGAGGAACGTCCCGGGCAGTCGGCGGAGGAGGCCGCGATGCGGGAGGAGGAGTAACGGGGAGAGCGGCGGGCCGCCGACCGGCTACCGGGTGATCGGACGGCGGCCGAGCGCCCCGTCGACGATCTGCTCGGCCGTGGCGTCCCGACGTGCGGCCGGGGGCCGGTGGGGGAACGCCTCGGCCGGGGCGGGAGTTGTCGGAGGAGCGAGGCAGGGTCGGTGGAGCGGGGAAGGCGGTAGGGCGGATGGTGCGTGCGGTGTGGAACGGCGCGGTGCTGGCCGAGTCCGAGGAGACGGTGCTGGTGGAGGGCAACCACTACTTTCCGGCGGAGGCGTTGAACCGGGAGTTCTTCGTTCCCAGCGACACCACGACGGTCTGCTCCTGGAAGGGCACCGCCCGCTACTGGACGGTCTCGGTGGGCGGCGCCGAGAACCCGGACGCCGCCTGGTACTACCCGGAGCCGAAGCCGGAGGCCGAGCACGTCCGCGGCCGGGTCGCCTTCTGGCGCGGGGTGGACGTCACCACGGCCGAGTAGCGGAGTTCCGGCGGACCCGGAGCCGTACGCCGCGGACTGAGGGCGGGGGCGGGCCCCGGCCGCCGGACGACGGCGGTCGGGGAGGGGCGGACAGGGGTTTGAGGTGGGCGGGCCCGGCCAGCCGCGTGGGTATGGAGTTCACGCCGGAGTGCCTGGAGCCGCTGCCCACCACGGAGGTCCGCTCGGACGGTGGGGCACGCCCGTCCGTGCCGTGGGTGGTGACGCCGGGTCTGCCGGGGCGGCGTACGGCGGGTGACGGTGCCGGAGCGGCGGTGCTGCTCGACCGGGACGGGGTGCTGGTGGCGGACATCGCGTACAACGGCGACCCCGGCCGGGTCTACCCCCACCCCGGCGCCCGGGCGGCGGTCGACGAACTGCGGTCGCTGGGCGTGCGGTTGGGGGTGCTCACCGACCAACCCGGGGTCGCCCGGGGGATCCTGACCAGGAGCCGGATCGAGACCGTCCACCACCGGATCGCGGAACTGTTCGGGCCGTTCGACGTGTGGGCCGTCTGCCCGCACGCCCCCGCCGACCGCTGCGGCTGCCGCAAGCCCGCCCCCGGCCTCGTCCTCGCCGCGACCCGGGCGCTGCGGGTGCCGCCGGAGCGCACCACGGTCATCGGCGGCACCGGAGCCGACCTGGTCGCCGCGGCCGAGGCCGGGGCGCACGGCCTCCTCGTCCCCACCGCCGCCATCCGCCCCGGCGAGGTCGCCGCCGCGGGCCGCCGCCACGCCGCGGACCTGTCGGGCGCCGTCCGGCTGCTGCGCGCGGGCGGGGCGGTGCCGGGCGGGGCGGTGCCGGTGGGCGGGGGCTGAGGGGCTCGGGGCGGCGGCCTCGTCGGGGCGGGGCGGGGCGGGGAGCGCGGGGGCGGGGGTTGGGGAAACACCCCCGGGGTATGCGCGGGGCGGGGCGAGACAGGGCGAGGTGGAGTGATGGACGCGCCGCACGGATACCGGATCGTCGTTCCCGGGCGACCGGGGGCGCACGCGCCGCAGATGATGGTGGTGGTGTACCGCTCGGCGGAGACCACTCCGGAGGGGCTGCCCGTGTACGAGGGGGCGGGCGGGCTGCGGGTGACCGTGCACGGAACGGTGGCCTGCTTCCTGGAGCCGTACCTGTCCGGCCTCGCCCACCCCTACGGGTACGCCTACCCGCTGGCCGCGGCCTGACGGCGGAGTCGTCGGCCGCGGCGTCGGGCTGTCGGCCCGTCAGCCCCGTCAGGCCGCGGCGAAGGCGGTGACCAGGGCGCGGTCGAAGGCCGGGAGGTCGTCCGGCTTGCGGCTGGAGACCAGGGTGTTGGGGCCGTTGGTGCAGACCACCACCTCGCGGTCGACCCAGTGCGCGCCCGCGTTGTCCAGGTCGGTGCGGAGGCTGGGCCAGGAGGTGATGGTGCGGTCGCGGACCACGTCGGCCTCGACCAGGGTCCACGGGCCGTGGCAGATCACCGCGACGGGCTTGCCGCGGGCGAAGAACCCGGCGACGAACTCCACCGCGCGCGAGTCGGTGCGCAGGAAGTCCGGGTTGGCGACGCCGCCGGGCAGCACCAGGGCGTCGAAGTCGGCTGCCGAGACGTCCGCGACGGCGGCGTCCACCATGAACGGGTCGGCCCGGTCGAGGTGGTGGAAGGCCCGGATCTCGCCGAGTTCGGTGGAGACCAGGCGCGGGGTGCCGCCGTGGTCCAGGACGGTCTGCCACGGCGAGGTCAGTTCGACCTGCTCGGTGCCCTCGGGGGCGACCAGGAAGGCCACGGTCCGGCCGTCCAGCTCGGCCCGCCCGTCCGGCTCGTACGGCTCGTTCGAGGTGGTCGGCTGGTGGGATTCGCTCGGTGCGCTCATGGCGGCTCTCCGTTCCTGGGGGAGGGGACGTGTCCGCGGGAGGTCCCCGCAGGGCGCGTCTCACCGGGAGCGAAGGGCGGCAAACCACCGCGAAAGCCGCACGGCGGCATAGGGTGGGGGCGGAACCGAGGAGGCGGTGGAGACGGTGGACGGGGAACGGGCCGAGCTGGAGGCCACGGTCGACCGGCTGCGCACCGAACTGGAGGGACTGCGCACCGCGATGCGCACCCGGGCCGTGATCGAGCAGGCCAAGGGCGTGCTGGTCGGCCGGTTGGGCTACGCGCCCGACCGGGCGTTCGAGGAGCTGGTGCGCCGTTCGCAGGACGGGAACCGCAAACTGGCGCAGATCGCCGCCGACCTGGTCGCCGCGGCCGCCCCGCCCCCCGCCGCCCGGGAGGTCCCGACCCCCGTGGACGTCCCGGACACCGTGGACGCCGCGGACGCCGTGGAGCCCGCGGATCCCGATGCGCCGGAGCCCGTGCGGTCCGGGCAGTCGCCGGACCGGGAGAGAGAGGAGGACGGGGCCGGGCTGGCGGCCCGGTTCCACCTGGCCGCCGCCGCGCTCGCCACCGCCGCCGACCCCGACGAGGTCGCCGAACGCCTGCACCGGACCGCCCTCGACCCGCTCGGCGCGCAGGCGCTGGTCCTCGCCGTGCGCGAACCGGACGGCGCGCTGCGCCTGGTCGGCGCCCACGGGGTGCCCGCCCGCCAGCTCAGCCAGTGGCAGCGCATCCCGCCGCCCACCCGGGTGCCGCTCACCGAGGCCGTCCGCACCGGCCGACCGGTGTGGGTGGCCGACCGGCGCGAGTTCGCCGCCCGCTACCCCGAACTGAGCGGCGACGACCTGGTGCCCGGCACCACCGTCTGCGCCCTCCCGCTGCACGCCGACGGGCGACTGCTCGGCGCGCTCAAGATCGGCTGGGCGGAGCGCCGGGACCCGGACCCGGCCGTCCGGGCGCACCTGGCCGCGCTCGCCGACCTGGCCGCCGACGCGCTGCTGCGCCTGCCCGGAGCCGCACCGTACGCCACGGCCACCACGTCCGGTGCGACCGGACCGGACGCTCCGACCGTCCCGTTCGACCCGGTGGGCGCCCCCTGGTTCCGCGCCGTGCTGGACGGGCTGCTGGACCCGGTGCTGCTGCTGCGCGCCGTCCGCGACGAGGACGGGAAGGTCACCGACCTGCGGGTCGAGCACGCCAACGCGCCCACCGTCGACCTCGCCGGGCGGGACGCCACCGAACTGCGCGGACGGCGGCTGACCGAGCTGTACCCCGGCATGGTCGCCTCCGGCACCTTCGACCGCCTGCGCACCGCCGCCGCCGACGGCATCCCCTACCTGGGCGAGACGGAACGGTACGTCGAGACCGTCGCCGGCAGCACCCGGGCCAGCGCCATGACCGTGCACGCCACCCCGTTCCAGGACGGCCTGCTGCTCACCTGGCGGGCCCACGACGAACGCGACCGGCGGGCCGCCCAACTCGCCCAGACCGCCCGGCTGACCCGGGCCGGCACCTGGGAGTGGCGCCCCGGCGAACGCCGGATCACCTGCTCCGACAACCTCCCGCCGCTCTTCGGCGCCGCCGCCGCCACCGGCGACCTCGACCCGCGCGCCGCCCTCGACGCGGTCGTCCCCGCCGACCGCGAGGCCGTCCGCGCCGCCGCCCGGGCCCTGCTGGACGGCCGTGCCTCCGTCACCGCCGAGTTCGCCGTCCGCGCCGCCGACGGACGGCGCAACCTGCGCGCCCTCGGCGAGGCCACCCGCGCCGACGACGGCCGCCTGCTCGCGCTCACCGGCGTCGTCCAGGACGTCACCCCCTGGCGGCGCGCCGAACGGGCCCTCAACGACACCCGCGACCGCCTCGCCGACCAGCGCCGCCGCACCGGCGACGAACAGCGCGCCGTCCGCGCCCTCCAGCAGGCCCTGATGCGCGCCCCCGCCGGACGCCCCGTCCCCGGACTCGACAGCGCCGCCCGCTACCTGCCCGCCGAACGCGAGCGCAAGATCGGCGGCGACTGGTACGAACTGCTCGACCTGCCCGACGGCACCGTCCTGCTCGCCGTCGGCGACGTCTCCGGACACGGCCTGCCCGCCGCCACCGTGATGTCCCAACTCCGCTACGCCCTACGGGGGTTCGCCTACGACGGCGCCCCACCCGGACAGCTCCTGGACCGCCTCGACCGGATGCTCTGCCACCAGCGCGCCGACCACATCGCCGCCGTCACCGTCGCCCGCCTCGACCCCCGCACCGGACACCTCGCCTGGGCCCGCGCCGGACACCTGCCCCCCGTCCTCCTGCACGAGGGCACCGCCCGCACCCTCGACCCGCCCCCCGGCCTGGTCCTCGGGGTCACCACCCGCGCCCGCCGCCCCACCGTGGAACTCCACCTCGCGCCCGGCGACACCCTGCTGCTCTACACCGACGGGCTGATCGAACGCCGCAGCACCGCGGCCGGTGCCGGTACGGGCACCGACCCCGGCGCGGGCGTCGACCGGCTGCTGCGCGCCTGCAGCGACTACCGGGCCGCCCCAGGCTCCGCCGGGCTCCTCGACCACCTGCTGCGCCGCTTCGGCGCGCCCAACCCGTCCGACGACATCTGCCTGCTCGCCGTCCGCCGCCACGACTGAACGCCGCCGCACCCGGACGGCGGGGCTCCGGAGGGGTCAGTCCTCGCTGGAGTCGCCGAAGCGGAAGCGCCGGTGCATCCGCTCGCGCCAGGGCAGCTCCGGGGCCACCAGTTCATCCGGCGGCGCCTGCGCCCCCGGGCCCGGCCGGGGCATCGCGGAGGCCGTCGCCTCGGTGGCCCGCAGCTGGGCGCCCATCGCCGTCAGCCGCACCGGGGCGGTGTGCTCGCGGACCGTCGGGAACAGCCGGGCCTCCTCCAGGCCGAAGTGGCCGGTGGCCGCCTCGACCAGCCGGGCCACCAGGCGGTCGAACTCCGCCGTGCCCGCCGGGTCCGCCGCCGTCTCCCGCAGCTCCCGCACCAGGGCCCGCAGGGCGGCGTGCGTCTGCAGGCCGTGGTCGACCGCGTCGTCGCCCGGCGGGCGGCCGTGCCGGGCGATCGGGTACAGGTGCTCCTCCTCGCCGGTCAGGTGCCGCACCAGGGCGTCGGCCGCGACCGCCGCCAACCGGCGGCGCCGCGGATCGCCCAGCGGCAGCCCCGCGAGTTCGCTGAAACGCACCCGCAGCACCTCGTGGTCGATCGTCAACTGCTCCAGCAGGTCCGGTTCGCGATCGGCGGCCATGCCCGTACGCCTCCTCCGGTGGTCCTTCGCCCCTGCCGGGCGCCTGCCCCACCGGTACGAGGAGAAACCCCAGGTGGGAGCGGTGGGAGCGGGCGCTGCGCGGTCACTCCTCGTCGCTGGCGATCTCGATGCAGGCCAGGTCGATCTGGTCGGCGAGCTGCCGGACCAGGTCGGCGAGCGTGGCGGTGGTCGAGGGGTCGAGCCCGTTGTCCTCGTGGGCGGCCCACTCCTCCCACTCCTCGGGCAGGGCCCGGAGCAGTTCGACCACCTGCAGGGCCGGAATGGCCAGGCCGCCGGACAGCCCGCAGATCACCGGGACGTTGAGTCGTTCCATGGCGTCCACCTCCTCCTGCGCGTGGGTACCGTTCGGGGTGCCGCGCTCATCCGGGCGTCTGCCCGGAGCCGTCCGGCGGAAACGACGGCGTGCCGGGGGTGGGGGCGGGCCCGGGCGCGGGGCGGCGGCGGGCGCGGTGGCTGGTGTCGCACAGCGGGTAGCGGCGGCTGCGGCGGCAGGTGCAGACCGCGACGACCGGGCGGTCGCAGTGCAGCACCGTGCCGTCCGGCAGCAGCAGGTCCACCGGGCCGTCGACCAGCAGCGGGCCGCGCTCGGTCAGCCGGATCCGGGGCGGAGGGGGCGGGGGCGGCCCGGGCGGGGCGGCCGCCGGGGCCGGGTCAGGCGCGGACACCGCGGATCACCACCAACTCCTCGGTGCGCACGCCGGGTTCGATCAGCCCGGTGCGTTCGAACCACGGGGCCCGGGCGGTCATCACCGGACCGAAACCCTGCAACCGCCGGGCCACGACGGACGTCCGCAGACCGGCGGCGCGCAACTGCCGCACCGTCGCCTCCGGCCGGGCCAGCGAGGACTGCACCAGCAGCAGCACCCCGCCCGGCGCGAGCAGCGGCGCCACCCGGCGGCACAGCCGGTCCAGCAGCAGCCGCCCGTCCGGCCCGGCGTCCCAGGCCCGGGCGGGCCCGCGCGGGGCCGGGCCGGGGTGCGGGGCGGGGACGTACGGGGGGTTGCTCAGCACCAGGTCGTACCGGCCGCCGTCCGGGACGGGCGGGGCGGAGGAGGTCTCGATGGGGGTGTCCGGGGCCTCGGCCGGGGCGTCGGGGGTGAGGTCGCCGTGCCGCACGCGCAGCGGGAGGCGGTGCAGGCGGGCGTTCAGCCAGGTGGTGGCGAGCGAGAGCCGGGACAGGTCGACGGCGGTCACCCGGCAGCCGCGCCGGGCGGCGGCCAGGGCCAGCGCGCCGGAGCCGGTGCCGACGTCCAGGCAGCGCGCGCCGGGCCGCAGCGGTTCGCGGCCCAGGACTTCCAGCAGCAGGTCGGTGTCCCCCTGGGCGGGGTACACGCCGGGCGGTCGTAGCAGCAGCATGGAGCCGCGTATGCCCGGCGGGCGGCGGACCACACGCCGGGGGCGGGGCGGCGGTCGGGGCGGGGCGGCGCCGGGGGTTCAGGGCGGCGGGGCGGTGGCGGCGGTGCGGTCGGCGAGGTCGTCGACGACGGCGGTGAGGCGGCCGTGGCGGGCGAGGACCGCCCGCTGCCGGTCGGCGCCGCAGCCGGTGGCCAGCAGGTGGGCGGCGAGGTGGCGGGCGAGCCCGAGTTCGTGGGTGCGCAGCAGGGCGGGGGCGGTGAACTCGACCAGGGCGGGCAGGAGTTGGCGGACCGGCTGGAGGCGGCCGGTGAGCGGGTCGGGCAGTCGGGCGTCGAGGGCGGCGGACGCGGCGCGGTGGTGGGCCAGCCGCAGCGGACCGTCGGGGACCGGCCGCGGGCGGGCCCGGGTGCGCGGGTCGAGCAGGGTGTGGGCGAGGGCGCGCAGCAGGACGGCCAGCAGCAGGACGGTGTCCAGGTCGGCGCAGCTGTCGGCGACCCGCACCTCCAGGGTGGGCAGGTGCTCGGACGGCCGGGCGAACCAGTACAGCATCCGGCGGTCGAGGATCACCCCGTCCGCGAGCAGCCGGTCCAGGGTGCTGCGGTAGCCGGTCTCGTCCAGCACCGGGGCCGGGCCGAAGGTCGGCCAACGGGCGTACCGGTCGGGGCGGTTGGACGCGGTGCCGTGGTCGGCGCCCTCGCAGAAGGGGGAGTTGGCGCAGAACGCCTGGAACAGCGGCAGCCAGCCGCGCATCCGGGCGATGAGCCACAGGGACTGGCGGGTCGTCAGGTCGCCCAGGTGGACGTGGCAGCCGCAGAATTCGGCGCCGATCTGGTCGGCGACGCCGTCGATCCGCTCGGCCAGCGTCAGGTAGCGGGGCTTCGGGGTGACGGTCAGCGGGTGGTGGCTGGGCAGGACGGGGGTGCCGGTGGCGACGAGCCGGCAGCGGGACCGGTCGGCGGCCGCCAGCAACGCGGCCCTGGTGTCGACGAGTTCGGCGCGCAGCTCGGCGGCGGTGCCGACCGGCCGGGTGCAGCCCTCCACCTGGGTGGCCAGGAACTCGTGCTGGGCGCGCGGCCCGAGCGTCCGGGCGGCGTCCGCGACCACCGCCTCGGCGACGGGCACGGTGGCCCGGCTGCGCGGGCCGGTCAGCAGGAACTCCTCCTCGACGCCGAAGCGCAGCAGCGGTGGCGGGTCCGGACCTCGGGGGTGCGGTGGGGTGTTCACGCCGGGTGTCCCGCGTCGAGTCCGAGGACGTCCCGCAGGGTGAGCACCGCGGGCGGCGGCGGGTCGGCCCCGTCGCCCGACAGCGGGTCGAGCAGGAAGGCGGTGTGGTCCCCGCCCTCGACCCGGCCGA
Source organism: Kitasatospora sp. NPDC001540 (assembly GCF_042894345.1). Lineage (NCBI taxonomy): Bacteria > Bacillati > Actinomycetota > Actinomycetes > Kitasatosporales > Streptomycetaceae > Kitasatospora > Kitasatospora sp. NPDC001540. The sequence goes on from NZ_JBIAVO010000016.1 coordinate 139,837, forward strand.
CCACCCGCCCGGCGAACCAGGCCGCGGCGGCCGTGAGCACCGGCACCCCGGCCGGTCCCGGACGCCAGCTCGCCCGGGCGAACTTGTCGATCTCGTCGCCGGTGTGCTCGCCGAACAGCCGGGCCAGGGCCCGCCCCGCGTCGTCCGGCGGCAGCAGGTGGACGGCCAGCGCCGTCGCGCGCGAGGCCACCCGGTGGGTGCGGTTGCCGTGCGACAGCCAGACGGCGAACCGTTCCGGACGGATCGAGCACTGCGAGCCGAAGCCGACCAGGCAGCCGGCCCGGTCGCCCCGGGCCTCGGCGGTGACCACGTACACGGGCGGGTCGAGCAGGGGCAGGAACGCCCCCGCGCCGTCCACCGCGCCGTCCACCGTCCCGCCGACCGGTTCGCCGACCGGTTCGCCCGACGGCCCGCTCGCCGCCCCGCCCGCGGGTCCGCCGGTCGGTCCGCCGGTCGGTCCGGTTCCGGTCGTCGGGTTCATGCTCCGGCTCCTTCCGGGGACCGCTCCGCGGGCAGCGGGACGCGCAGGGAGGGGGCGCCGGAGCGCCAGGCGGTCAGCAGGTGGTCGGCGAGCCGGTCCTCGGCCCGAGCGTAGGCCAGGACGCCGAAGGCGATCTCCGGGGCGGGGCAGTCCGACGGCCCGGAGAGCAGCGGTTCGATCACGGTGTGCCGCACCAACTGCTCGTGGACGGCGTCGGCGAGCACGTGCTCGCGGTAGAAGAACGTCCCGCGCGGCGAGGCGCCGAGCCGTTCGAACGCGGCGGCGAGCCGGGCCGAGCCGGGCGGGGAGGTGATCTCCACGGCCGCGAACTGCCCGACCAGGGCGGCCCGCAGGGAGCGGTGCAGACCGAACAGCGACATCGTGTTGACCACGGCCAGGGCGGGCGCGGGCACCGCGTCCAGGTACGCCCCGTACGCCGGGTCGAGCCCGAAGTCGGCCATCATCGCGGCGAACAGCTCGGCGTGCGCCCGTTCCGGCCGTCCCGCCCCGTACTCGTCGTACTGCACGGCGACCAGGGCCGCCTTCGCCGGGTTCGGCAGCCGGGGCACCGCCCACATCTGCGGGTCGGCCTCCTTCAGGTGGTACAGCGAGCGGTGCGCCAGGTACTCGCGGGCCTGCTGCCGGGTGCCCGCCGTCAGCAGGTGGTACGACGGGCCGTCGCCGTCCGGCGGTTCGACCAGCAGGTCGGCCAACACGTCCTCCAGCGGCGGCGGTTGGCCCACCTCCTGGCGCAGCGCGGCCAGGAACGCCCGCTCCAGCCGCCCGCGCAGCGCGAGCAGCGGGGGCGACCACTCCCAGGCGTCGTCGACGCCCGCGAAGCCGCGGTAGTGCAGCTCGTAGCAGACGTACAGGGCGAGTTGGAGGTCCTCGCCCCACGGGTCCGGCGGGTCGTCCGGCGGCGGGGACGGGAGCGGTGCGGTGGCGGGGTGGCGCAGCGCGGCGAGGACCGCGGCCGAGAACGGGCCGCGGGCCGTGGGCAGCGGAGGTGCGCCCGGGTCGGTGCGGTGGGCGGTCCGTACGGTGTCCACCTCGGTCAAGTCCCCTTCTGCTCGGGGTGGTTCGTTGCGGGAGCTGCGGGGCGTCCCGAACGGAGCTCCAGGACGCAGCACTTGGGGCCGCCACCGGCCTTCCGCAGCTCGGTGAGAGCGACCGGCACCGGGACGAAGCCCGCCGCCCGCAACTGCCCGGCCAGGCCCCGGGCGTCGGCGGGCAGCACCACGTGGCGGCCGTCGCTGATGGCGTTCAGGCCGAACGCGGCGGCGTCCGGCGCGGTGGCCAGGATCGCGTCCGGGTAGAGGCGGCGCAGCTCCCGGCGGGCGCTCGGGGCGAACGCGTCCGGGTAGTACATCACCCGGGTGTCGTCCAGCACGGCCAGCGCGGTGTCCAGGTGGTAGTAGCGCGGGTCGGTCAACTCCAGTGACACCACCGGCAGTCCGAGCACCCGCTGGGCCTCCCGGTGGGCGGCGGTGGTGGTGCGGAAGCCGCTGGCCGCGAGGATCCGCCGCCCGGCCACCAGCAGGTCGCCCTCGCCCTCGTTGACCTCGGCGGCGGTGCGGACCTGCCGGAACCGCGCGGCCGCGAACCAGCGCCGGTGCGCCGCCGACTCGCCCGCGCGCTGCCGGTGGCGGAAGTTCGCGACCAGCACCCGGCCGCCCACCACCGTCGCCCCGTTCGCGGTGAACACCATGTCGGGCAGGCCCGGCTCCGGCGCCAGCAGGTCGACCCGGTGGCCGAGGGAGCGCAGCACCGCCGCCAGCTCCCGCCACTGCCGCAGCGCCGCCGCCCGGTCCACCGGCCGGTCCGGGTCCATCCACGGGTTGATCGCGTACTCCACCGCGAAGTGCTCGGGCGGACAGAGCAGGTAGCGCCGCCGCCGCACCCCCGGTCCGGGGCGGGGACGGGCGGGGGCGGCAGGAGCGGTGACCGTGTCCATGCGCCGCGTCTGTCCGCCGCCGCCCGCGGCGAAACGGCCCGGGACGGGGTCGGGGCGGTGAGGGGTGGAACGGCCGCCACCGGGCAGACGGTACGGCCGGAGGTGGTGCCGCCGTGGAACCGGGAGCCCGACGCCGGACGGACGGTCGAGGCGGACGCGCGGGGAACGGCGTCCGCCGGGTGCGGGCGCCGCGCGCGCCCAGGACGCCGAGAGCGCGCCCGGTGCGGTCGAACGGGCGGCCGGGCGTCCGGCGGGGGAGCGCGCTGGAGCGGGCGGCGGGCCGGGCCTGGCGGCTGCTGGTGGTGGCGGCCGCCGGGTACGCGGGCTACCTGCTGGTGAGCAAGCTGATCCTGCCGGTGGTGGCGGTGTTCGTCGCGCTGGTGCTCACGGCCGTGCTGCGGCCCCCCGTCGACCTGCTGGCCCGCCGGATGCCGCGGGCCCTGGCCGTGCTGCTGACGCTGCTGGGCGGCCTGGTGCTGATCGCGGGGCTGGGACTGCTGGTCGCGATGGTGGTCCGGTCGCAGACCGGGCAGCTCGGCGGACAGGTGCGCAGCGGTGTCGACCGGCTGGAGCACTGGCTGGAGGGCCCGCCGCTGCACGCCAGGACCGGCACCCTGTCCGACCTGCGGCACCGGCTGGCCGACCTGGTCGGCAGCCACCGGCAGGCCGTGCTGTCCACCGCCCTCACCAGCGCCGGACGGCTGGTCGAGGCGGGGGCGGTACTCGCGCTCGCGGTCTTCTGCGCCGTGTTCCTGACCCACTCCGGGGAGCGGATGTGGAACTGGGCGACCGACCTGATGCCGCGCCGGACGGCCCCGGTCTGGCACCGGGCCGGGCACGCCGCCTGGCGCACCTTCGCCGGGTACACCCGGGGCCTGTTCCTGGTCGCGGGCACCAACGCCGTCCTGGTCGGCGTGGTGCTGGCGGTGCTGGGCGTGCCGCTGGCGCTGCCCCTCGCCGGGCTGGAGTTCCTGGCCGCGCTGATCCCCCTGGTCGGCTCGCCGATCGCGCTGGCCGTCGCCTCCCTGGTCGCCCTGGCCACCCGCGGCCCGGTCACCGCCCTGCTGGTGCTGGCCCTGATCGTGCTGATCGGCCAACTGGAGGGCCACGTCCTGCACCCCCTGGTGATGGGCTGGGCCGTCCGGCTGCACCCCGTCGCGGTCGCCCTGGCCGTGGCCGTCGGCGGCACCCTCGGCGGGATCGTGGGCGCGGCCGTCGCGGTGCCGGTGCTGTCGGTGGGCTGGGCGGTGTTCCGCGAGCTGCGGGACGGGGAGGCGCCGGGCGGGGACGGACCGGGCGGGGGAGGGAGGGAAGGGCCGCCCTCACGGTAGGGACGAGGCCCGGGGGCCGGGCCCGCCGCCGGTGGAGGAGCGGGCGGTGCGGGCGGCGCGGGCCGCCGTCGCCGCCAGCCGGGCCGCCCCCGCCACGACCGCCACCGCGACCGCCGCCAGCACCAGCAGCGCGGTCAGCAGACCCCGGCAGGGCGGGCCGAGCACCGCCCGGAACGGGTGGTGGCGCATGGTGCGCAGGCGCAGGTCGAGTTCGACGTCCACCCGCAGTTCGGCCTCCAGGGCCGCCAGCAGGTGGCGCTCCCGGGGGGGAGAGCGTCGCGCCGTCCACCGTCCTCACCGCCCGTCGTCAGTCGTCCGTCGTCAGTCGTCCGTGACCGTGGCCTGGCTCAGCAGCGTGCCCAGGGCGCACAGGGCCGTCCAGGACACCGCGCGGGTGCGGTAGCCGAGGCGTCGGGCCAGGTGGGCGAGGCGACCGCCCGCCGGGCGCGTCCCGTTCACCGTTCACCCGCCCGGGGGTGCGCCAGCGCGCTGCGGTCGAGGCCGTCCAGCAGCGCGCCGACCGAGGGGTGCACCTCGACGGCGCCGGTGCCGCGCAGTTCCGCGGCGGCGAACCCGCCGGTCTCCACCCCCACGCACGGCGTCCCGGCCCGGCCCGCCGCCTGGACGTCCCAGACGCTGTCGCCGACGAACACCGAGCGCTCGGCCGCCGCGGACGCCTGCTCCAGCGCCCGCCGCACCAGGTCCGGGGCGGGCTTCGAGGCGTCCACCCCGTCCGCGTCGGTCACCGCGTACACGGCGTCGTCGGCGTCCAGCACCCGTCGCAGCACATCCAGTTCGCGCCCCGAGGCGGAGGTCGACAGCACCACCCGCCAGCCCCGTCGGCCGCACTCCCGCAGCAGGTCGCCCGCTCCCGGGAAGGCCCGCAGTCCCGGCCAGTGCTGGGCGTACAGCGCGAGGTGCGCGGCGGAGAGGGCGTCGTCCTCCGAGCGGTCCCGGTCGTCGCCGAGCAGGTGGTCGAGCAGTTGGTCGCTGCCCATGCCGATGGCCCGGTGGATCCGGGCCGCGTCCACCTCGTGCCCGTACTGCGCCAGCGCCTGCCACCAGGCGAGCGTGTGCAGGTAGACGGTGTCCACCAGGGTGCCGTCCACGTCGAACAGTGCGGCCGCGACGTCCGTTGCCATCCCGTCGCCTCCTCCCGACCAGGGCCCGCCGGGCCCGTACCTCTTGCGGTGCGTGCCCCCGTCTACCCCGGCCGCCGCGCCCCACACCCCCGTTTTCCGCCGCGCCCGGCCGGACAGACGCCCGGGCAGGAAGGGGCCGCGACCATGTCCGAACTGCACCTGGGCCGGAACGAGACCCCGAACGAGCGCGCGGACCGGCGCTGGACCGAACTCCTCCAGGAGGTCCGGGTCGCCCAGACCGGCGCGCAGATCCTGTTCGGCTTCCTGCTGAGCGTGGTCTTCACGCCGCGCTTCACCACGCTCGACGCCTTCGAACACGGCCTGTACGTGGTCACCGTCGTCCTCGGCGCCCTCGCCACCGGCGCGCTGATCGCCCCCGTCGCCTACCACCGGCTGCTCGCCGGGCGCCGCCTCAAGCCCCAACTCGTCGACGCCACCGCCCGGGTGGTCACCCTCGGCGTCGTCCTGCTCGCCCTCACCGTCGGCTCCGCACTGCTGATGCTGCTGCACCTGGCCACCGGGGGCAGCCCGCTGGCCTGGCTGATCGTCGGCGCCGTGATGGGCTGGTTCGCGCTGTGGTGGCTGGTGCTGCCCTGGCTGCTGCTGCGCCGCAACGACAACGGCAGCGGCAAGGGGGACCACCAGGGGTGAACGGTGCGGTTCCGGCGTGGGCGGTCGGACGTCCCCGGCCGTCGGGCGGCGCCCGGCGTCAGTGCGTGAAGCGGTGGCGCGGGCGGCCGGTCGGGCGCGGGGTGGCGGTGGAGCCGCCGGTGGTGGTGCGGTCGGTCGGGTCGGTCGGGTCGGTGGTGCGGTCCAGGGGCACGGCGGTGTCCCGGGCGGCGGGGGTCCGGTGGCGGCGGTGCCAGCGCAGGCCGCCGACGGTCAGGGCGATCCCGGCGCAGAAGAGCAGCGCGAGGGCCAGGCCGGCCAGGAAGGCGCCGAGGGTGCTCATGGTGGCGATCTGGTGACCGAGCACGTCGACGCCGGTCTCGGGGCCGCCGCCGAGGTTGTCGGCGATCAGCAGGCCGGCGAACGCGCCGGACGCGGCGAACAGCAGGATTCCGAGCAGCAGCATGGTTCAGGTCCTTTCGCTTGCTCCGTTGCTCCCGGTCGGCGGGCGTCTGCCCAGGAGGGGCCGGGACGAATCAGCCCGGGTCAGGCGTCCACCAGGTAGGGCGCGGCGCGTCCCTCGGCGAGGGTCAGGCCGTGGCCGGGGGCGCCGTCCGCGCCGGGGGTGACGGTGCCGCCCGCCGGGTCGAGGGTGCCGTCGAAGAGCAGCGACTCGATCCGGACGTGGTCGTGGAACCACTCCAGGTGCCGGACGGTGGCGGCCCGGGCGGCCGCCGCGTGGGCGTGCGCGTGCGGGGAGCAGTGCCCGGAGAGCTGGACGCCGGAGGCCTCGGCGACGGTCGCGGCGCGCAGGAAGCCGGTCGGGCCGCCGCAGCGGGTGGCGTCCGCCTGCAGGCAGTCCACGGCGGGGGCGAGCCGGGCGAAGTAGCGGGCGTCGTCGCCGTACTCGCCGGCCGCGACGTCGGGGGTGACGGCGGCGCGGACCGCCGCCAGGGCGGCCGGGTCGTCGGAGGGGACGGGCTCCTCGAACCAGGTCACCCCGTCGTCGGCGAACGCCGCCGCCAGCCGGATCGCCCGCTTCGCGGTGAACGCGCCGTTCGCGTCCACGTACAGCGCCGCGTCCGGGCCGATCGCGGCGCGGGCGACGGCGATCCGCTCCAGGTCGCGCTCGGGGCGCCCGCCCCAGGACTCGCCTATCTTGATCTTGACGCGCGGGATGCCCTGCTCCTCGACCCAGCCGCGCAGTTGGCGCTCCAGCACCCGGTCCGGGTACGTGGTGAAACCGCCGCTGCCGTACACCGCCACCGGCCGGGGCCGTCCGCCCAGCAGGCCCACCAGCGGGACGTCCAGCAGCCGCGCCGCGAGGTCCCACAGCGCCAGGTCGACGGCCGACAGCGCGTACGTGCCCAGGCCCGGGCGGCCCGCGTTGCGCAGCGCCCGCCGCATCGCCTCGTGGGCGCCCGCGGTGTCGAGCGCGTCGCGGCCCAGCACCGCCGGGCCGAGCTGCTCGCGCACCAGCGGGGCGGCGGCGGCCGGGCCGTACGTCCAGCCCAGGCCGGTGACCGGGCCGCTGCCCGCCTCGACCAGGACCAGGGTGGTGGCGTCCCAGGCGAAGGTGCCGTCGGCCTCGGGGCGGTCGGTGGGCACGGTGTACACCCGCGCCGTCAGCCATTCGATCGGACGGTCGGTCCACATGTCGGTCACCTCACGCTTCTCGGGTCGGGACGCGCAGGCCCCGGCGGGCCCCGGCGGCGAGCACGCCCGCCGCCCGGTCGACCACGGCCATGATGGTCAGCGCCGGGTTGGCGGCGCCCTGGGTCGGCAGCACGCTGCCGTCGGTGATCAGCAGGTTCGGCACCGCGAAGGAGCGCAGGTCCCGGTCGACCACGCCGTCCTCGGGACGGGCCGCCATCCGGCAGCCGCCGACCAGGTGCGCGTACCGGTCGATGCTGATCACCTCGCTGGCCCCCGCCGCCGTCAGGACCGCCTCCATGGCGCCGCGGGCCGCCGCGATCAGCTGCCGGTCGTTGTCGCACTGCGAGTAGGCGAAGTGCGCGACCGGCAGCCCGTGCCGGTCCTTCTCCTCGGCCAGGGTGACCCGGTTGTCGGCCTGCGGCAGCAGCTCGGCCAGCCCGCCGAGGGTCGCCCAGTGCACGTAGTCGGACAGGTAGCGGCGCAGGTTCGCGCCCCAGTGGCCCTGGGCGACCACGTGCTCGGCCCAGGTGATCGGCATCGGCGAGACGGTCTGGATGCTGAAGCCCCGCCGGTACGGCTTGGCCGGGTCGGTCTCGTAGAACGCCTCCGTCGACACCTCCGGCGGCGGCGCCTTGTACGCCCGCACCTCCTGCTCGAAGCGGCCGGAGACCTGCGGCGCGCCCTGCACCATCACGTACCGGCCGACCAGGTCGTGGTCGTTGCACAGGCCGTCCGGGAAGCGCTTGTTCGCCGAGTTGAGCAGCAGCCGGGGCGTCTCGATCGCGTACCCGGCGACCGCCACCGTCCGGGCCCGCTGCAGGTGCTCGCGCCCGCCGCGCAGGTAGCGCACGCCGCGGGCCAGCCCGTCCGGGCCGAGCTCGACCGCGCAGGCCATCGCGTCGGCGCGGACCTCCACGCCGTGCGCCAGCGCGTCCGGCAGGTGGGTGATCAGCGGCGAGGCCTTCGCGTTGACCTTGCACCCCTGCAGGCAGAAGCCCCGGTAGACGCAGTGCGGGCGCCGCCCGAACCGGCCGTTGGAGATCGCCACCGGCCCGACCCGGGCCTCCAGCCCCAGCGCCGCCGCCCCGCGCAGGAACACCTCGCCGTTGCCGCCGACCGGGTGCGGCGCGTGCGGGTAGGCGTGCGGCTCGCCCCACGGCCAGTACTGGCCCGCCACCGGCAGCTCCGCCTCCAGCCGCTGGTACGAGGGGCGCAGGTCGTCGTAGGACAGCGGCCAGTCGGCGCCCACCCCGTCGCGGCTGCGGGTGGCGAAGTCGGACGGGTGGAAGCGCGGAGCGTAGCCGGCGAAGTGCACCATCGAACCGCCCACCCCGCGCCCGGAGTTGTTCGACCCCATCGGCACCGGGTCGGAGCCCGAGAGCACCCGCGGCTCGGTCCAGTACAGCTGGTGCGCGCCGTACTCGTCGCTCACCCAGTCCCGCAGCGGGTCCCAGAACGGGCCCGCCTCCAGCACCACCACCGACCAGCCCGCCCGGGCCATCCGCTGCGCCAGCACGGTGCCGCCCGCGCCGCAGCCGACGACCACCAGGTCGACCTCGTCCTCGTCCCGGTGGCGGCGCATCCGCTCGACCAGCCGCCGGTCGAAGCCCAGGCCGTCGGGCGGCAGCAGCCACGCGGAGGCGTTGCGCCGCCGTACCGACCGCTGGCGGCGGGTGGTCTGCCGCAGGGTGGCGAGCGCGGCCCTCGCCTCGCCGTGCCGCCCGGGGTCGGTGACGGCGGGCAGCGGCGGCGGCGCGGGCCGCTCGGCGTCCGGCTGCTGCTCGGGGCGCGCGTCGGCGACCTCCCAGCGCTCGCGCCGCCCCAGGCCGAGCCGGGCGTAGCCGGACGGGAACGCCGGTCCGCCGAAGCCGATCTCGTCCCAGGCCGCCGGGTGGGCGTAGTACGCGGTGCACGCGTAGCGCGTCCACAGGCTCCACACGTGCTTCGCGGGCCAGCCGTGCCAGCGCTCCGCCCGGCGCACCCTCTCGATCAGGCCGTCCTGCAGCCGCTCCGGCAGCTCGGCGAAGGCGGGGCGGCCCGGCAGCGCCCGGGCGTCCTCGTCCAGCGCCCGCATCGTCTCCGGCCAGGCCCGGTCGTCCGGCGGCAGGTCGGCGTAGTGCCAGCCGTCGGTCTCCCGCTCGGCCAGCCGGGCGTCGATCACCGGCAGCAGGTCGACCGGCGGGTGGTCCAGCAGCCGCTCCAGCAGGGCCCGGGCGACGGCCTCCTCGGCGGGCGTGAACAGCCGCAGCGGCGGGCGCGGGCCCGCCACCCGGGAGGTCACCAGGGCGGCGGTCACCTCGTCCCAGTGCGGGCGGCGGTCCAGCGAACGGTAGCCGGGGAACCGGTCGCGGTACTCCGGCCGCTCCGCGCTCACGAGCGGCCCTCGCGCCGCAGCACCGCCGCGACCAGGCCCATCCCGCCGACCATGCCCAGCAGCAGCGGCGCGAACACCGGCGGGCCGGTCTCCAGGTTGAACCGGGCCATCCGCCGGCCGCCCGGCTTCTGGGCCACCCCGCGCACATGCAGCCAGAACCCCTGCAGCCCGTTCGCGGCGATCGCCGCCGAGGCCAGCGGCAGCAGCGTCCGGGCCGCCCGCGCGTCCAGCGCGCCCGCCAGGCCCGCCGCCGCGCCGACCGGGCCCAGCACCACCGGCCACCACATCATCCGGTTGCCGAACCCGGCCCGGTCGTGCTCCAGGTAGATCTCGGCGGCCGCCACCAGCGCCCCCGCGCCGGTCGCCAGGGACAGCGAACGCTGGAAGCGGCCCTCGCGGACGGCTTCGAACGGCCCGGCCACGGCGGCCAGCGGCCAGGTCACGACCTGCTCCGGTGCGGCAGCAGCTCGGCCAGCTTGGCCCGCAGCCCGCGCTTGACCACCGCCGCCCGGTCGCTGTCGCCGCGCAGCACCGACTGGGCCGCGTCCTTGATCTGCGACCACTCGGCGTGCGGCGGGATCGGCGGCACCGCCGGGTCAGTACGCACGTCCAGCACGCACGGCCGGTCCGCGCCCAGCGCCCACTCCCAGGCCGCCCGCACCTTGCCGGGCTCCTCCACCCGCAGCCCGCGCAGGCCCACCGACTCGGCGAAGTCCGCGTACCGGACGTCCGGCAGCTGCTGCGAGGGCAGGAAGCTCGGCGCGCCCTGCATCGCCCGCATCTCCCAGGTCACCTGGTTCAGGTCGTGGTTGTTCAGCACGCACACCACCAGCCGCGGGTCGCTCCAGCGCTCCCGGTAGCGGGCGACGGTGACCAGCTCGGCCAGCCCGTTCATCTGCATCGCGCCGTCGCCGACCAGCGCCACCACCGGCCGGTCCGGGTGCGCGAACTTCGCGCCGATCGCGTACGGCACGCCCGGGCCCATGGTCGCCAACGTGCCCGACAGCGAACCGCGCATCGTGCCGCGCATCCGCAGGTGCCGGGCGTACCAGTTCGCGGCCGACCCGGAGTCCGCCGTCACGATCGCGTTCTCCGGCAGCAGCGCGTCCAGCGCGTGCACCAGGTACTCCGGGTTCACCGGGTCGGCGGGCACCTTCGCCCGCTCCTCCATCACGTCCCACCAGCGCGCGGTGTTCTTCTCCACCTGCTTGCGCCAGCTCCGGTCCTTCTTGCGGCGCAGCATCGGCAGCAGCCGGTCCAGCGTCGCCGCCGCGTCACCGACCAGGTTCACCTCGTACGGGTAGCGCAGCCCCACCATGAACGGGTCGGCGTCGATCTGCACCGCCCGCGCCTGGTCGAACTCCGGCAGGAACTGGGTGTAGGGGAAGCTGGAGCCCACCGTCAGCAGCGTGTCGCAGTCCCGCATCAGCTCGTACGAGGGCCGGGTGCCCAGCAGCCCGATCGACCCCGTCACGTACGGCAGGGTGTCCGGCAGCACGTCCTTGCCGAGCAGCGCCTTCGCCACCCCCGCGCCCAGCAGCTCGGCCACCTGCTCGACCTGCCGGCGCGCCCCGCGGGCGCCCTGGCCGACCAGCATCGCCACCTTGCCGCCCGCGTTCAGCACCTCGGCCGCCCGCGCCAGCTCGGCGTCGTCCGGCACCGGGTGCGACTTCGGCATCCCCAGGCTGGACGGCACCATCTTGAACGCGTGCTCCGGCGCCTGCTCGGGCAGCTCCTGCACGTCCGCCGGAATGATCACGGCGGTCACCGTGCGGTACGTCGCGGCCGTCCGGAACGCCCGGTCCAGCACGTTCGGCAACTGCTGCGGGACGGTCACCATCTGGCAGTACGCCGAGGCCACGTCCTTGTACAGGCTCAGCAGGTCCACCTCCTGCTGGTACGAGCCGCCCATCGCGCTGCGGTCGGTCTGCCCGACGATCGCCACCACCGGCACGTGGTCCAACTTGGCGTCGTACAGCCCGTTCAGCAGGTGGATCGCACCCGGTCCCGAGGTGGCCACGCACACGCCGACCTGCCCGGAGAACTTGGCGTAGCCCACCGCCTCGAACGCCGCCATCTCCTCGTGCCTGGCCTGCACGAAGGAGGGCTGGTCGTCGGCCCGCCCCCACGCGGCCAGCAGTCCGTTGATGCCGTCCCCCGGGTAACCGAACACCTGCTCCACGCCCCACTCGCGCAAGCGGGCCAGCACCTGATCCGCGACAGTCCTTGACACGGGACGTCCTCCTTCTCGCACGACGACACCACTCCCCGGCGTCTGACCGCCCCCGCCGGGGCGGAAACACCGGGGAGCGGTGCCGCTGTGCGCACCCGGCCCCCCACCGCCGCCGCGGTGGGGGGCCGGGCGGGTCAGTGCGCGGGCGCGTGCACCGGGCTGTTGTGGTACGCGGCGATCAGCCAGCGCTCCTCGCGCTTCTCCAGCACCCAGGTCGCGTGGACCTTCCGGTCCTCGGGGACCTCGCTCTCGCCGCCGAACAGGATGCCCGACTCGTTGACCACGATCGCGGCGTCCCGGCCCAGGAAGCGCACGCCCAGGGTGCGGTTCCAGGTCGAGGTGGACTTCAGCGGGCCGGCGAAGGACCGCGCCATGCCCGCCCGGACGGCCTCGCGGCCGTCGCGCAGCGAACCCGGCAGGATCGCGGTGGCGTCCGCCGTGTAGTCGGCGACCATCGCCCCGGCGTCACCGGCCTCCCAGGCTTCGTAGGACGCGGCCAGCACCGCATGGATCGCGGCGAGGTCCGCCGCACGGTCGTCCGTCATCGGACGTCTCCCTTGCACTCGTTCCGGTCCGCCCCACCGGGTCGGGGGGCTCACCGGTACGTACCGGCGGCGGGCCGGAAACTCATCGCGGCTCCGGGGAGGAATTCCTCCGGAGCCGCGACGGACGGGCGGGACGGCCGGTCAGAGCTGCTTGATCCGGGCCCTGAGCAGGCAGAAGACGTTGCCCTCCGGGTCGGCGAGGACGTGCCAGGACTCCGCGCCGGTCTGCCCGACGTCGGCCGGGCGCGCCCCGAGCGCGAGCAGGCGCGCCAACTCGGCGTCCTGGTCGCGGTCGGTGGCGCTGACGTCGATGTGCAGGCGCGGCAGGCCCGGGTGCGGCTCGGCCTCGGGGCTCAGGACCAGCGTCGGCTGCGCGCCGCCGAAGCCCTCCCTCGGGCCGATCTCGACGCTGCCGTCCTCCTCGCGGTCGAGCACCACGAAGTCCAGTACCTCGCACCAGAACCGCGCCAGCACCTCGGGCTCGTGGCAGCCCAGGACGAGTTCGCTGATCCGACACGCCATCGGCGGCACCTGCTTCCGTTGGGAGGGGGATGGGAGCGCGGGGCGGTGGGCCCCGGCGCTCGGCGCAGACCGTACCCGGCGCAGCGGGGCGGGGCGAAGGGTTTTGCCCACCGGGTGCCGCCCGCGTTCCCGGCAGCCGGGACGGGCACGCCTCGGCCCGCAGGACGCCGTCGGCGTCCTGCGGGCCGGGGGACCCGCCCGTCTGATGGGGCGCGCCTTCGTCACGCGGCTGCCGTCACGGGGCCGGGCTCGGCTGCGGCGTGGGTTCGGGGTGCGGTTCGGGCCGGAACGGCGGGCCGCGGCGGTCCGGCGGCTCCGGGGAGGGCGCCGGATCGGGCGGGGCCGGGTCCGGGCCCGGGTGCGGTGGCTGCGGGTCGTGCGGGACGGGCGGGGACAGCGGCGGGTCCGGGTCCGGCGGCAGCGGGCCGGGGCCGAGCGGTCCCGGCGGATCGGTCGGCCGGGGCGGCGAGTCCGGCGGCTCGGGCGGCCGGACGTCCGGGTCGACGGGCATCGGAACGGTCATCGCGGTCATCGGCGTCACCGCCCCAGCGCGTGCGCGAGCTGGTCCTTGTTCATCTTCGACCGGCCCTTGATGCCGCGCTGCCGCGCCTCGTTGTACAGCTGGTCGTACGTCGGGCCTCCGGCCCCCTGGTGCGAGCGCTTGCCGCCCCGGTGCCCGGAGGAGACGTCGTGCGTGGAACTGCGGCTCGCCGTCCGGCTCTCGCCGTGCCGGGCCCGTTCCTTGTTGACGGTGCGGGCGGCAATCTCCGCGGCGCGCTTCTCGCCCACGCCCCGCTTCAGCTCGCCCTCCTTGATGTGCTCGTACTGGCGCTCCCGCTTGGGGCTCGATCCGGCGGGCATGGTCGGACTCCTCTCGTCGCCGTACGGTCACGGCGCGCCTACCCGCCGCCGTGCGAACCAACCGGGCCGACCGGAAACCGGACGATCGGGACGAGGTGGACGAGGCGGAAGAATCCGGCAAATCGGGTTTACGGCCGACGAACGGGGTAGAAGTCAGGACGCCACGTCGAGCGCGCACCGCCCGACGCGGCTGACCCCCAGGGGGCGCAGTGTCACGCCACGTGACACGTCACGGTATGTGAGCCGAGATCGCGAGCAGAAGTCGCGAACCGCGCGCCGCGTGCCGGGAGCCGTCGCCTGAAGAAGCCGGGTTTCCACGGTTCTCCGCCCGCCCCGCCGCCGTCCCGACGCCGTGCGGCCCGCCGAGTCACGGACGGCCTCGGTCGTCAGGTGCCCCGGCGTGCCGCCATCGGATCGGACTGCCGGGGCAGGTCCCACCGTACCCGGGAGATGACTCCCCGTGACCAGAGCCTCCACGCTGCGCAGCACGCCCGCCACGGCGCCCGCTGCTCCCGACGTCACCCTCACCCCCGCCCCCGCCACCTCCCCTCCCGCCGCTCCCGAGACCGCGACGGCCGGGAGCGGGACGGCCGAGGCCGACCCGATGCACCGCCCCACCCGGCGCGAGATGCGCGCCATGGGCAAGTACGAGGCCCGCCGCCTCGGCGACGCGCTGTTCCGGCGGCTCGCCGAGCTGCCGCCCGAGGACCCGGCCCACAGCTACGTCCGGGGCACCCTGATCGAGCTGAACATGCCGCTGGTGCGGTTCGTCGCCGCCCGGTTCCGGCACCGCCCCGAGGACCTGGACGACATCATCCAGGTCGGCACCGTCGGACTGATCAAGGCCGTCGACGGCTTCGACCCGGACCGCGGCGTCGAGTTCGTCACGTACGCGATCCCCACCATCTCCGGCGAGATCAAGCGGTTCTTCCGCGACACCTCCTGGCCGCTGCGCGTCCCGCGCAGCGTGCAGGAGCGCTACCTGGCGGCCGTGCACGCCTCCGACCGGCTCGAGCAGACGCTCGGACGGCTGCCCGACACCGCCGAGATCGCCGAGGAGCTGCACGTCAGCGAGGAGCAGGCCGCGGAGGGCATGGAGGCCGGGCGGCTGTGCCGCTGCGACTCGCTCGACTCGCTGCGCGACGAGGACTCCGACGACGCGGGCAGCGCCCTGGTCAACCGGCTCGGAGCCTGCGACCCCGAGCTGGAGGTCGCCGAACTCCGGGTGATGGCCAAACCCTTCCTCAACCGGCTGCCCGAACGGGAGCGCACCGTCCTGCTCCTGCGGTTCTGGGGCGGGCTGACCCAGAGCGAGATCGCCACCGAGATCGGCGTCTCCCAGATGCACGTCTCCCGCATCCTGGCCGCCACCCTCGCCGGACTGCGCCGGCAGATCGAGGGCCGGGAGGACGAGGGGCCGTCGGCCGCTGATTGAGCCCCGACCGGTCGGGTAGTCGCGGGGGGCCGACCGCCCCAGGGTGGGAGGACCCGGGTGGAAGGACCCGACACCGTACGGTAGGAGGTGTTCGAGCCGTGGACGCACAGCCAGGTGCAGGTCCCGGCGCTCCACTCACCGTCGCGCTGCGGCACCCGCCCGACGCGCTGGTGGTGCGGCCCGAGGGAGAACTCGACCACGACAGCGTCGGCCCGCTGCGCGAAGCCCTGGAACGGGCCGTCGCCGAGCCGCCCGGGCGACTGGTGGTGGACTGCGGCGGCCTCGACTTCTGCGACTCCACCGGGCTCAACCTGCTGCTGCGCGCGCACGCCGCCGCCGTGCGGGCCGGCCTCCCGCTGCTGCTGGCCGCGCCCGGGGCGGTGGTCGCCCGGATGCTGGCGATCACCGGCGCGGACGAGGTGCTGGAGGTCCACCCCACCGTCGAGGAGGCGCTCGCGGCGCCGGGGGCGGGTGTCTCGGTGGACGGCTCGGTGAACGGTGCGGCGGGCGGTTCGGTGGTGGGCCCGCTGGACGACTCGATCGGGGCACCGTGATGGCCGCGCGCCCGGCCCGTCCCGCGCGCCCCGACCGCCCCCCGCCCAGCGGCACGGACCGGCGCAGCCTGCCGCTGACCGCCGCCCCCGGCACGGTCGCCCGCGGACGCGAGTTCACCCGTACGGCGCTGCGGGCCTGGGGCTGGTTGCCCGCCCCGGACGCCGAGGCCCGGGCCGCCGCCGAGGATGTGCTGCTGATGACCAGCGAACTGGTCACCAACGCCTGCCAGCACGCCAGCGGCCCCTACCTGCTCGAACTGACCCGGCGCGGGCCGCTGCTGCGGGTCGCCGTCAGCGACGCCGACGACCGGCTGCCGGTGCTCCGTCCGCTCCGGGTGCCCGCCCGCCCCGGCGGGTACGGGCTGCGGGTGGTCGACCGGCTGGCCACCGCCTGGGGCAGCGAACCGCTGCCGGGCGGCGGCAAGACGGTGTGGCTGGAGGTCGTCCGCTCTCCGGCGGAACCCTGACCGCGGAAGTGCCACAGTGGGAGCAGGAAGCGGTCCCGGCCACCGGGTCCGTGCCGTGATCCCGGAGCTGAGGTGATGGTCGCGTGGAGAGCACACCGGACCCCGGACGGCCGCCCCGGCACCAGCCGCCGCAGCCGCCGCCGTCGGACAGCAGCGGGAGCCGGGAGCACGCGCGGGCGGACGACCTCGACGGGGCCCTGCCCGCCGGAACTGCCGGAACTGCCGCGCCGGTGGCCGCCGACGCCGACGGCGCCGCGCTGCGCCGCCTGCTGGCGGGGCTGACCGCCGTCCGGGACGGCGACCTCACGCTGCGGCTGCCGGACGCGCCGGGGGTGCTGGGCGAGATCTCGGGCGTGTACAACGACATGGCGGAGCGGCTGGCCCGGCTGAACGCCGAGGTGACGCGGGTGGCCCGGGAGGTCGGGACCGAGGGCATGCTCGGCGGCCAGGCGGAGGTGCCGCAGGCGCACGGGGCGTGGCGGGAGCTGGCCGACTCGGTGAACGCGATGGCGGGCAACCTGACCTCGCAGGTGCGCAACATCGCGCAGGTGACCACGGCGGTGGCCCGGGGCGACCTGACCCGCACCATCGACGTGGACGCCCGGGGCGAGATCCTGGAGCTGAAGAACACCGTCAACACGATGGTGGAGCAGCTGAGTTCGTTCGCCGCCGAGGTGACCCGGGTCGCCCGCGAGGTCGGCACCGAGGGCATCCTCGGCGGGCAGGCGGACGTCCGGGGCGTCTCGGGGACGTGGCGCGACCTGACCGACAGCGTCAACTTCATGGCGGGCAACCTGACCGCGCAGGTCCGCTCGATCGCGCAGGTCGCCACCGCGGTGGCCCGGGGCGACCTGAGCCGGAAGGCCGACGTGGTGGCGCGCGGCGAGATCCTGGAGCTGAAGAGCACCGTCAACACGATGGTGGAGCAGCTGGGTTCGTTCGCGGGCGAGGTGACCAGGGTGGCCCGCGAGGTCGGTACGGAAGGCATCCTCGGCGGGCAGGCGGACGTCCGGGGCGTCTCGGGGACGTGGCGCGACCTGACCGACAACGTCAACGTGATGGCGTCCAACCTGACCGGCCAGGTCCGCTCGATCGCGCAGGTCGCGACCGCGGTGGCCCGCGGTGACCTGTCGCAGCGGGTCACCGTCGAGGCGGAGGGCGAGGTCGCCGCGCTGGCCGGGGCGTTGAACACCATGGTGGACACCCTCTCGGCGTTCGCCGCCGAGGTGACCCGGGTCGCCCGGGAGGTCGGCACCGACGGCACGCTGGGCGGGCAGGCCCGGGTGCCGAACGTCGCGGGCACCTGGAAGGACCTCACCGACAGCGTCAACTTCATGGCGCACAACCTGACCTCGCAGGTGCGCAACATCGCGCAGGTGACCACGGCGGTGGCCCGGGGCGACCTGACCCGCAAGATCGACGTCGACGCCCGGGGCGAGATCCTGGAGTTGAAGAACACCATCAACACGATGGTGGAGCAGCTGAGTTCGTTCGCCGCCGAGGTCACCCGGGTCGCCCGCGAGGTGGGCACCGAGGGGCGGCTGGGCGGCCAGGCCGAGGTGGAGGGCGTCTCGGGCACCTGGAAGCGGCTGACCGAGAACGTCAACGAGCTGGCCGGGAACCTGACCCGGCAGGTCCGGGCGATCGCCGAGGTGACCAGCGCCGTCACCGCGGGCGACCTGACCCGCTCGATCACGGTGGACGCCTCCGGCGAGGTCGCCGACCTCAAGGACAACATCAACGTGATGGTGGAGTCGCTGCGCGAGACCACCCGCGCCAACCAGGAGCAGGACTGGCTGAAGACCCACCTGGCCCGGCTCACCGCCCTCATCCAGGGACGGCGCGAACCGGCCGCGGTGGCCGAACTGCTGATGGACGAGCTGTGCCCGCTGCTGGACGCCCAGTACGGCACCTGCTATCTCGCCGAGGACACCGAGGACGGCGTGGTGCTGGCCCGCGCCGCCGCCTACGGCCACCACCGCGCCGACACCCCGCGCCGCTTCGGCCTCGGCGAGTCGCTGGTCGGCCAGGCCGGACGCAGCCGCCGGGCCATCGCGATCAGCGAACTCCCGCCCGGCTACGCCGAGATCGCCTCCGGCCTCGGCTCGGCCGCGCCCCGCGAACTGCTGATCCAGCCGATCGCCATGGAGGACCGGCTGCTCGGCGTGGTCGAGGTCGCCACCCTGCACCACTTCACCGGCCTGCACCGGGACTTCCTGGAGCGCCTGGCCCAGGACATCGGCACCACCCTCGCCACCCTGCTGGCCAACGCCCGGACCGACGAACTGCTCCGCGAGTCCCGTCGGCTCACCGCCGAACTCCGGGCCCGCTCCGAGCAGTTGGTCGACGGCCAGGAGGAACTGCGGCGCTCCAACGCCGAACTCGGCGAGAAGGCCGAACTGCTCGCCGCCCAGAACCGCGACATCGAGGCGAAGAACCTGCAGATCGAGCAGGCCCGCCGCGAACTGGAGGAACGGGCCCGGCAGTTGACCAGGACGTCGATGTACAAGTCGGAGTTCCTGGCCAACATGAGCCACGAACTGCGCACCCCACTGAACAGCCTGCTGATCCTGGCCCAACTGCTCGCCCAGAACAGCGAGGGAAACCTGACCGGCAAACAGGTCGAGTACGCCGAGGTGATCCGCTCCGCCGGGTCCGACCTGCTGCAACTGATCAACGACATCCTCGACCTGTCGAAGGTCGAGGCGGGCAAGCTCGACGTCACCGTCGAACCGTTCGAACTGCGCGAACTCCTCGACTACGTGGACACCACCTTCCGCCCGCTCGCCGCCGAGAAGGGCCTCGACTTCCGGATCACCACCGCGCCCGGCGCCCCCGAACACCTGCACACCGACCAGGCCCGCCTGCGGCAGATCCTGCGCAACCTGCTCTCCAACGCGGTGAAGTTCACCGACCGGGGCTTCATCGAACTCGCCGTCGAACCCGCCCGTCCCGGCGAACTCCCCACCGAGCGCCGCGACCTGGCCGCCGTCGCGTTCCGCGTCCAGGACTCCGGCATCGGCATCGGCGCCGACCACCTGGAATCCATCTTCGGCGCCTTCCAGCAGGCCGACGGCACCACCAGCCGCAAGTACGGCGGCACCGGCCTCGGGCTCTCCATCAGCCGCGAACTCGCCCGCCTGCTCGGCGGCGTGGTCAGCGCCGAATCCGTACCGGGGGAGGGGAGCTGCTTCACCCTGCTGCTGCCCGCCGCGTACGCCGAACCGGAGGCCGAGGACGGGCCCCGGACGGCGGAGGGGGAGCCGCGACCGGCCGGGGAGCGCCGCATCCTGGTGGTCGAACCCGACCCGCCCGGGCTGCTCACCCTGCTCACCCGCAGCGGCGTCACCGGCCGCGACCCCGCCACCACCGTCGACAGCGCGGGCGACCCCGACAGCGCCCTCGCCGCCCTCGACCGCGCCCCCCACGACCTGCTCGTCCTCGACCTCGGACTGCCCGAGGACGGCGCCCGCACCCTGCTCGCCGCCCTCGAACGGCGCGCCGACCCGCTCCCCGTCCTCGGCCACACCGGCGGAGCCGAGCCGTCCGTCCCCGCCGCCGACCGGCTGGAGGTCGCCACCGGCCTGGACGAGCTGCGCGAACGCATCGCCAAGGCCGTCAGCGCCCCGGACCCCGCCCCGGACCCCGCCCCGGCCGCCGACCCGCCCGACCGGCCCGCACCCCCGGCCGGGCCGGGGCGGCTCGCCGGACGCACCGTGCTGGTCATCGACGACGACCCGCGCAACGTCTACGCCCTCAGCACCGCACTCGAACTCGAGGGCGCCACCGCCCTGCACGCCGCCAACGGCCGCACCGGCCTCGCCCTGCTGCGCGCCCACCCCGAGACCGACCTGGTGCTGATGGACCTGATGATGCCCGAGCTCGACGGGTACGCCGCCACCGCCGCCATCCGCCGGAGCACCGACCGGGCCACCGTCCCCATCGTCGCCGTCACCGCCAAGGCCATGCCGGACGACCGCGCCCGCAGCCTCGCCGCCGGGGCCGACGACCACCTCACCAAACCCGTCGACGCCGCCGAGCTGATCGCCACCGTGCAGAGGTGGGTGGAGAGTTGACGCCATGAACGAGCCGACGCCGAGCCCCGGACCGACGCCGCCCCCGGACGTCCGCCACCTGCTCGCGCTGCGGCTGCGCGACGCCCAGCAGGAGGTCGCGGAGCTGCGCGCCGCGCTCGCCACCCGCCCGCTCACCGCCCTGGCCACCGGCGTCCTCGCCGAACGGCTGGGCTGCGGACCGGCCGAGGCCGGGGCCCAACTGCTCGCGCTCGCCGAACGCGCCCGCCTCGGCCCGCAGGAACTCGCCGCCGACATCCTCACCACCCTGCCCGCCACCACCAGCGGCACCACCACCGGGCCCGGCCCCGCCCCGCCCGCACCCCCGGCACCCCCGCCCGGACGGCCGCCGCCCGTCGTCGAGGCCGCCCTCGGCCAGGCCGCCGACCTGCTCGGGGCCCCCGCCGCCGTGCTCTGGACCGTCCAGCCCGGCGGCGCCCTGCACCCCGTCGTCGCGCCCGGCTTCACCGAGGCCGAACGGACCGCCTGGCGGCACGTCCCGCCCGGCCTGCCCACCCCCGCCCAGCAGGCCCTGGCGGGCGGCTCCGCGCTCGGCCCCACCGGCCCGGTCGCCGCCACCCTCGGCGCCGACCGCGCCCCCTACCGCCTCGCCGTGCCGCTGCACCGCGCCGACGCCCCCGCCGCCGTGCTCGAACTCGCCTGGGAGAACCACCCGCCCGACCCCACCCCCGCCGAACGGCGCCGCCTGCGCGCCGTCGCCGAGGTCTGCGCCCTCGCGCTGACCGACCGCCCCGACCCCGTCGTCGCGGACACCGCCCCCGACACCGCCGCCCTCGACGCCGCCCTCGCCCCCGCCCTGCTGCTGGCCCCCGAACCCGCCACCGGCCAGCCCGCCGACTTCCGCGTCCTGCGCGTCAACACCGCCTTCACCGACCCGGCCGGCCGCCCCCCGCACCGCGTCGAGGGCCGCACCCTCACCACCGCCTACCCGCAGGCCTGCGCCGACGGCCTGCTCGACCTGCTGCTGCGGGTGCACGCCACCGGCCGCCCGCACCACGCCGACACCCTCGCCCTGAACTTCCTCAGCGGCCAGACCCCCGTCCCCGTCCTGCTGGAGTTCGCCGCCGCCCGCCTCGCCCACCCGCCCGGCCACCTGCTGGTCAGCTGGCGGCCCACCGGCGCCGACGACCGCACCGACCGGCTGCTGCGCACCGCCCAGCGCCTCAGCCACCTCACCGGGTTCGAGGAGGACCTGCGCAGCGGCGAGGTCCACTGGACGCCGGGCACCGCCGACCTGCTCGGCCTCCCCGCCGGCACCGCGCCCGTCCCGCTCGCCGCCCTGCCCGCACACGTCCACCCCGACGACGAGCAGGCCGTCCGCAGGGTCGTCAACTCGGCCGTCGACAACGGGCGTCCGGACTCCACGGTGTTCCGGATGCGGCACCTCAGCAGCTACACCCACTACGTCCGGATGGTCGCCGAACCCGTCCCCGACCCGACCGGACGCACCGCCGCCGTCCGCGGCGCCTTCCAGGACGTCACCGCCCAGCACTGGACCGAGACCGCGCTCGCCGCCACCACCGAGAGCCTCGCCTCCACCCGGCAGGAGGCCGCCGAACGCCACCTGCTCGCCCTGCGCCTGCAGCAGGCCATCCTGCCACCCGCCCCGCCCCCGCTGGAGAGCGCCGGACTGCGCGCCGCCGTCCGCTACCGGCCCTCCTCGCAGCGCGACCGGGTCGGCGGCGACTGGTACGACACCACCCTGCTGCCCGACCGCACCGCCCTGCTGGTCGTCGGCGACATGGCCGGCCACGGCGTCGAGGCCGCCACCGGCATGGTCGCCCTGCGCAACGCGCTGCGCGGCCTCGCCTACACCGGCGCCGGGCCCGGCCGCCTGCTCGGCTGGCTCAACCAGGCCACCGCCGACCTCACCGGCGCCGCCACCGCCACCGCGATCTGCGCCCGCTACCACCCCGACACCCGCACCCTGCACTGGGCCCGGGCCGGCCACCTCCCGCCCCTCCTGCTGCGCGACGGCACCGTCCGCCCGCTCCCGCTCCCGCACGGCATCCTGCTCGGCGCCGCCGAGAACCCCGACTACCAGGAGCAGCACCTCGCCATGCGCCCCGGCGACGTCCTGCTGCTCTACACCGACGGCCTGGTCGAACGCCGCGACCAGGCCGTCGAGGAACCGCTCGACCACCTCGCCCGCGCCCTCGCCGGACCGGCCACCGACCTCGACGCCCTGCTCGACCGGGCCCTGGCCGCCAGCACCGCCGACACCGACGACGACACCTGCCTGATCGCCGTCGAAGTCCTCCCGGGCGGCCCTCCCGGACGGCAGGAGCGTTCGGGACCGGGCGAAAGCGTTTGATCCGGGGCGAACCGGTCAGACGCCCGTCAGACCCCCAGCGGGTTCGCGGCCACCGACCGTCCCCCTTCGGCGGCCGCCCGTGGAACGAGGAGGTGCGACCGCCGTGCTCGCGATGCTGTTGGTGCTGCTACTGATCGTCATCCTGTTCGGAGCCGGTTTCGCCGCGCACGTGCTGTGGTGGATCGCGATCGCCGTGCTGGTCCTGTGGCTGATCGGCTTCGTCGCCCGGGGCGCCGGAACCGGTGGCGGCCGCTCCCGCTGGTACCGATGGTGACCCTGGTGACCCACCAGGTCCTCACCGGCCCGTGAACGAAACGGAGGAGAACGCATGAGCATGGTCCAGGAGACCATCGAGGTGAACGTCCCCCTGCACACCGCGTACGACCAGTGGACGCAGTTCGAGGACTTCCCCCGGTTCATGGACGGCGTCGAGGAGGTCGTCCAGATCGACGAGCGCCACAACCACTGGCGCACCAAGATCGCCGGAGTGACCCGGGAGTTCGACACCGAGATCGTCGACCAGCTGCCCGACCAGAAGATCGCCTGGCGGACGGTGGGCGGAGACGTCCAGCAGATGGGCGTGGTCAGCTTCGCCCGGCTCGACGACGCGCGCTGCGAGGTGCGCCTGGCCATGGACTACGACCCGAAGGGCATGGCCGAGCACGCCGCCGACGCCATGGGCATGATCGACCGCCGGGTCCGCGGTGACCTCGACCGCTTCAAGTCCTTCATCGAGGAACGCGGTGTGGAGAGCGGCGGTTGGCGCGGGCGGATCACCCCCGCCTGACCCGCGCCACCACCACCGACCCACCGCGGCACCGCGCCGCCCCGCACCGTCCAGCGGGGCGGCGCGGTGCCGCGCGCCCGCCCGCGGCCGGGGTTTGCCGTCCGCCGGGACGGACAGCCGCAGGGCATGGATGCCTACCACGCCCTCGCCGACCGGATGGACGCCCCCGCGGGCTGGACGTTCCTCGACCCGGTCGCGGAACGGATCGCCGCCCTCGTCCAGCGCCTCCCGCTCGGCCCCGCCCGGGACGCGCTGCACGGCGTCTGGCTCGGCCACCCGCTGCACCCCGCCCTGGCCCAACTCCCGGTCGGCTGCTGGACGGCCGCCACCCTGCTGGAGGCGACCGGCGGGGACGACCGGGCCGTGCGCCGACTCACCGCCACCGGACTGGCCGCCCTGCCCCCGGTGCTGCTGGCGGGCTGGGTCGACTGGTCCCGGCTGCCGCCCGCCCACCGCCGGATCGGACTGGTGCACGCCGCCGGAGCCGCCACCGCCGCCCTCCTGCACGCCGCCTCGCTGCGCGCCCGCCGCCACGGACGCCCCGCCCGGGGACGGCTGCTCGGCCTGGCCGGGACCGGCACCGTCGGCCTGGTCGCTGCGCTCGGCGGACACCTCGCCTACCACAAGGCCGCCGGCGCCGCCCACGCCGAGGCCGAACCCCGGCTGGCCCCGTCCGACTGGCACTCCCTCGGAGCGACCGCCGACATCCCCGAGAACACCCCCGTCCGCCGCCAGCTCGGGGACGTCCCCGTCGTGGTGGTGCGCACCGCCGAGGACGGGTGGACGGTGCTCGCCGACCGCTACACCCACATGGCGGCCTCCCTCGCCGGGGGCGAGGTCGTCGACGGCTGCCTGGAGTGCCCCCTGCACCACTCCCGCTTCCGGCTCTCCGACGGCCGCCCCGCGCGCGGACCGGCCACCGCCGCCCAACCGCGCTTCGAGACCCGCGTCCTGGCCTACCACCTGGAGGCCCGGCCCGTGAACCCGTGAGACCCGGCGCGGCCCGAACCGGGGGTGTGCCCGGGCCCCGGCGGGGCAGACGCGCCCCCGGTACGCCCGGAGGGGCCGGGCGTACGACCGGATGACGGAGGTCGTGATGTCCGCACCGCAACGCAGTACCGTCGGGGCCGGAGGCGATCCGGCAGTCATCGAGACCGACGTCCCCGCAAGACTCGACCGGCTGCCCTGGTCGCCCTGGCACTGGCGGATCCTGATCGGCCTGGGCACCGTCTGGATCCTGGACGGCCTGGAAGTCACCGTGGTCGGCAACCTCGCCGCCCGCCTCGCCGAACCCGGCAGCGGCATCGCGATCAGCACCGCCCAGGTCACCACCGTCGCCGCCGCCCTCTACGTGGCGGGCGCCTGCTGCGGCGCGCTGTTCTTCGGCTGGCTGACCGACCGGCTGGGCCGCAAGAAGCTGTTCATGCTGACCCTCGCCGTCTACCTCCTGGCGACCGGCGTCACCGCGCTGTCCTGGACGCCCTGGTTCTTCTTCCTCTGCCGGTTCTTCACCGGCTTCGGCATCGGCGGCGAGTACGCGGCCATCAACTCGGCGATCGACGAACTGATCCCGGCCCGGGTCCGCGGCCGGGTCGACCTGATCGTCAACGGCAGCTTCTGGATCGGCGCGGCGCTCGGCGCGTTCGCCTCCATCGCGCTGCTGAACACCTCGCTGTTCGCCACCGACGTCGGCTGGCGGCTGGCCTTCGGCATCGGCGTGGTGCTGGGCCTGGTCATCCTGCTGGTGCGGCGGCACGTCCCGGAGAGCCCGCGCTGGCTGTTCACCCACGGCAAGGGCGCCGAGGCGGAGGAGATCGTCCGCGAGGCGGAGGCGATCGTCGAGAAGGAGACCGGCAAGCCGCTGCCCCCGGTGGACGAACCGCCGATCGCGATCCGCGAGCGCGGCCCGATCGGCTTCGTCACCATCGCCCGCACCCTGGTCTCCACCTACCCGCGCCGCACCGTCCTCGGCCTGTCGCTGTTCATCGGGCAGTCCTTCCTCTACAACTCGATCACCTTCGGGTACGCGGCGATCCTCACCCAGTTCTTCGACGTCCCCGCGGGCGACACCGGCTACTACTTCGCGGTGATCGCGGTCGGCAACTTCCTCGGCCCGGTGCTGCTGGGCCCGCTCTTCGACTCGGTCGGCCGCAAGCCGATGATCGCGGGCAGCTACATCGGCTCCGGCGTCCTGCTGTTCGGCACCGCCTGGCTGTTCCAGCACGGCTCGCTGAGCGCCGTCGGGATGACGGCCTGCTGGACGGCCGTGCTGTTCTTCGCCTCCGCCGGGGCCAGCGCCGCGTACCTGACCGTCAGCGAGATCTTCCCGCTGGAGACCCGCGCCCTGTGCATTGCCTTCTTCTACGCGGTCGGCACGGCGGCGGGCGGCATCTCCGGCCCGCTGCTCTTCAACGGGCTGGTCAGCAGCGGCCAGGTCGGCGACGCCACCCTCGCGTTCTGCATCGGCGCGGCCCTGATGGCGGCCGCGGGCCTGGTCGAGGCCTTCCTCGGCGTCCGGGCCGAACGCCGCAGCCTGGAGTCGCTGGCCGCCCCGCTCAGCCAGGTCGAACGCACCGGGGCGGCGTCGTCCTGACGGGCCGCCCGGACGAACGGGCGGCAAGGGAACGGTCAGCGTCCGTCAATCGGAGGTTTATCGTGACGGCGCACAGTGGTGGCACGGCCGCAGGAAAGTCCGCGGCCGGTCAAGGGGGGAACCACCAGCAATGCGCACGCACCACAAGATCGCCGGGACGCTGACCGCGACCGCCGCCCTCACCCTCGCCCTCGCGGGCACGGCCACCGCCGCGCCCGCGGGGGCGAGCAACCCGACCGTGACCACCAGCGCCATCGCGGCCCGCAGCACCGTGGTCAAGCTGAACAACTGGACCGGCTGCACCCTCACCCGGGAGGGCTGGTCGCTGGCCCACGGCATCTGGAGCCTGGAGCCCCCGGTGCGGATCGACGACCAGCAGCAGGGCTTCTGGGCCTCGGAGTCCAACGGCTTCGCCACCGGCACCGAGGGCACCGTCCGGTTCTTCTCGGAGAACTGCGCGAACCCGGTGCTGAACGGCCGGATCGTCCAACTGCACTGGAACAACCCGTACGTGGGCTCCAACAGCTACCACTCCAACGGCACCGACCTGAAGTTCTACGTGCCGAAGCCGTCCGGCGGCAGCGGCAACAACGCGGTCGCCGAGTTCTCCGCCTGGGGCCGGTAGGCCGCGGGCGGGGCGGGGCGCCCCGCTCGCCACCTGACGTGCCGTCAGGAGAAGGTGAACCAGTTGAGGTTGACGAAGTCGGCGGGCTGGCCGCTGCTGAAGGTCAGGTAGACGTCCCGGACGCCGGTGATCCGGCTCAGGTCGGCCGGGACGGTCCGCCAGGACTGCCAGCCGCCGGTGTTGGCGACGGCGAAGCTGCCGACGGGCGTCGCGGTGGGGCTGCCCAGCCGGACCTGGACCAGGCCGCTGACCCCGGCGGCCGCGCCGGACGCCACGCGGGCGTCGATCCGGGTCGCGCCGGTGGTGCCGAAGTCCAGGGTGTAGCGCAGCCAGTCGCCGTTGGCCAGCCAGCCGACGTCCGTGCCGCCGCCGGTGTCGGAGCACGCCTCGGTCTGCGCACCCGACTGCGCGACGTACGACTCCGCCTGCACGGTGGCGAACGCGCTGCCGCCGCCGCTCGGCGGCGGTGTGGTGCTGCCGCCGCCACCGCCGCCGCCCGCCAGGCCGCCGACGGTGATCACCCAGCGGGTGGGCGCGCCGGACTGCACCTTGCCCTCGAAGTCGACGCCCGCCGGGTGGACGTCGTCGTACGGGAAGGCGTAGCCGAGGCCGTCGGGCGTGGTGGAGTGCAGGATCCGGGCGTAGTGGTTGGTGCGGGCCTGGGTGTAGAAGGCGGCCGGGTTCTCGTTGGTGGGCTGGACGGGGTTGCTCAGCAGCGTGGTGCGGTTGAACGCGGCGGCCAGCCGGGCGCTCAGGTTGCCCATCAGGTCGTTGCCGGTGGTGAACGGCGCGTCGCTGCAGGAGAAGATCGCCAGCGTGGACGGCTTGGCGAACGACCCGGCGCCGGGGAAGTTCAGCGTGCCGCCGCTGACCCGGCCGGTGAAGGTGCCCCAGGTGTACTGGGTGTCGATCCGCAGGTCGGTGCTGGCGTACTTGCTCCACACCTGGTCGACGTACGGCTCGAAGTAGCCGCTGAACAGGGCGCTGTTGCCGCGGATCGCCAGGTTGGGCGCCAGCACCCGCAGGTCGGCGCCGGAGCGGTTGACCACCAGCTTGCTCCAGTCCGAGCCGTCGACGCCCGACTGGGCGCGCAGCGCGGACGCGACCCGGGCCAGGCCGTCGGAGGGCAGGCCGCGCACCGTCTGGGTGGCGCCGCCGGAGACCTCCAGCTGGAAGGCGATCGGCAGGCAGACCATGTCGACGAAGGTGATGTTGCCGAACAACTGGTCGTTGTTGAAGGTGAATTCGCAGAAGTCGTGCCGGACGTCGATGTTCGGGTCGGACGGGTTGACCACCGAGGGCAGCGCCAGCCCGCCGCCGCGGTTCATCAGGAAGGTCAGCTTGGCGCCGACCGAGAAGTAGATCCGCCCGCTGTCCAGGTGCGGCAGCGTCACCCGGCGCGGCGCCGCCCCGGAGGCGTTCAGCGCGATCGCGCAGTCCACGCCCAGCGGCGTCTGGTCGTTGGCCGGGTTCGGCGGGTGGTACAGGCTGGAGCCGTCCGCCTGCAGGAACGCCCAACCGCCGCCGGCCGCCGGGTCGCGGCCGACCACGTACGCGTAGACGGTGTTGCTGCCGGTGGTGTTGGCCAGGTCGAGCGGCAGGGTCGCGGGCGTCTGCGCCTGGGCCTGCCCGCCGACGGCCAGGTAGCTCGCGGGCAGGGCGAGCGCGGCGGCGGTCAGCAGGGCGCGGCGGGAGAGCTTCGCCGGGGGACGGGGCGTCATGGCGTGGGGGAGTCCTCTCGGGTGGGGAGGCGGTGCGGGTGCGGGGGTGGGGGCGGGGGCGCGCCGGGGGGGGGGGGGGGGGGCGGGGGGGCGCGCCCGGGGGGGGGGCGGGGGGGGGGGCCCCCGGGCCGGGGCCGGGGGGGGGGCGGGGGCGCGGCCCCGCGGGGC